>JAKOTZ010000246.1 GCA_029776995.1 Candidatus Hydrogenedentota bacterium
AAATCATCCCGGAAAGTGCCGTCTGGGTCCGCCTGTTGTCCGTTGTTCCCTCCGCGCTGGCCGCGGCAGCCGCGGCACTGGCCACCTGGAAATATCTCGGCCGCCTAGCCGGAGTAATGACCGGATTCTGGCTGGCCCTGTCACCTTTCCATGTATTTTACGGGCAGGGCATCCGCCCGTACGCGTGGCTGCCTCTGATGGGGCTTATATCCTGGCTCTTTCTGCTCTGGTGGAGGCAAACGGGCAGAAGGCGCTGGCTCGCACTTTCACTGCTGGTCAATTTCGCGATGCTGTGGACCCATCTGTTAACTGCGCTGATACTGGTCGCGCAGGGATTGTGGCTGTGGGGAAACAGCCGTTTTCGGATTAGCCGCGCGGTTATCGCATGGGGGCTGCTGCATGGGCTGGCCTGCCTGACGCTGATTCCATGGATAATGACCATCCGTCCCGCTCCGGACCCCGCGGGAATGGCCGCGCCTCCCCTAGGACCGGTGATCGGGATCCTGCTCGACGGCGGAACTGACGCTTCGGAGTCATTCCTGGGGCGCCTGCTGTTTCAGGACAATGAACCGGTGCGCTGGGCGTGGGGCATACCACCCAAATTTCCGCTGAACCTGGCGGGAAGCACCCTGGGCTTGCTGGCGGCAATCCGGCAGCCCGTTGAACTTGCCCTGGCTCGGCTGATGCTGCTGGGGATTTTTTTGTCAGTACTCGCATGGCTGTTCAAGCGGCCTGCTCAGCCCTCCGATACAACACCCCAACAACCAGGCCGCGCGGACCCTATTGGCGTCTGGATGGCCGGCGTTCTGTTTCCGGCGCTGGCTTTATATCTGTTATCCCTCGCGTGGAAGCCCCACGTATTCCAGGTCCGCTATCTCTTTTTTGCGTGGGTGTTTCTGCCCGGCGCGCTGGTGTCCGGATTCTGCCGGATGGCTCCGCGGACAGCCCGGCTTTACGCCGTTTCGGCGGCGTCTCTGCTGATCGTTCTGTTTTTCGGATATGGACAGCTGCCGGTGCGCCAGGACTACCGGAGTATCATCAACCTGTTGCGGTCCCCGGAATACCACACCGTCCGGGCATTGACTCCGGACTGGAACCTGGCGCGGGTACTGGTCTGCAACGACCGAACGCTGAAAACCGGCATAGACTGGCTGGAGCCGGACCGGTTTGCCTACGCGGTGGCAGATGAGGTCAAAAAAGGCGCACCGTTCATGCTGGTTTTTGAAGGGGGACTTTCTGATGAATTGCGCCGGCAGATTGAGTATGATCTGATACAGTGGGAGGTGGCGGCGCGGCGGAAAATATTCGGCGGCATGCAGAATCTGTATCTTTATGTCATTGATCCGCGTGAAACCTCCAGCCCGTCTCTTTAGGAGAACAATAAAATGAACAGGTGGATCAGCATAACGATTTTCCCGGTTGTAATGGCCGGAATATTGGTTCAGGCGCCTGGGCGCGCGCAGGCGGAAGGAGCAAAAATGACACCCGAAAAACAGTTGACTTTTTCCCCAAAAAACCATGACCTGGATAACAATGACAATTTTTCGGCGGATGGGCGGTTCCTCTGTTACGACACCCGGGAAATGTACGGACCATCCATTGATAACAGCACATCCATCGAACTGCTGGAGCTCGAAACGGGACGGGAAATCGTTCTGTACCGCCCGGAACATATTGTGCTGGGAGACGCGCCCGCTCCCGGTGTCGGCGCGGTGTCTTTCAACCCCGCCCGCCCCGAAGTGGCGTTTATTCATGGACCCTTTCCGGAAGAAGTGGCATGGAGAGGCCCCTATGGCAAACCCAACCGCTGCGGCGCGCTGGTGCCGACCGACGGGGACATCGTGAAAGCACATGATGAATGGCGCATGCTGAAGGACGGAAAACAGCAGTTGTACTGGCTGGACTGCCGGGACATCGCCAGGGACCGTCCCACTAAACCGGGAGCGCACCGGGGCGGCACCCACCGGCATGAATTCAGCCGGGACGGCAGGCGGATCGGTTTCACCTACGACGATTTCCTGCTGCCGCAATACGACCGGACGATCGGTTACATGGAACCGCATCCCAACGCTCCTGAACCTGCCCGGTGCTGGTTTGCCGTATTGGTTCGCCCCGTCCCGATGGGGCAGTCCAGGCCCGGCGAAATTGAAAAAGCTTATGGCGACTCCTGGGTAGACCCGAAAGGAACCATGCGGGCCTTCATCGGCAAAGTGCGCAACGATGACGAACAGACCTATGAGGAGTCGCTTTTCGTGGTCGAAATCCCTGATGAGGTCGACATCACCACGGCGGATTCCGGAGACGCGGAACGGTACCCTTCCCCGCCGAAAGGGCTTCGCATCCGACGGATTACGCATACCTGGGCGGGCGGCATCGTCCGGGGCGCGCCGGACGGGTCACGGATTGCATACCTGGGAAAGGATGGGAACGGCAAACAGCAGGTTTTCGTGGTGAGCGCCCAGGGATCTGACAGGTCCGATGATCCGGCCCTGCGGCCGGTTCAGGCCAGCCGGGTAGCTGAAGGCGTCACCGGAGATATCCGCTGGCATCCCTCCGGAAAGGCCATCCTGTTCACCGCCCGGGGCGGCATTGCCGCGGTAAGCCTTGAGGGGGAACTGCCGGCGGAGGCCGTATGGCTTACTCCCTACGGAGATGGAGAGCCCAGACATGCTCCGGTGATATCGCCCGACGGGAAATGGGTCGCGTACAATCGGATCGTCCCCACCACCGACGCTGCCGGAAACCGTGTCCAGACCTGGGCGGGAAAAGACTGCAAACAGATCTTCAGCGTTCCCTGGCCGGGCCAATCCGCGGGACTTCCGGAGTGACAAAACCAGATTGTTCCACCCCCTGCCTGCAGTTTCATCGCTGCCGTCAGCGCGCGTTTTGGCGGTACTGTTCCAGACGCTGCAGCCAGGTGGTGTCGGAAACCCTCAGCGTAACGCCTTCCGCCCTGGGTGTTTCGGTCGGAGCGACCTGCAGCCTGGCTCGGACCGCATCGGGATAAGTCCGGACCAACGCGGTATCACCGCCATTGGATTTAAGGGACAATCCACCGCGGACCGTCCGGCCTTTTGTTTCCAGCCCGTTCCGCCGGCGCTGTTTTTCCGCCGATGAGGTACTCTTTTCTGATTTGAGGAGGGTGGCGGGATCCGTTCCGTATTCATACAGGACTACCGGCCCGTACACCCCGGTGCCCAGCTCTATTTCTTCCAGGTACGCGTCGTTCCCCGCGCGGTAATAGGCCATGGCATCCAGCCAGTCGAACGGAAGCCCCTCGAGGTAGTCCACCGCCCCGAGAATTCTCCCTTCAGAAAAACCGTCGTTATAACCGTCGGAAAATCCGCCGTCCAGATACTCCACGTGCTGATCCAGCAACAGGAATTCTTTCCATCCGGGACCGTATCCCACGTCATATCCTTCACTGAACCCGATCGTGAACGCATCGTCGTAAGAGACGAAATAGCCGTCATTGTAGGCATACCAGACGCCGTCCCAGAATCCGGCTTCGTAGGGAGGCGACTCCACATACGGGAGCGTTCCGCCCTGGTAATAAATCTGTCCGCCGTCCCGGGTATAGAAGCTGTCGTCATACCCTTTCCAGTAATAATCATCCCGCATAAAGCCGTCATTAAAGCCCAAATCATATTCATACTGGGCCTGGCCATCGGTATCATCGCCGGTTCCGGGATCCAGGGGAACATACCCGTAGGGACAGCCTGTGAGCGCGGCTGCCATCCAGCCAACCGCCGCAAGATGCACCCACGCGCGGGAGATGTTCGCGATACACATGGTTTCCTGTCCTTATGTTCCCGGCTCAGCGCATACGGCTGAAGCCGCCAGAATTGCTGTTTCTGACCGATGGCATGGATGGCGCGCGCACTGGAGCCACGCGGGGAGAAAAGCCGCCGGAAGGACGTGATCCCCCTGAAACGCCTACCGGGATTTGCACAGACGACTGGTGGCGGGGCATCTCTACCCGGGGCGTGTTCACGCGCAAAGCATCAACGCGGGGGGACTCAACAGATCCGCCCCCCCGAGATATTTCCGGCGTAAAGGAAGGAATCCGGGACGTCACGGGCGGCCGAAGCCGACCCACCTCAGAGAGACCTGACACGGACGACCGATTTTCCGTAACAGAGGGCAGGGAAGTTCCTGAAAGGCTGTTCGTCCGGGACTCCCCAATCCCCGAGCGCGGCGCAGACAGAGATGGCAGATCGAAGCCAAAACTCCGGGTAGCCGGCCTTGTCGGCGTGGTAGTCCGGGGTCGGGTAGTGTCCGTTTGTCTATTTGAACCGGAAGACGGGCGGGAAGGCGGTGTCCTCGGCGTTGAAGTTCCGCTGCTGGAACCCCTGCTACGCCCAGGCAACATGGGGGAGGCAGGCTCCATATCCCGAACGGCCACCCGCGGCGAAAACGCATCGGACGGCGATGTCCGCAAGCTGTCCGGAGCAGATACGGATTCCCGCGGAGCAGTCTGAGAAGGCCTGGAATTCGAAATTTCTTGCAGTTGTGACCGAATATGGGCTGAATCCCGAACCGCCGACACGGGTTCGCGGTTAAGCGACTCCGCCCCAACTGAACGCGGCGGCAACGTTTCACCACCACCAGACCGGTCTATATTGACCAGCGGAGCATGGGGTGTACGATTGTTCAGGGTAGGAACGCTTTCCCTGTTGGGCGCTCGCCGTTCCGCGGGCAGCGCGGGACTCGCCCCACCGCCTCTGGGGGTACGAACCGCATACGCCTGCCTGGGCACGGCTTTGCTGTCAGCTGCCCCACTGGTACGCCCAGCAACTGCAGTTTCCGGCAAAACGGCACGGTCCCGGATGGCACCCGCACGGGCGTCCCCCGCGCCGGACGTCCGGGCTGTATTGCCGATGTTCCCGTAATCAGCCCGGGCCATTTGGGTCCGGATTCGGCGGTCTATCCCGCCTGACGGAGCATCGGCGGTAAGGTCCCCCGACAGGCGGACTGACCGCGGTGTTCCGGCCATGCTGTTCCGCGCGGACGGCAGCCCCGTCCGGACTGCACGATTTCCGCCATCAACCGCCGCGCGTTCAGTCATAACAGGCTGGAAAGTTGAGCGCGCGATTCTGGACTCCAGGGTCTGCGCGCGCGCTGCCGGCGCCGTATTTTCCGCAAGTAGGGTCTGCGGCACGCCGCGGATACTCCGGGACGGATTGTAGTCCCGCACCCTGATGGAATCGGCGGGATACACGGGCCGAGGTATCCGGCGCTGATAGGTTGGGTTGACATAAATGTTCCAGATGTTGACCTGGGTTGCCGGGACTGTCCGCACCACATCCACGATGACGGGCGTGGCGGGATATACTACTGCGCAACCCGTGGTAACATACGTCGCAGGCATCCAGCTCACCGCGGACAGGCTGAACGTGAGGCTGCCCACGCTGAAGACCGCAGTATCGGCCACGAGCACAGGCCTGGCATAAAAATCGCAGGGTGCCCACAGGAAACGGTCACCGACGCTGACCGTCACGGCCCACGCCGGGCTCCAGACCGGATCATAGGTCCATACCCATCCGTACGCGCTTACATACCGCCAGCGCCCATAATGCGCGGTCACGTAGCAGAACGGATACGCGCCCACCCAGACATGCCCCACCACCGGCACATAATTCCAGTAACCGTACCGAAACGGAACATAATCCACCACGACCGGCCGCCAGTACGGACGATTGTCAATATAGACCCAGGTGCCATTCGCGGCCAATTCCGCCGCGCCGATGGCAGAGACCACCGGAATCTCCCGGGGAAGCGTTTTCACGCCGTTGGCCAGCAGTTCCGCCCGGTCAGCATTCCACTTGTCGAACGCGTCGGACTGGTTCCGGTCAAAAGCGACAGGATCCGAAGGCAATAGCCCCGGATCAATCCATACGCGGTATCCCTGGGATACCCGGACCGCACCGCCATTGTCCGTGCGCACCTCAGCGCTCCCCCACCGCACCGTCACCGTAACGCCCCCATTCTGGGCGATGTCAATCCGGGCGGCGCTGTCCGCGAAAATTTCGACGGTGCAGGCAGGGGTCTGCATCAGGCATTGTCCGGGAGCGCCCACCAGGCGCTGGACATAAAAGGAGCCCACCCATCCCCTGAACTGGAATGACGGCGTCAGCGCCACCAGCTCCAGTTTGCTGGCATCCGCCATGCGCAGGTAGGTTCCTCCCGCAAATTCCAGTTCCGATGCACCGCCTTCGTCTACCCAGAGGGTATCCCCCGGCAAAGCGAGCGTGTTGATCGACGCCCGGGCCCAGTCTGAGTCATTAAGCCCCCTGACCAGCATACCCCCTCCGTCGAAGCTGATCCTACCGTGAGGCGGCGGCGCCACTTCATCCGCTGATCCCACAGCGGCTCCTCCGGTTACAGAAAGCAGCAAAACACCTGAAAGAATGGCGTTAAGCGTTCCCCGGATCACCTTCGGCCGCAGGTTTAATCCATATCCGGTGTCCATAAGATCTCTCCATCAGCACAGAGGCTGCTTTTAAATTTCAGCTTATTTCTATAATATAGACGAGCGCACAGCGTCCGTTATTCATCCCGGCGCTAAAAATCAGTCCAGACTGATTACGTCCCATTCGGACGATACGCCATGCCCGGTTACATTATTACCGGTTTGTTAAAACGCACAGTTTGCTGATAAGATGAAAATATGACACCACAGGAGTGCTGGCAGGAATTTTTGGGGAATATGACCCCAGCCGAGTTTATGGCTTTCTTTGACGACGGAGAGCCGGCGGATTGCGTCCGGAACAGCCCGTTTGTCAAAAAAATACCGGATTTTTTGGGGATAATTCGCCGAGGAACCTGGAAAGAGACTTTTTCGCCCGGCCGGGAGCAGATTAATCGGTTGACACTGGAAGAACTGCTGATCGAATACCTGGAACAAACGCGGGAAGAATGGGAAAGTTTGGTGTCAGAAGTGCGAAAATTACGCAAAGAAAAAATGGCCGGTTCGCCCGGTGACCCGCCTGCTTCCACCCTCCCCGAGAATGAAAAATCCCTCCCTCAGGCGGACCTACGCTGATACCGGGATAACGGATGAAACCACGTTCCCCCGCCATTCTCTTTTACACGCCAAACTGGCTGGGTGATGCCGTCATGGCTACCCCGGCGCTCAGAAGCGCCCGTATGTCATGGCCGGACCACCATATCATTTTGGCGGGAACGGCTTCGGCGTGCGGCATTCTGCGCGGCCTTCCGTATTTTGACCAGACGCTGGAAATACCTTCCAAAGCCGGACTGCCCTGGATGCTGCGCGCAGCCCGAACCATCCGGAAACAGTACCGTATTCAGTTGGCCTTCATACTTCCCCATTCCTTTCGGGCGGCACTGTTTGCCAGCCTAACCGGCGCGCGCCGCCGGGTCGGGATCAACCGCGGGGGACGCCGGCTGCTGCTGACTGATCCCGTCCCTCCCAGGCTGGAATCCGGCCAGATCGCGCCGGAATACATGGCGTTCGAATATCTGCGCCTAGTAGAACAGGCAGGCGGCCGGCCGGACGACCAGGGACTGAGCCTGGCCGTGTCCGAAAACGCCAGGAATCTGGTGGCTGAAAAATTGACCGGAGAGGACCGCCCTGTAATAGCCCTGGCGCCCGGAGCCGCGTTTGGCGCCAGTAAACGGTGGGCGCCAGAACGGTTCGCCGCTGTGGCGGATTACGCATATTCAAAATGGAATGCCACATGCGTACTGCTGACCGGACCGGGAGACAGCGAGGTCCGGGATGCCGTGCTCAAGTCGGCATCCGTACCGATCACGGAAATCAGAGAAGGCGGGCTGGAAACCCTGAAGGCTGTGATCGAGCGGGCAGATATCCTGATTGGCAATGACAGCGGCTCCCGCCATATTGCCGTGGCTTTGGGAACCCCCGTAATCTGCATCATGGGTTCCACCTCTCCCGCGTACACGGACAGTCCCTGGGAAAAAGGTGATATCATCCGCGCAAACGTTCCCTGCGCACCATGCCAGCAGCCTGAATGCCCGCTGGAACACCATCGTTGCATGAAAGACATATCCGTTGAAATGGTTACGGAAGCACTGAAAAAGTGGTTGAACACACGCCGGGAAACCGGTAAACTGCCAAACCAGATATCCCCCGCATAAATTGCAGTTCACCGGCTACGGGAGAGCGCAGACAGATGAAAACAGTATACGTGGTCACGATGTGGTCCGGCGGCCGGCCGGCTAAAAAGTGGAAGACCGAGACCCTGCCTGAACCACTGCCCATGGGAACCGGCGTAACCTTTATCAGTCTCGCCACCCGGCTGCGGGTCACCGTAATCGGCAGCGTGTCCGTAGAAGAATTCGAGTCCGGCAAAGAAGAGATTGAGTCGGGCACCTATGAGATGCCCTCTGAACCCGGACGCCTGTATTAGGACCTTACCTCGCCCAGATTACCCGATCCACCAGCGGCTGGTAGTCTGACCAGTCCTGTCCCCGGCTTCGGGTTTCCCGAATGATCCGCAGAAATGCTTCCGTCTGGGCGTCCAGGTTGTCAATAAAATGGAGGGCCACGGCTTCAGCTGTCCTGGGGGTTACGGGAGAACCGTTCTGCAATTCCCCGTGATGCGACAGCACACAGTGCACCAGCCGCAGCCTTAACTCTTCGGGAAAGCCGCTAATACGGGATATTGCGTCTTCCAGCATACGGGCTCCCAGGTGCAGATGCCCCAACAGTTTTCCTTCATCCGTATAGTCCACCACCAGGTCGTGCGCCATTTCCCTCACTTTACCGATATCATGGAAAAAAATGGCGGCCACCATCAGGTCCCGGTTCAGTTCCGGAAACAGTTCGCACAGGGTTTCCGCCAGGCAGGTCATCTCCAGGCAATGCCGCAACAGTCCGCCCGCATACTCATGATGCCATTTTTTTCCGGCAGAGGCGCGGCAGAAAAGTTCCATGAAGTCCGCATCATCCAGAAAAAGCGCCAGAAGGCGTTTCAGTTCGGGATGCTCGACTGAACGCAACTTTTCCAGGTACCGGCGCTGGTCTTCGACGATATCCTGGCTGGCTCCCCGCAAATCCGCCAGGTCGTAATCCCCGGGGTTCAGCGCCGCAATGGATTCCACCCGCACCTGAGGACGCCCCTGATAAATGTGAACGGAGCCCCGAACAGCAACCACGTCCCCCACTTCGAACAGCCTGCTCAGCATTTCCGCGCTGTCCCAGGCCACTGCTCCAATTTCTCCGGACTTATCCCGAAGCACCAACCCCAGGAATTTTCCGCCATTCTGCCTGGGACGAAGATCCTTGCGCGTCACCAGAAAATAGTCGTTGACCCTGTCGCCTTCAATCAGTTCCGCCGCATACTGCCTTTTCATTCGATTAATCCTGCCAGGGTGTAATTATCCCATGCCTTCATTGGTTGCTTTATCCATTTCTTTGCGCCGCTGCTGACGCTGCTGCTCCCGCAGCTCTTCACGTTTGAGCTCTTCCTCCGTTTTCTCGGGTTCCGGTATTGCTCCGGTCTGGGGATCCGCCACCGCAAACAGGAACACCCGCTGTTCTAAAACGCCTGTGTCCAGGAGACTGCCCCAGTCAACCGCATACACGCCGGGTGTCAGCGCTTCGCGCGGAATAATCACAAAAAGGTTGTTGTCCGGTTCATCCACTGGGCGCAAATCGACCGGCACGCGACTTTCAGGCAGCCAGGCCGGCTGAAGCAAGGACTCATCCTCCTTTTTCGCGGGGGCTTCTCCGCCACGGGCATTTTTGACTCCGGCGCGTTTGCGCTGGGCCAGCGAATCCGCAGAGGCCGCCATTACGCGCTGAAGACGCCAGAGACGGGTTTCACCTAAAGGCATGCGCACGCCTACCAGGAAGCTGTTACCGCGCGGGTCCCACACAGAGGGTATTTCACCATGGAGTGGAGATTCCGTTAAAACCATAGCAGGAAGCACAGACAAACCCGAAGCTGTTCCTGTATCCGGCACAACATAATGCGTGGGACGCGCGCTGTCCAGCGTCCGGTAGCGTCCTTTTTCAGCAAGATAAACGCCTTCCACGGCTGGGATCGGCCACAGTCGCGGTACTGTGGGTACACGCAACCGGATGGTGTCATGAAATTCGGCGAGGGAGAGGACGTGCCTTGTGTAGCCGGTTTTGATAAAAGCCAACTGTTCCGGGATGTAACGCGCGCGCAGCGAAAAACGGCCCAAAGGGTCCGACATCCCGGACAGCACGCCATCCTTTTCCGGGAGGCCCACTACTGCCACGCCGGGCAGCGGCTCTCCCATCCAGTCTTCCACCTGACCAGTGATGACTACCCCCGGATATCCGGCACACCCCACCAGGCAAGACAGAAGCCCAATCGTTGCCCCTAAAGCAACCCTTGAAGCCAGCACTGTTATCCTGGCTGTTCGTTCCATTGCCGCATATATCCGGCGCTTACCCGCGCGCTTTCCAGGGAGTCTGTATCCGACTGATCCTGTTCAACCAGGAACCACCGTACACCGGCCTGCTCCGCAGCAGGCAGTATTTCTTCCCACGGCATCAGCCCGCGGCCGACTTCCGTCAGCCTGGGCATACCGTTATCCGCGGAACGGATGTAGTCCTTAACGTGTATTATGGGGCATCTGCCTTTAAACCGGTGAAGCATGCCGCACACATCCTCGCCGGCCAGCGCGGCCCAACAGGTATCCAGTTCGATACTGAGATTTTCGGACTCCGTAGCGGAGAGCAGGCATTCGAAGGGAACCGATCCGTCCGGCAATGGCACAAATTCATGGGAATGGTTGTGGTAGCACAGGCACACCCCCTCTTTCTTCAGCCATGCCCCGATTTCGTTTAGCCGGGCGCCCGCGGCAATCCACTGTTCCCTGTCCGGGCACTGTTGCGGACCCAGCCAGGGAATTACAATCCAGGAAACTGAAAATTTCACACAGGTGCGTAAAACCTGTTCCCCCTGATGCAACATGGCCTCATAGGGAACATGCATACTGACAGGCTTAAGGCCGGTTCGCTGCAGCGCATGTATGAATTCGTCGGGCGTTATGCCATGAAAACCGGCCGTTTCCACATATTCATAGCCGGCGTCCCGAACCGCGCGCAAGGCCGCATTAATGTCTTTATCCAGGTGGTCCCTGACCGAATACAACTGAAGCCCAAAAGGATATCGCATAGGGCTTTCTCCTATGACGTAATCTTAATAGTAAACGGAGCAGCGGGAAAAGTCCCACTGCTCCTGGATTTTTAAGGGTATTGAATTTATTCTTCGGGTTTGTACTCGCCCAGTCCGACCAATTCGATACGCGCCTGGAGCGAACCGTCCCCCAACCTGTTGCCGAGACGCAGAATACGGGTGTACCCGCCCGGGCGATCCTGATAAGCCGGTCCGATGGTGGAAAACAGCTTTCTGACCACGTCATCATCCCGCAACAGCGCGAAAGCGCGCCGACGGTTCGCCAAAGTGTCTTTCCTGGCCATCGTAATAATGGGCTCAGCAAACCGGCGCAGCTCTTTGGCCTTGAAAATACCTGTCGTGATGGCATCGTGGCGGAACAGGGCCACAGCCAGACTTCTCATGGTGGCTTCCCGGTGGGCCATGTCTCTGCCCAGCCTTCTTCCCGCTTTTCTATGACGCATAAGAAGGATCCTTCCGCTTATTGTTATTCATCACCTTTTTCATAGTCGTCGTCATCATCTTCCACGTCGCGGGCCACCGGACCAAGGGACCCCGGCACGGCGGGAGGAATTCCCGGAACGGTCATGCCCAGTGAAAGATGCAATTCGGCGACTTTTTCTTTGATTTCTTCCAGGCTTTTCCGTCCGAAATTGGGGAGTTTCAACAGATCGTTTTCCGTAAACTGGACCAGCTGGCCGATCATAGTAACTCCGGCGGCACGAAGGCAGTTCATCGCCCGGGCGCTCAGTTCCATTTTATTAATGGATTCCAGCAGTTCCGGATTAATGGGCTCTTTCGGGGCCTGGGCACCGCCATCACCCGGCAACGCTTCCTTGACTGTACGGTCACAGAAAATGCTGAAGTGGTCCATGAGGATCGCGGCCGCTTTTTTCAGCGCCTCTTCCGGTTCAATGGCACCCGTGGTCCAAATATCGAGGATAAGCCGGTCATAATCAGTCATCTGTCCGACGCGGGCATCCTCAATGATGAAATTGACCCGGGATACCGGAGAGAAATTAGCATCCAGATAGATGGTGCCCAGCGGGGCATGGGGCTGCTCAAGCTGTTCGGACAGCACAAACCCGTAGCCACTGTCAACCTTGATTTCCATGGTCACCAAAGCGGTATCGGCGACAGCGGTCATGATCAACTGATCCGGATTGAACACGTCGATGGGCTGGTTCGCAAACAGATCAGCCGCGGTTACAACGCCCGCTCCTTTTTTCTCGAATTTAAAGATAATCGAGGTCGGCTCGTTAAGCCTGATTTTACAGGCCTTGATGTTCAGTACAATTTCAGATACATCCTCTTTGACGCCGTCAATAGCCATGAACTCGTGGGGCGCTTCTTCAAACCGGACAGCCGTGACGGCACTTCCGGGGATGGAGGCCAGCAGCACACGCCGCAATGCGTTACCGACTGTCGTGCCGTATCCCCGTTCAAAAGGCTCAACGATAAACCGGGCGTAATGAGGATCCTCTCCGGTTTCCACTTTATAGCCCTGGGGAATAGTAAACTCTCGATTGATCATGGTTGCATCAGCCTTTCCTGTCTATCGACCGCCTGATTCGCCCGCGCGACGTCACATTCGCCCGCAGGAGCGCAGCCATGTTACACGCGCCGCCGCTTCCTGGGCCGGCAGCCATTATGCGGAATCGGCGTAACATCCCGGATCAGCGTGACCGTCAGTCCCGAGGCCTGTATAGCCCGGATTGACGATTCACGCCCGGCGCCGGGGCCGCTTACATAGGCGCGCACCTCGCGCAATCCCATGTCCCGCGCCTTGCTGGCGGCCTGTTCCGCGGCCACCTGGGCGGCAAACGCCGTACTTTTACGGGACCCGGAGAACCCCACCTGACCGGCACTGGACCAGGAAATCACGTTACCCTGCATATCGGTAATACTGATGATGGTGTTGTTGAAAGTGGCCTGAATATGCGCAATACCAGACGTCACATTCAAGGTCACCTTGCGCCGTTTACTTTTTCCGCCGCGACTGTCTTTTGCTGCCACTGTATCGTCTCCCTAATCTGGCTTAACACACGAAATCCATATGCGAATAATCACTTCTTCTTCTTGACCGCAATCCGACGGGGACCTTTGCGGGTCCGCGCATTG
This sequence comes from Candidatus Hydrogenedentota bacterium, assembly GCA_029776995.1. GTDB lineage: Bacteria > Hydrogenedentota > Hydrogenedentia > Hydrogenedentales > CAITNO01 > JAGPFE01. The sequence goes on from JAKOTZ010000246.1 coordinate 13,263, forward strand.
GTGTGGGTGCGCTGTCCCTGCACCGGCAATCCCTTCTTGTGACGCAATCCGCGGTAGCAGTTGATGTCCATCAGCCGCTTGATGCTGGCGCTCACCTCACGCCGCAGGTCACCTTCAACCTTGTATTCATTCTGAATGTCCGCCGCAATACGCGCGACCTGATCATCCGTAAGATCGCGTACCCGGGTATCCGGGTTAATACCCGTCCGTTCCAAAATTTGCCGGGCCCGGGTAGGACCAATGCCATAGATAGCCTGAAGCCCTGCCTCCACCCGCTTTTCCCGCGGCAGATCGACGCCAATAATACGGGCCATGAACCAACTCTCCTTTTTTCGCCACCGTGCCTCGGAGCACGCTATTTCTGTCTGTAAATGATCCGTCCCCGGGTGAGGTCATACGGGGACATTTCGACTTTAACCACATCGCCGAGCAGAATACGGATATAATTCATCCGCATTTTTCCGGATATATGCGCCAAAACTTTGTGACCGTTCTTTAACTGCACCCGAAACATTGCATTCGGGAGGGTTTCCACAACGGTCCCTTCTATTTCAATCGCGCCTTCTTTCATTCGCTCCTGCTTTTTAAGACCTGACGGTTACACTCCGGTATCGGACAGGACTCCCCACTTCAGGGTCCTGCCCTGGGACAGGATTTCGCCGCCATAACTGCGGACGATAATGCTGTGCTCGAAATGAGCACTCGGTTTTCCGTCCGCGGTCACCACCGTCCAGCCATCTTTCAATACGCGTACCTTATGGGTACCCATATTTACCATTGGCTCAATCGCCAAGGCCATGCCTTCGCGAAGTTCCGGCCCATTGCGACCACAATCAAAGTTATACACCTGCGGCTTTTCATGCATGGAGGTTCCAATGCCGTGCCCCACAAAATCACGCACGACACCATACCCGGCCGCACGACATTCGGTCTCCACCGCCACGCCGATATCCCGCAAGTGATTTCCAGAGCGGGCGGCCATCACCGCCTTCGCCAGAGCCCGGTCCGTCACTTCAAGCAGCCGGCGTTTTTCCTGGCTGATGGCGCCGCATGGCACCGTCACCGCGGCATCTCCGTAATATCCTTCCCAGACTGTGCCGACATCCAGCGATACAATCTGGCCTTCCTCAAGACGCCGCGGACCCGGTATACCATGGACCACTTCATCATCAATGGATACGCAGATACTGGCCGGAAAACCGCGGTATCCCTTAAAAGCCGGACGCGCGCCCCGCTCCCGAATCAGGGTTTCCGCCGCCCGGTCCAGCTCCGCCGTGGTAACTCCCGGCGCCACCATGCCCGCCAGCATTTCGAGCACGTCTGCCACGATACGGTTGGCCTGGCGCATCAGATCAATTTCCTGTTCCGTCCGTATGGCAATCATTCTGACGCGCGCCCCGGCCCCGTTTTCTGACAGTTCATGCCCTGAAAAATGGTATTCAATTTTACTCTATCCCGCATATCCGCTTCCACTCGTCTTTCTGGGCTGTGTCGCGGAGTACGCAAGAAATTTAACATTACAGCCGACGCGAGCGGACTTTGCCGCGTCCACTGGTAAATCCATCGTAATGCCGCATAACCAGATGTTGTTCAATCTGCTTAATCGTGTCCAGAGCCACGCCTACCAAGATAAGCAGTGTCGTGCCCCCGAAGAAGTGCACCAGGTTGGCATCCGGAATCTGAAAGACCGTAAAAATAACTTTTGGGATCAGTGCAACTCCCGCCAGGAAAATGGCGCCTACCGTGGTAACCCGCAGCATGACAGTGTTCAGATAGTCCGCAGTGGCTTTACCGGGCCGTACGCCTACCACCACGCCGCCGTATTTTTTCAGGTTATCCGCCATTTCCACGGGATTGAAAATAATGGCTGTGTAGAAAAAGGTAAAGAAGATAATCAGCGCGGCGTAAATGATGCTGTATGGCCACCCGAACGGATAAAAGATAACGTTAATCGCATTTTCGAGCCAGGGAATTGTCACATACTGGGCCATACTCCCCGGAAGCATAAGAAGCGAACTGGCAAAAATGATGGGGATCACGCCGGCCTGATTGACCCGCAACGGGAGGTACGTGCGGGTTCCTCCGGCCATCCCGCGTCCCTTGATCTGCCGGGGATACTGCACCGGGATCCGGCGCTGGGCGGTGGTTACCACGATGGCGCCCGCTACGACCGCCACCATCAGGAACACCAGGGCGACCGCCTGCAAGGGCTGGATCTGGTCATTACCGAGCATACGGAACATGTTAATCACCGCGCTGGGCATGTCCGCGACAATACCCACAAAAATCAGCAGCGATATTCCGTTTCCAACCCCATTTTCACTGATCTGCTCCCCCATCCACATCAGAAAAGCGGTCCCGGTCGTCAGGGTAACCACGGAGACGAAAATAAACATCAGACCGGGATGAGGTACGATCTCTTTTCCCATCCCCTGCAGGAACATGGCGATACCCACCGACTGGAACATGCACAGCACGATCGTTCCGTAGCGGGTATAATCATTGATTTTTTTCTGCCCTTCCTGGCCGGATTTCTGCAACTGTTCCAGCGCAGGAATCACGGGGATCAGAAGCGAAAGAATAATAGACGCAGTAATGTAGGGGAGGATGCCCAGCGCGAAGACAGTCGCGCGGCTGAAAGCGCCGCCGGTGAACATGTCGTAGAAGCCGAGCAGCCCGGCGCCGCTCTGTCCCAGTTTTTCCACCAGGGCAGCGCCATCCACGCCTGGCATCGGCACGAAGGATCCGAGCCGGAACAGGACCAGCATAACCAAGGTAAAGATGATCCGGTTCTTCAGCTCCGGAATCTTGAACGCGTTTCTGAAGGCTTCCAACGGTTCAGCCACCGTAAGGCTCCTTATGTTGTTTTGCGCTCCTCACCCGGTCCGTCACTCCGCGGCAACAGGCGCGGGAATAATTTCCAGCTTGCCTCCGGCCGCCTCCACTTTCCGTCGGGCACTTTCGCTGGCCGCTTCGACCCGAATTGAGAAACGTTTGGCAAGTTCTCCACGTCCCAGCAGTTTCACGCCGCCGGCAAGTTTTTTGACGATACCCAGCTCCTGAAGCATGGAAGACGTAATTTCCGCCCCATCCTCGAACCGGTCCGCCAACACATCAATATTCACCTCAGCATAGGGATGCCGTTTTTCATGACCAAACCCCCGCTTGGGAAGACGGCGGTTCAGGGGCATCTGACCGCCTTCAAAGGCGGCTTTGCGCTTGTAACCGGAACGGGACTGCTGCCCTTTATTTCCGCGCCCGGCTGTTTTACCGTGGCCGGAGCCCGCGCCCCGCCCCACGCGTTTGCGCTTATGTTTGGCGCCATCGGCAGGCTTTAGGGTATGGAGTTCCATGGAAAATCCTCTCTATCCACGCGGCTCAATCCGCGATTCACCTGTTTTCTTGTTTCAGCAGCGCACTTCCCGCAGTTCCAGTCCCCGCTGCTCCGCAAGTTCCTCGGCCGTGCGCAGCTGGCGCAGGCCGTCCAACGTGGCCCAAACCACATTGGTGGCACTGTTGGAGCCCAGGGACTTGGTCAGCACGTTTTCATAGCCTGCGGCTTCCATAACGGCGCGGACAGCACCGCCGGCAACAATACCCGTACCGGGCGCCGCAGGCTTAAGCAGCACACGGGCCGCATCCTGCCGTCCCACAACCTCATGCGGAACAGTAGTATTCACGATCGGAACAGAGAACATATTTCGGCGCGCCCGTTCACTGGCCTTGCGAATGGCGTCAGGGACCTTGCTGGCCTTTCCGGTAGCCGCGCCGACCCGGCCTTTTCCGTCCCCCACCACCACAATAGCGCTGAAATTGAAGCGCCGACCGCCTTTTACCACCTTGGCCACGCGGTAGATTTTAACCACCTGCTCAATGTAATTGGTCTGATCCGCCGTCTCGGAATACCGCGCATCCGCGTGTTCGCTGTGCCGCACACCAGTGTTTTCAGTACTCAAGGATTGCACTCCTCATATCGCCACGTTTCGGCTATTTGCTCAGAATTCAAGTCCCGCCTCCCGGGCCGCGTCCGCAAGCGCTTTGATCCGCCCGTGATATTTACGTCCGCCGCGGTCAAAACAGATTTTCCGGATATCCCGGCTCAGGGCGATCTCACCCAGCGCGCGTCCGACCTGCCGGGCTGCCTCAACGTTACCGCCGGCGATTTTCAGCCCCACCGAGGAAGCTGCCGCCAGGGTAACGCCCTGCTCATCATCGATAATCTGGGCATAGATATGTTTCAGCGTTCGGGTAACCCGCAGACGCGGACGTTCCGCGGTGCCGGAAACGCGTTTGCGGATGCGGCGGATGCGCCGCTCACGCCGGATTTTAATCTGCTCACTTTTGGACATGCCGTTTATCTCCCGGACGCATTAAGCGCCTTTCTTACTTTCCTTGCGAACCACGAACTCACCCTCATACCGGAAGCCTTTGCCCTTGTAAGGTTCAACAGGGCGGATTTTCCGGATCTGGGCGGCGACTTCTCCGACCAGCTGTTTATCGATCCCCTGCACGTGAATCGTCTGCGTCCCTTCCACCGCGAAGGTAATACCCTCTGGAGGGTCGAACACAACCGGATGGCTGTAGCCTACCAGGATATTGAGTGATTTCCCCTGAAGGGACACGCGGTAGCCGGTGCCTTCGAGCAGAAGAGTTTTCTTGAACCCATTGGTCACTCCCTGGACCATGTTGTTGATCAGGGCCCTGGTAAGGCCGTGGAGCGCCCGATATTCCGGGCGGTCGCTGGAACGGCTGACCCTGATCTCCCCGTCCGCAATTTCAATCGTTACAGCCGGCGAAAAATCAGCTTCAAGCGTGCCTTTCGGACCGGTAACCTTCAGGTGTGAACCGGTCAATTCACATTTCACACCGCCGGGCACCGGAACCGGCAATTTTCCAACTCGAGACACGGCTTCAGTTCCTTTCCTTCGCTGATCCCCGCGCGCGTCGGCGGGGAATACCTGTCACCATACTTCGCACAGAATCTCTCCGCCCACGCCTGCCTGACGGGCCTCCCGGGATGTCATCACGCCTTTGGATGTGGTCAGAATAGCCACTCCCAGACCGCTGCGGACGGGACGAATAGTATCTTTTCCAGAGTAGACGCGGCGGCTGGGCTTACTGACCCGCCGGATTCCCCGCAGCACACTTGACCCGTCCGGCAGGTACTTAAGACTGATGCGGATCACCGCCGGCCGCTCCGCATCTTCAATGGTATAGCCGGCAATAAATCCCTGCTCGCGCAACACCCGGCAGATTTCCCGTTTGATCCGGGATTCCGGCACCTCGACAGCCTCATGCCGGGCCTGTATCGCGTTACGTAACCGGGTCAGCATATCGGCTATGGGATCGCTCATCGTCATGGGTTAACTATCCTTAATCTGCGGTTGATCACCAGCTTGATTTGGTCACACCAGGAATTTTCCCTTCCAGGGCCAGTTCCCGGAAGGAAACACGGCTCATGCCAAAGGCGCGCATATAGGCGCGGGGGCGGCCATTTACTTTGCAGCGGTTCCGATACCGCACAGGCGAGCTGTTCCGCGGCAACTGGGCCAGCTCGCGGACGGCCCGCAGGCGCTCCTCCATGGGAAGGGACGGATCAATAATCCGTTTTTTGAGCGCTTCCCGTTTCTGGCGGTACTTCAGTATCAGCCTGGCCACCTTTTCGTTCTTGTTGATCATGCTTTTTTTAGCCACGGTCGCATCCTCTATGTGCTCAGCCCGCGAAGGGCATGCCCAGCATTTTCAGCATCGCGCGCGCCTGTTCAGTCGGCACCGGACGTTTGAACACGAAAGTCACATTCATGCCGCGAACTTTGACCACCTTGTCTATATCCACCTCGGGGAAAATCGTCTGGTCCCGAAGTCCCAGGGTGAAATTGCCGAACTTGTCAAATCCTTTTGGAGAAATGCCGCGGAAGTCACGGATACGCGGGATAGCCACGTTAAACAGCCGTTCCATGAATTCCCACATGCGGTCGCGGCGCAGGGTAACCATGCAGCCGATGGGCATTCCCGCGCGCAGTTTGAAGTTGGACACGGATTTCCGGGCCCGGCGCACGGCAGCTTTCTGACCGGTGATCTGGGCCAGTTCCGCGCTGGCCGTATCGATCAGTTTGGGATCGGCAGTCGCATCGCCTACTCCCATATTGATGACAATCTTTTCCAGGCGCGGCACTTCCATCACATTCGCAATGGAAAAATCGCGCATAAGCGCCTGCACCACTTCTTTGTGGTACCTGTCTTTCAGTCTCATTACTGTTTCCGGCACGGCTGGCAACTCCCAACTGTTTCTACCGCCTCACGGACGGCCTTGTAAATCAGACTCAATCCACCGCCTCTCCGCTGATCTTCCACACCCGGATACGCGTTCCGTCCTCAAGCCGTTTCATGACAATTTTGGACGGCCTGCGTTTGTCTTCACACCACGGCATAACGTTTGAGATGTGTATAGGGGCCTCTTTTTCGACGATGCCGCCGGACTGGTTCCGCCGGTTGGGGCGGGTATGCCGGCGAATCATGTTCACCCCTTCCACAAGGACCCGGTTGGTTTTCGGATAAACCTGGAGGACGCGACCGCGGCGCCCTTTGTCCGCGCCGCTGATCACCACGACGATGTCTTTTTTGCGGATATACATGGGAAGGCTCCTCACAGCACTTCGGGGGCCAGCGACAGAATACGCATGAACCCGCCTTCACGCAGTTCGCGGGGTACCGGCCCGAAGATACGGGTACCGCGCGGTTCTTTCTGGTTATTGATGATCACCGCCGCATTGGAGTCGAAGCGGATAACCGTGCCGTCAGGCCGGATAGTATCTCTGCGCATGCGCACGACGACGGCCTTGACAACATCTCCCTTTTTAATGGGCGCATTGGGGATGGCGTCGCGAACGTTCGCCGTGATGATATCGCCCAGGCGGGCATAGCGCCGCTTCGATCCGCCCATGACCTGGATCACACGGATAACCCGGGCTCCCGAATTATCGGCTACTTTAAGTTTTGAGTAAATCTGAATCATGACGCGACTCCCCGCGCGTTATTCCGCGCGTTTAACGATTTCAACCAGCCGCCACCGTTTGGTCTTGCTCAGGGGACGGGTTTCCCGGATGCGGACCAGGTCGCCCACTTTGCAGATTTCCTGTTCGTCGTGGGCTTTGAACTTTTTCGTCCGCTTGAGCGCCTTCTTATACAGGCGGTGCTGCTTAACGCTTTCCACGGCAACCGTTATGGTCTTCTGCATAGCGGTACTGGTCACCACGCCAACCCGTTCTTTCCGGTGCCCCCGTTCCATTCCGGTGGAATCCTGCCTGACCTGTTCGTTCATTATCCGTTCCCTTTCGCGCCGGCCAGTTCACGTTCACGCAATATGGTCAGAATCCTGGCAATTTCCCGCCGGGCTTCCCGGGCCAGGCGGACATTGTCCACCACGCCCGTTGTCATCTGCAGCCTGAACGTCATAATGTCGGCTTTGCGCTCAGCCAACCTGGCGCGCAACATTTCATCCGTCAGTTCACGAAGATCTTTTGCCTTCACTGTAGTTCCTCCGGCGTCACGCTCAGACGCGGCCCACAAACCTGGATTTAACGGGAAGCTTGAATCCGGCGCGGCGGATAGCCTCCCGGGCCAATTCCTCAGATACACCTTCAATTTCAAACATCACGCGCCCGGGCTTTACCACTGCTACCCATTCTTCCGGAGCGCCTTTCCCTTTACCCATGCGCGTTTCTGCCGGCTTCTTGGTGATGGGCTTATCCGGAAACACACGGATAAACACCTTGCCGCCACGCCTGATATAACGCGTAATGGCGATACGGGCAGCTTCAATCTGTCGTGCAGTAACCCAGCCATCTTCCAGCGCTTTCAGTCCGTATTCCCCGAAAGCGAGCGTGGCAGCGCCTTTGGTCATTCCTTTGCGGCGGCCCCGCTGGACCTTCCTGTATTTCACGCGTTTGGGCATCAACATAATCTGTCAATCTCCGCCCGGCGCCACGGATGGCGCCTGTTATTTGTTAAACCTATGATCTGTCGCTCCGGCCCCTGCGGCGGCCGCCCGCTTTCGGAGATGCCGCAACGTCCCTGCCACTTCCGGGTCCGCGCCGTGAGGGCGCCAGCCGCTGCGCGACCACGCCGCTGATGAGGTCACCCGGCTGGCTCTCACCCAGGTAGATCCAGCATTTGACGCCGATCGTGCCGTACGTGGTGTATGCCGTCGCGAAACCGTAATCCACCATTGCCCTGAGGGTATGCAGCGGCACGCTGCCTTCGCGGGTCTGTTCCGCGCGCGCGATTTCCGCGCCGTTCAGCCGTCCGGAGATCTTGATGCGCACGCCTTTGGCTCCGGCCCGCATGCAATTCTGCACCGCGCGTTTCATGGCACGGCGGAACGAGACGCGTTTTTCGAGGTCCAGCGCCAGCCGTTCAGCCACCAGTTGCGCGCAAAGGTCCGGCTCCGTAACTTCGGTTACTTCAATGACCACATCCTGGCCGGTGAGAATTTTTAATTCCCGCTCCAGTTCAGCGGCGCGCTCGCCCTTATTTCCGATTACCGCGCCGGAGCGAACCGCATGGACAATCACCCTCGTTTTGCGGCCGATACGTTCAATGTCAATCTTGGCCACATCGACCCGGTTGTCCGGCATATCACCGTCCAGGCGTTTTTTCACGTACCGCCGGATTTCCAGATCCTTGTGCAGCAGTTCCACATAATCCCGATCGCCAAACCACCGGGAAGACCAGTTGTAGATCACGCCGAGGCGGAACCCAAAGGGGTGAACCTTCTGACCCATTGCACGCTCCTTAATCCGAAATCACGATTTTAATGTGGCTGCTGCGATGCCTGACTCTGCCCGCGCGTCCCCGCGGCATGGGCAGATACCGGTACATCGTCCGGCCGTCGTCCACCGTTACAGAGCGGACGATCATATCGTCCGTATTAATCCGCTGACGCTGTTCGCGCGCGGCATGCTCGGCGTTGGCAGCCGCCGAAGCCAGCAGTTTACGCATGGGTTCGGCGCACCGTTTCACCGTAAACTGGAGGATATCCATTGCTTCAGCCACCCGTTTGCCGCGGATCATGGCGGCAACCAGACGCACCTTCCTGGGCGCGACGGGCAGGTTGCTGAGTTTCGCTGTGGCCACTGGCATGGTTGCTCTCCCGATTACTTGCTGCCCGCGTGACCCCTGAAGGTCCGGGTCGGGGCAAATTCGCCCAGTTTATGTCCCACCATATTTTCAGTGATGAACACGGGCACGTGTGTTTTTCCGTTGTGCACCGCAATGGTCAGCCCGACCATATCCGGGATGATGGTCGACCGCCTGGACCACGTGCGGATGATACGTCGGTCACCGGAGCTCTGCTGCTTCAGCACTTTGTCCAGCAGCGAGGCTTCCACGAAGTACCCTTTTTTCAACGAACGACTCACGGAATCATCCTCCTGTCAAAAGTATTCGCGTCAGGCCTTCCGGCGACGGATTATGTACTGGTTCGTACGGTGATTGCGTTTCCTGGTTTTATAGCCTTTGGTCGGCTTGCCCCACGGTGTGGACGGATGGCGGCCGCCGGAAGTGCGGCCTTCACCGCCGCCATGGGGGTGGTCGATCGGATTCATCGCAACGCCGCGGACCTTTGGACGCCGCCCCAGCCACCGGCTCCGGCCGGCCTTTCCAATATTGACATTGGCATGGTCCTCGTTGCCGACTTCGCCGATGGTGGCCCGGCAGGCGCTCAGCACGCGGCGCATCTCACCGGACGGAAGCCGCAACACCACGTAGCGCCCTTCCTTGGCCAGCAGCTGGCAGCTGTTGCCGGCGGACCGGGCCAGCTGGCCGCCCCTGCCGGGGGTAAGCTCAACATTGTGCACGTTCACACCCAGGGGCATGGCGCTCAGCGGCATGCAGTTGCCCGGCTCGAATTCTCCGGATTCGCCGCTGGTTACCACCGAACCGACCTGCAGTCCCCTCGGGGCCAATATATACCGTTTTTCCCCGTCAGGATAGGTAATCAGGGCGATGCGGGCGCTCCGGTTGGGATCATATTCCAGCGCGGTGACTTTACCGGGAATGCCCACCTTATCCCGACGGAAGTCAATCAGGCGATATTTCTTGCGGGCACCGCCACCGCGGCGGCGTATCGTAATGCGTCCCTGATTATTCCGGCCGTTAACGCGCTGACGGGGCTCCAGCAGGCTCTTTTCCGGTTCTTTTTTGGTCAGTTCCGAAAAAGTCAGCACCGTCATCGCCCGGCGCGACGGGGTATATGGCTTAAATCTTTTCAGTGGCATGGACTGACTCCTCAGATCAACTCGATTTTGTCACCCGGGCGAAGCGTGACGATGGCTTTTTTCCACGCGGGACGCCGCCCCGGATTGCGCCGACCAAGCCGGTTCCGGACTTTTCCGGCGTAATTCATCGTGTTTACCGACACCACCCGGATATCATCCTTTTTAAATATTTCCTCGATGGCGTCGCGGATCTGGCTTTTGGTCGCCCACGGACGCACCCGGAAGGTGTACTGATTGGCCTTGGCGATCTGAATCTGCGCCTCTTCCGTCACAATCGGCCGTTCCACGATCTGATAGGGATCAATTTTCATGACAGGCGCTCCTCCAGTTTCGCCAGGGCTTCTTCCTGGATCACCACGCGGTTAGCCAGCAGGACATCCAGTGCATTGACATCCGCCGCCGTGCGCACTTCCACCCGGGGAATATTGCGGGCGGAAAGCAGGACATTGTCGTCCTTCTCTGCCGTCACCAGCAGGGTCCTGCGGCCTTCCGGCGCAAGTTTCGCCATCATCCCCGCAAAAGGTTTCGTCTTGGGTTCTTTCACGGACAATCCCCGCAACACCCCCAGCCGATCTTCGCGGAGCCTGTCGCTGAGGACCATGCACAGGGCCTGGCGTTTTTCGCGGGTAGTAAGGTTGTGCCGATAATCCCTGGGGTGGGGGCCGAAAACCGTGCCGCCGCCGCGCATCTGGGGCTCGCGGATACTGCCGTGGCGGGCGTTGCCCGTTCCTTTCTGCCGGTAGGGTTTCTTGCCGCCGCCCGAGACTTCGCCTCGGGTTTTGGTCTGATGCGTACCCTGGCGGAGGTTGGCCTGGAGCCCCACCACCACCGCATGCACCAGCGCTTCATTCGGGTCAACGGCAAACACCCCGTCGCTGGCTTCGACCGCGCCCACCTGCGCGCCGGTCGGATCATATACCTTCAAGGAAACCATCTTCACTTGGCTCCTTTCTTAACGCTGTGCTGTACGATTACCATGCCGCCCCGGGCTCCGGGCACCGCGCCGCGCACCACCAGCAGGTTTTTTTCCGGATCCACATCCACAACCTGCAGGTTCTGCACGGTCACTTTCTCGTCACCCATATGGCCGGGAAGCCTTTTCCCTTTCACCACTTCCGATGGATCCGCGCTGGACCCGATCGAACCGGGCGCGCGGTGAAACATCGAGCCGTGAGCCGCCGGTCCGCCGGAGAACCCATGACGCTTGATCACGCCCTGGAATCCTTTACCCTTTGAGACACCGGACACATCGACTACATCACCGACCTGGAACAGGTCGCTAATCGCAATGGTATCCCCGGGTTTAAGCGGGCTTTCCGGATCGACCCGAAATTCTTTCAGCAGCCGCTTCGGGGTAACGCCATTCCGCTTGAAGTGCCCAAGCATAGGCTTGTTGCACCGTTTTTCCTTGACGTCGCCGAAACCGACCTGGACCGCGTCATATCCGTCACGGTCCACCGTTTTGCGTTGCACCACCGTGCAGGGGCCCGCTTCGAGGAGGGTTACGGCAATCCAGTACCCTTCCTTGGTGAAGATGCGGGTCATTCCCAATTTTCGCCCCAACAAACCTTTCACCATTGTTCGTTGTCCTTACATCACCGGGCGCGTTTTCAGTCGCGCCCGCATGCCGCGGTTACTGTTTGATGCCCACGTCCACGCCAGCCGGCAGGTCCAGTTTCATCAGGGCGTCTACCGTGTTGGCGTTCGGGCCGACGATATCGATCAGCCGCCGGTGAATTCTCCGCTCGAATTGTTCACGGGACTTTTTGTCAATGTGCGGACTCCGGTTGACGGTATACTTCGATATGGCCGTCGGCAGGGGAATGGGGCCGTTGACTCCGGCGCCCGTCCGCAACGCCGCATCCACGATACTGGCTGTCGCCTTATCCAGGAGCCGGTGATCGTAGGCCCGCAGTTTAATCCGCAGTACGTGATCGCTCGCCATCTATCTTCTCCGTCAGGTATGCCGGCCATTCCGGCATTCATCCATTCGCCACGCGTCCGGCAGCGCCGATTTTCAAAACCGGTAACCGCTGCCAATTCGCTCCATAACCTGATTCGCCACGTTCCGGGGAGCCGGTTCGTAGCGCAAAAACTCCATTCCGTAACTCGCGCGTCCCTGCGTTTTGGATCGCAGGTCGTTCGCGTATCCGAACATTTCCGCCAGGGGCACCACCGCCAGAATCGTCTGGTAACCGTCCTGGGATTCCAGGTGCTCCAGCCGTCCCCGGCGCCGGTCAAAATCGGTTACCACGTCACCGGTGTATTCTTCCGGGGTCACCACTTCAACCCGCATCATCGGCTCCAGTAATACCGGACCGGCCTTGGCGACAGCCTCTTTTACCGCCAGGGATCCGGCGATCTGGAAGGCCATTTCAGACGAATCCACCTCGTGGTAAGAACCGAACGTCAGGGTCACTTTGACATCCACCATGGGATATCCCGTTATGATCCCGCTTTTCATGGCTTCCTGACAGCCCTTCCAGACTGCCGGAATATATTCTTTCGGGATCACGCCGCCAACGGTTTTATCCTCGAATACATACCCGGCGCCCGGTTCGGCCGGTTCCACCGTCAGGACCACATGCCCATACTGGCCTTTGCCTCCGGTCTGCCGGATAAACCGGCCTTCCCCTTCAGCTTTTCGCTGGATGGTCTCCCGGTAGGCAACCATGGGACGCCCCACGTTGGCGTCAACCCTGAACTCCCGCTTCAGCCGGTCGGTAATGATTTCCAGGTGCAACTCGCCCATTCCGGCAATAATGGTCTGCCCGGTTTCTTCATTCACCTGTACCCGGAACGTTGGGTTCTCATCGGCCAGCCGGGCCAGGGCCTGACCCAGTTTTTCCTGGTCCGCCTTGGTCCGGGGTTCAATGGCGATGTGCACCACCGGTTCCGGGAAGGTCGCCGGTTCCAGCATGATCGGCTTGTTCGGATCACAGAGCGTGTCGCCGGTTGTAGTGTTTTTACATCCGATCACCGCGCCGATGTCCCCCGCGCGCAGTTCCTTAAGATCAGTCCGCTCGTCGGCATGCATTTCCAGCAGACGACCCAGGCGTTCTTTGCGTCCGGTTCTCGAGTTGAGCACCTGATCTCCGGCTTCGATAACGCCTGAATACACGCGGACGAACGTCAGTTTCCCCACATGGGGGTCGCTGATGATCTTGAATGCCAGGGCGCACAGGGGCTCATCGTCGGAAGGATGCCGAACCAGCTTTACGTCCGGCCGGTCCGGATGAGTGTCTTCACATGGGGGAATATCCAGGGGAGACGGCAGGTAATCCACCACCGCGTCGAGCATCAGCCGCACGCCCTTGTTTTTGAGCGCGGATCCCGCCGTGACGGGCACGGCTTTCATCGCGATCGTGGCGCGCCGCAACGCCGCCCGGATATCTTCCGGCGTTATCCGCGACTCATCTTCCACGTACAGTTCCATGAGATGATCGTCTACTTCGGCGATCCGTTCAATCATTTCGTGGCGGTGAAGATTTGCCTCTTCCAGGAGATCCGCCGGGACTTCAGTGATAATCTGGTGGTTTTCTTCACCATCACTGTCCCAGGCGATCATGCGCATCTCGACCAGATCGATCAGCGCCCGGAAATTGTCTTCAGCGCCCACGGGCATCTGCACGGGAATAGGATTCGCGCCCAGCCGGGTAACCATGCTGTGAACCGCCCGATAAAAATCCGCCCCCACGCGGTCCATTTTGTTAATGAATGCGATTCGGGGAACCCGGTACTTCTGTGCCTGTCGCCAAACGGTTTCGGACTGGGGCTGCACGCCCGCCACGCCACAGAATACGGCTACCGCCCCATCCAATACGCGCAGACTGCGCTCCACCTCGGCGGTAAAATCGATATGGCCCGGCGTGTCAATTATATTAATATGACAGCCTTTCCACTCACACGCTGTGGCGGCGGAGGTTATGGTAATGCCGCGTTCCCGTTCCTGCTCCATGTAGTCTATGGTAGCAGCGCCGTCATGGACCTCGCCCATGCGGTGCAACCGACCCGAGAAGTACAAGACGCGTTCAGTCACGGTGGTCTTGCCGGCATCGATGTGCGCCATGATGCCAATATTGCGCATTTGGTTTATCGGCAGCTGCCGGGGCATAGGATATGGTCTCCATTATGGTCCGGACCACCGCGGAACCAATCCGCTCAGGGCATCTGATGACGTCACGCTCTGTTCAGTGATTCAACTTTTCACATGTCAGAGGCGCCCTTCGCGGTGTCCCGCGCTGGGTCACTCTCCTTCTTCATCATCCAAGACTTTTTGAGATCCTCTCCGCATGAGGCTCAGAACCTGAAGTGGGCAAAGGCTTTGTTCGCCTCAGCCATGCGGTGGGTATCATCTTTCCGCTTAATCGTGCCCCCCTGCTTGTTGTAACAGTCCAGCAACTCCCCCGCCAGTCTTTCGCGCATGGTCTTTTCACCCCGTTTGCGCGAAAATTCTATAATCCACCGGAAAGCGATCGCTGTCCGCGTTTCCGGCGCGATTTCAACGGGCACCTGGTATGTCGCGCCGCCTATGCGCCGCGATTTCACCTGCAACAGCGGTTTGGCGTTCTCGACGGCTGTCGTGAAAACCGTAAGCGGATCTTCTCCAGGAACTTTCTCCCGAAGAATCTCAAACGCGCCGTATACGATGGACTCGGCTATGCTCTTTTTTCCGCAGACCATAACCTTATTAACAAATTTCGATACCAGCACGCTGCCGTATTTAGGATCCGCTACCGGAGTCCGTTTTATGATTTCACGCCGTCTTGCCATAACACTGGTTATTCCCGTATCGGCCTCCGCCGATCATTCCGTTATTTGCAAGTTCCTGTTTTGCCTCTCCCGTCCGGACCGCCACGCGTTTTATTTCTTAGGCTTCTTCACGCCATATTTCGAACGGCTGACCCACCGTCCCACATGAACCTTCTTACCACCCTGGTCTTTCACGGATGCCGTGCCGCCACAGTCGCCCTGCGCGTCGAGCACGCCACAGATCAGGTGATACCGCACGCCGGGAAGGTCCTTAACGCGGCCGCCGCGGATCAGTACCTGCGAGTGTTCCTGGAGATTGTGTCCAACACCTGGAATATATACTGTAACTTCCATTCCGTTCTTAAGCCGTACACGGGCCACTTTCCGCAGCGCCGAATTCGGTTTTTTGGGCGTCATGGTGTAGACACGCGTACAGGTGCCGGAGGCCTGCGGGCACGCCTTCAGGGCCGGCGATTTGGTCTTGGACACCACTTTTTTCCGGCAACCCCGGATCAACTGGTTGATCGTGGGCAAAACACCATCTCCTCGTCGTTGGTATCAGATCATTACAGATTCCACGGCAACGGCATTACATCCAGAATACCGATCCCTTACCGGGCGGTAACTTTACCAGATCCGTGGCAAGTGGACCGTTATTATAGCAAATTCATCACCGGATTTCAAGCGACAACCAAACTTTTTTCGAAAAAACTCGGGGTAATTTCAATATAATGAATAAAATCTTCAGATCAGACGGCTACGCGAAAAATATCCAGCAGTCCGGTTCCAGTCCGCCTTCTTCATACTTTTTCGTTACCGTTCCGTCGTGAAGCCACGATGTCCGCGACAGTTTCAGGGCGGCGGGTAACCAGTCCCTGCATGGTAGCGGCCAATCCGCCATCCTCGCGGGTAATTTCTATATCAAACCAGGATAGTCTTCCCGACGCGTAGCGTTCACGACATACAGCCTTCAGGACACTGCCCATCGGCACAGCCGCATGAAAATGCACAGATCCTTCAACAGCTACAGCAACCTGTCCCCCCGCATTGGAAGCCACGGCCAGCGCGAAATCCCCCAAAGCAAACAGCACGGCGCCGTGGGCAACGCCGACGCCGTTTCGGTGGCGTTCGTCAACGGGCATGCGGATGATTGCCAGACCCGGCTCCGCGCGTTCCACGGTCATTCCGAAATAAGCGGCGGGGGCATCTCCTTCAAAATATTGTTGCAAAACTGAATCCATCCTGGTCACTCCAATCTGCTGTATATGTAAACCGCAGTTCAGTCGGCCATGCCGAGTGAGCTATTACCCCGGGAAAAAGTCCAACAGGAGATTTTACACCTAAACCACCAGTTTCAGGGCATGCGGGATGCCAATAAACTACCCGGTCTCCGCGGCGACTCATCGCAAAACCGAAAAACTTGAGCGTTCAGAACAGCGGGATCCGCGGAAGCCCCTGAACCATGTTGGCGAGGTCCTGCATGACTTCCAGCCGATTTTCCGGCGCAATCGGATAACGGGTCTGGTTCAGTACCTCCCAGATCTCTTCATCACCCAGGGCTGTATCATCCAGCATGGGCCGCTCGAGATCATCGTCAACAACGCTTTTTGCAAGCCGGACAATCGCCGCCATTTCCGGATTTCGGCAACTCCGGAGACCCATTCCATCTTCCCGATATTGCGAGCCAACGGCATCCACCAGCCCCTGGGGAAGATTCCAATGGTCCGTCAGCGCCCGCGCCACAGCCGCGTGCGAATATCCGAAACGCTCGCGCTCCGCGGCAACCAACCTTGCGGGCGTTTTGCTGTGTTCCTGGTACATGCCGGCATACTGGCCTTCCCAGACTGTCAGCAACAGCATTTTGCCTATGTCGCTCAACAGTCCGGCCACGAACGCCCCATCCTGGAAGCCGGGGTCAACAATATTACCCACACGCCGGGCCACCGCGCCGACAGCCAGCGCATGATTCCAGATATCAGAAGCCGTCCTGATCTCCGTTTCCGGCGCACCCACCGCATCAAACAGGGCGATACCCATGGCGATATCCCGTATTTCCCGCAGTCCCAACACTACAACCGCAAGCTTGATGGTGCTGACCTGGCGTTTCATGCCGAAATAGGCGGAATTGCTGACCCGAAGCACTTTCGCGCACAGCGCGGGGTCCTGCTCCAGCGCTTCGGCCACTTCGGAAAGAGAAATACCATGCCGCTGAACTGTTTCCAGCACCCCGGCGACCGATTTAGGCATCGACGGAATCTCCGGCAAAGTTTCAAAAAGCCGCGCAATTGCCGCCGATTCTGTTTCTCTGCTCATGGCACTACCCTGTTTCTTCTATCTTACCAAAAGTAGCGAGGTTTGCACATGTTCGAGCACATAAAACGTTGTGCTGCCCAACATCAGCTCCCGAAGTCTGCCGTGGCCGAACGCGCCCATAACCACGACGGAAACGCCATAATCACGGGATGTTTTCACAATCTGTTCGGCGGGATCACCCTGCAGCTGGATAAAATCGGCCTGTATTCCATGGTCACCGACATATCCCTCCGCTTCTTCCGCCACAATCCGTGAGGCACGGCCCACGGTAAGCACGATAATGTGCCGTTTCCACTGCTGTACCAGGGAAACAGCCGTTTTTAACGCTTTCCGGGCAGGAATACTGGCATCAAAAGCAACCAGCATCGGCGCGTCATCATCAAAGTGGACCGTGTCACCCGTGACCATCACCGGCGTCGACGCGTGGCGCGTGACGGACGCGGTAACAGATCCCAGATTCCCCTCTACCCATTTCCTGTTTTCACCTGTCCGTCCCAGTACCACCAGATCGCACAGGGCGGCTTCTTCACAGATACAGCGCCCAACAACACCGGTAACCAGGCGGGTATCACAGGGCACACCTTCCTTCTCAGCCGCTTTCCGCGCCATATCCAGCGCCAACTCACCGCGCTGATTCAACAGGCGGGCCAGATCCGGATATACAACCGGAACCGCCAGCCCGGAGCCTGCCAGCGCGGTCAGGTCCTTAAAAAAAGGGGCCTCCAGCAACTTTACATCAATTACATGAAGAAAGCGTATCGACGCGCTCAGAGAACAGGCGAGGGCAACGGCCGTTTCGACCACCTTTACAGACTGGTCACTGCCATCCGTTGGGACCAGCAAACGTTTGATCATTCCCTATTCCCGTCAATCCCGGGTCAGGCGGGCAAAACGCTCCAGTATAGCCAGACCATCCGACTGGCTTTTTTCCGGATGGAACTGAACGGCAAATATATTATCCCGCCCTACCATCGCCGGAAAGGTCACCCCGTATTCACACTCTGCCAGCACATCTTCAGCGCGCGCGGGCACCGCGTAATAACTGTGCACGAAGTAAACGTATGGGCTTTCTCCGCCGGGAAGCAAAGGATTTCGCCGACCGGCCACGGGAGTGATCCGGTTCCACCCCATATGGGGAACCTTGAGTCCGGTCTGCTCTTTGGGCGCGAATCGGACTACTTTTCCCGGGAGTATGCCCAGCCCGGGACAGCCAGGCGATTCCTCGCTTTCATCAAACAGCAGCTGCAATCCCAGGCAGACCCCCAAAAAAGGGCGCCCCGCCGCCGCGGTTTCCCGCACCACCGTCACGAGCCCCCATTCCTCCAGGCCGCGGTACCCGTCACCGAACGCACCGACACCCGGAAGAATCAGGCCGGACGCTTTGGCAATGGCCTCGGGTTCTGACGTAATCTCAACTGTATATCCCAGACGTTCTAGGGCCTTGCGGACGCTTCCGAGGTTCCCCATCCCGTAGTCAATAATCGCAATCATGTTTCAAGCATGCCTTTGGTCGACGGTATCGAATCAGCTCTTCGCGGATCCGGTTCAACTGCCTCGCGGAGCGCGCGGGCAGCCGCTTTGAACAGCGCCTCTACGCAGTGATGCTGGTTTTTTCCGCTCCGGAGCATCAGGTGCAGGGTACAGCGCGCGTTCGCGGTAAAAGCCCTGAAAAACTCCTCGGTCAGTTCCACATCGTATTCGCCCAGGCGCACCGGGAGCAGCGCCGCGTTAAAGGTCAGCCAGGGTCTTCCGCTTAGGTCGACCACGGCTTCGGCCAGCGCCTCATCCATGGGAGAAACCGCATGGCCGTAACGCCGGATGCCGCGCGGTTCCCCCAAAGCCTGGTTAAACGCTTTTCCTAGGCAGATGCCCACGTCTTCGACTGTGTGATGCGGATCCACTGCCAGGTCACCCTTTGCATCCACCGTAAGATCAAACAGGCCATGGCGGGCGAGCTGATCCAGCATATGGTCAAAAAAGCCGATTCCCGTGTTCAGCCGGGATATTCCTGAACCGTCCAGGTTCACGGTTACGCGCACGCTGGTTTCACCGGTTACGCGCTCTACGGTCTGTTCTCGCATATCCTGTCGCTCCAGGCGGAATTACCGCCCCACAAGAAGACGTTCCGCCAGGAATTTCGGCAGGCCGGCTTCAATCACTTTGGACGAAGCCTTCTCCACCGGGTACTCCAGGCGGACCTGTTCAAATGTCCGCGTCTCGGTATCAATAATTCCGAACGCCGCCCGGGGGTCTTCATCCCGGGGCTGCCCCACCGACCCGGGATTAATAAAAAATATTTCCCCTTCTCGGATGGGGAAAATGCCGTTCCCGTCGCATCGGTATGATCCGTCCGGCGCATGGATGGCCGGGCAATGGGTGTGCCCGACAAAACACAGGGAACAGTTCTGTTCCTCCATGAAGCCCAGGTGGGGCAGAATGTCTTCCCAGGAAAACAGGTAGGCGTTGTGATTTTTCGGCGCGCCGTGAACCGCCACAAAATCCCCAAAATTGAGGGCATCCGGCAGGTTCTTCAGCCACTCGAGCGCGCTTTCACTGAGTTTTTCCCGCGTCCAGAGCGCCGCGCGCAGTGCCACCGGGTTAAATCCCCAGGGTTCCTCCAAACCACAGGCCACGGCATCATGGTTGCCGAGAATGGTCAGAATTTCCCGTTCCGCAAGAAATTCCACGCATTCGTTGGGCGCGGCGTTATAGCCCACCACATCCCCAAGGCAAAAGATTTCATCGACGCCTATGGACTGGATTTTCCGGTACACGGTCTCCAGCGCGTCAATGTTCGCGTGAATATCCGATATTACGGCGTAACGCACGTCAGTACAATCTCCCCGCCTGCTGGAGACGGTCTTTGTCCCAATGCTGTTCTGCCAAACCTGCTGCCCGTCCCATAAGGTGCCGCGCACCCATACATCACGGGGAGCCCTTCATCAGGACAATATTGTGCACACTAATGCATCGCTGTTCAAACGGCCAGACGACCAAAAATAGCATTCCGTTCCGGGCGACCCACCGCAATCAGGCAAACAAAACTGACCCTGGCTCACAGTTCGTCCGGATAGATGTCTGGAACCACCTGAACCGGGGTGCTCACGGTAAAGTTGACAGTTTTTACCTGGTCCGCCGGATTCGTTGCAGTGGGATCCCGCAGGGTAAATCCAGGGAAAATCATTCGGACTAGAAACGCCCGCCAGCCCTGGCCGATTCCGGGGACGTCGACCTCCGCCTCGTACACGTGTTCCGGTTCTTCCGAACAGTCACAGGGATCCAAATCCAGATCCAGGCAGTTCTGCTCGCATGGGGAATATAACCGTGTCCGCGTCCATGCGGCGCCGAGCACCTGCAGCCGGAAGTCACGGTATTCGGGGTTAAACGCCTGCCACAACTGCACGCGGATCGGCTGAACCTCCGTCCGCATGGTTATTCGAACCTTGTTCTCAGACGGAACGGGCGTAATCTGCCAGGTGTAACCGGGAAGGCGCACGTCATCTGCCGTGGATCGGTTCCGGTTCAACAGCTGCGCGTAATAAAACGCAAAAATCGAATCGAGCGTGTCGCTGTCCACATCCGTTCCGCTCCCCGTTAAGCCGTGATCCGTATTGGGGGCGTAGTACAGGTAATTTTCACCGGGTAGCTGATTCCAGTAAAACCGCGACGAATCCGGCAGGAAGAACTGGTCGCCGGTAGAATTGGCAATCAGTTTGGGCATGGTCAGCCGGCTGGCATACGTAATCGGGTCTACGATTTTCAGCAGAGAGGCGCTTTCCGGAGTGCCAAAACGCTGGAATACATTCATCTCCACGTAATCCCGAATGGCAGTTGAGTAGCCGCCAAAGATTTTGTACTGGGTGTAATCCGCCGGCGCGTACCCGCTGTACGCCCGACGGTGATGCACCATCTGCTGCTCCATATTCAGCACATCAATGACGATGGGCACGGCGGCCACCACGCGGCTGTCAGCCGCGGCGGTAAGCCATGTGGTCCATCCGCGTTTGGACGCGCCCACCACTACGAAACCGTCAATGTTAACCGGACTGATCGGCCGCGTCGATGTGTATTCCTGAATGACATCCATGGCCCGCACGGCAGCCCGGGTCATCGGAAGCAGTACCGGCCATGTTTTATCAGGCGCATCGTTTTCGTAAGCGGTCAGGTATTTGTCATAACTGTACGCAATAATCGCATCTTCAGAGCGGGTTCGCGTCTCGTCTTTAAACTGCAGCGGTTGGTTGGGCACGGCCTGCAGCAGGGCAACAACGCTGTTGGTCAGGCGCGCCGCGTAAGCGATCACGCTGTCCGCGGAAGAAGGCATCGTTCCCGTGGACCCGCCCGAGATTACCAGCATGGCCGTATTGGCAATTCTGGAAGCATCCACGGGCTCCACAACCGTCAGGTAATGGCGCCACACCGGCTGGTACACCTCCGACGCGCCGCGCCAGGTGCCGGAAGTCATTTCGAATATCCTAGCATTCACCCCAAGGCTGCTCAGGAACAGGCTGTTTCGAAGCCTGTACGAAAACGACGGGTCGCAGCTGTGCACGTACTCATCCAGCACTTCCTCCTCCGGAATATTCAGAGGAGTCTCCGCCACTGCCGTAACCGACAGTGAATTCGTCTCCAGCAGATTAACGTTGGCCGCCAGGACAATCACTTCCCGGCCGCAGTCCTCGCTGTCGTCCTTAGCCGTGTTCAGCAGCACCTGGACGGTATCATTCTTCCCGTCGTTGTCCGTGTCTGTAACCACATAGTTCGGATCTTCGAGATCCGGATTGAACAGGCTGACACCGGGCAGCCCCGCGATATACACTTTTACCGCCATGGAATTGCCGTCGTCATCCACATTCCAAGACGCTGTGTTGAAAGTTAAGGTAAGCGACGACGTCAGGGGGCTCAACTGAAACACAAGAGCTCTTGTAGACATGGGCGGAATGTTGTTCAGCAAGGGATAGGTAACGCCGGATACATCCACACTGTCCGTGGCAGACTGGAACGGCACTTTGATGAGGGCGTCCGGGTCAAACCGGTCTTCATTCAGGGTATAAGGCGCCCGAACCTCATCGCTGTCCCGCACCGCCGCCGCTTCCGTGTTTTCGTAGGCCCGATCAAAGGCAAACTGCTGGTAATACTCCCCAAACTTGTGGTCAAGCACCTCATTCAGGACCGTGTATGCCACACCGAGCGCTTCCGGGTAGAGCAACTCCCTGCCCTCTGACTCCACCTCGTCGAAGGCTTCCCGCAATCCGATCAACATGCCTCCGATCACCACGTACGGGTCAGGAAAACGGTCCGGATCATTCTGGAAATAAAACAGCAGTTCCTGCCCGGCCTGGGCGTAATCTCTGATGCTGGCGCTGTAGGGCATGAAAATCGGCTGGGACAACCGCAAAAACTGGCCATCCTCATAAGACCGAGCCCTGGATATCTCCTCGGTATCCTCGCCGATCCACGCGGCACTGGCGCGCCGGAACCCTTCAAGAAAATGAATGGGCTTCACTTGTCCGTCCGCGGTTCGGTCTGCCGGAACAGGCAACCCCAGCGCCTGGCTGCCGGTGGTGACGATATTGGGATAGTTATGCCCGCTGTACACCCCCTCGAACAGCGCTTCGGCGATCGCATTCGGCGACCGTATGAACCTCAGAAAATCAGATTGGGACGGATCATCCGCGTACCGCGCGGCATTTCCCTGCGCAATAGACAGCAATGCGGCCGGATCGATAACGATATGGCCGAAGAAGTTATCGTAATACACCGTTCCGGAAAAGGATTCATACCCTGGCGGATAGACCCCGCGCATGTTGTAAGCCAGCATGCTGTAACAGTCTTCCAAAACAGTCAGCAGCGGCCGGCGAATCCCCACCGCAGCCAGCGAATCGCTCAGGGTCTGCGCCGTTGCCATGATCTCCAGGGCAGTTGCGGTCAGTTCAGATTCAGAAAAATTTCTCAGGCCAAAAGATGCCGGATTGGATACGCTTCCGAGCCGCAGGGCGGTCAACTGCTGCAACAGCGCCAGGCTGCTGTTGACCTTCCACCAGGTAGCCCATCGGCCGCCAACATACTCCTTGTTGTCCGACTCATCGATATAGTCCCGGCTTACCAGAGTCCGACTCTCCGGGCGATATACCACGCAGAAATCAGCCCGCGCGGGCATGCGAAGCACTTCCGCCACGGCCATGCCTTCGGCCACCCGGGCCGGAATCGGCAGAATCCGCTGGTCTGCCAAGCGGGCCAATACCACTACCTGACCCAGGTCGCCCGCTCCGGTTGGAACGCTTCCCTCAATCAGGGGAATTCGCAACACCGCGGGACGGGGCGCGCCGTTCAGGATATCCTGGAACAACTCCGGCACTTCATTATTGTGCGAAATGGTATACGTACTGGACGCATAACTGGCCAATTCGCCATTGGGAAGCGGAATTGGCGAAGCCGCCTGGGAAATGCCGACCACCAGCTCATTTTTGACCGCCCCGGGCGGCACGGTGAGGGAGACGCCCAGCGCGGAAACTGTACCACCTTCCGTACCCACGGAATTGAATGAGGTCGGATCTGTCACGCGGATCAGGGATTCCGCCCGGCGGGTAAGATTGCCCCGGGCTGTCGTGATGGTCAGTGAAACGGTATACACGCCCGGCGTGGTATAAACCTTCACCGGATTGACCATAGTGCTGCCCGTGCCGTCCCCGAAATCCCAGGACCAAGCGCGGATGGTGTAGCCGCCCGGCTGGGAGCGATCATAAAACTGCACCTGCAACGGCACAGTGCCATCAGTAACAGATGCCACAAAATCCAGAATGGGATCCGCCGGCGTAGGAGGTTCCTTGCACCCATGCAGGAGTGCTGCCAATGCCAGTCCGATTGCGATAAAGGCTGTCCACTGCCTGACCATGTCCGGCACACCTTTCTTCGTTGACGCGCTTCCCTTGGCGCCGCGCATCAGTTTCATACAATACCTCTTACTCCGTCGAACATCACGCGACGGTGACAAAGATAAAAATATTGACTGTACCCTATTAGTTTGCGACAAATCGCTGAAAAAGTCAACTGTTTACTGTAAAAAAGTCAACAGATTATCCTTCATAACGGCTTTTCCGGCAAAAATTTCCCTCTTTATGCTGTTTTTTCTGGCTCTGGAAGTGGTCTGGCGGCCTCCAGGCCGGAGTAAGCCAGGCCGGGGCCTGCCAGCCCGGTCAAACGCAACACGCCCTCACGGCGCCGGTAAATGCCCGGCATCATGTCCATTTCAGGACGGCTGGCCTCAGGATAAAACTGCATGCCGTTGGACTCCACCCCCATGATCGTTCCCGCATGGGCAGCCAGCAGCACGTGGGGCACCTGGGCCAGCATCGGATTGGTCAGGTCCTGGACCATCAGGGTCATCCCGTGCGCCCGGGCCCAGCACAGGCTCAGCAGCGCCCCGGTCTGCGTTTTGCAGGTTTTCAGCGCCACGCCGGTCCAGCCCAGCGCGTGTCCCCGCTGCACCAGCGTCCAGTCGTGCGCGCTCTCATCCATGAACAGCGGTTTGCGCGCCGATACGGCACGCACATCCAGCGGAAATTCCTCCAGTTCATAAGAAAACGGCTGCTCCACGTACAACAGCATGGCATAAATTTCAGGGGCGTCCCGCAGCAGCCGGTCAAGAATTTCTGTGACATAAGCGGGATCCTGGACTGTGCAGTTAAAGTCCGCCGAAAGCCACAACGCGCCTTCTTCCCGGGCAATCTGCCCGACCCGTATCAGACGGTCGTAATCCCAGGGCGCGTCATTGCCCCGCAACTTTACCTTCAGGCACTTCAGCCCATCCTGGCGGATCCAGTCCCGCAATACCACGGGATATCCGTCATCGGGACCGGAACCGTCATCATCCGCCTCGTCCAGCCAGTCCAGCCCGCCGACCAGATGCCAGACAGGAAGCGTTTCCGGCCGCGGGTACCGCAAAAAATCCGCCGGATAACGGTTATCAAAGCAGCCTGACCGATGCGGTTCTGCTTTCAGGAAGGCCGAAAGATCCAGGTTCATCCAGTCTTTCGTGTACGTTTCATAAGTCGGCACACCGTGCAGCCGGCCGTACGCGTCATGCAAAGCGATATCAAAAGCGGAACAGCAGACCAGGGCTGCCAGCCAGGGCATTTCCCTGCCGGAACGGTTTGCGTTGTAGGTCCGCCACGCGTCACTGAGGGTATACTGCTGAAAGGAATGCCCTGTCTCCATCGGATGCCCCCAGACAGACCACTCCGCCCAGCGTCCGGCAATAACCCGGCTGAAATCTTTCAAAGCTTCATGCCGTTCCGCATACGGCAGCTGCGACGGCCAGACCCACTGCACGCTCAACGGCGTTTCGCCCCAGCCTTCCGCGGATTTTCCCAGTCGGTCCTCCACCCGCAGCGCCACGCGGACACAGGTAACCTCGGTCAGGGTTTCCGTGCCGAATTTAAGCGGGACACGGGTGCTGACGGGAAGAAAATAAACCCGTACCTCTTTGACCTGAATATCGGTGGATTTCGCCATGGAAAGCGCCCTCACCGAGTAACGGAGCCCCCATTTTAATTCGGGGTGTCACTCGCTCTTTTTCGTGACCAGTATAGCGGAAACGGTTTTGTCCAGCACGGACATATACCGGCTTACCATTTGCTCCGCCTCGTCAGGATCGCCTTTCCGGACCGCCTGGTACACCGCGCGGATCGTTTGCAGGTTGGTTTCGCTGCCCACCAGCGGAAGGTCGAACATCCGCCGCAACCGGATCAGCAGCCCTCCAAGCGTGTTATAGACCATCCGGTAAACCCGGTTTCCCGTCGCGTCCACCAACACTTTGTAGTATTCGAGCAGGATTTCCTCCTGCTTATTTTCATCAAGCGTCACGACCAGTTCATCGATCAGCAGTTTCAGCCGGGCCACGTGTTCATCCGTCCGACGTCGGGTCGCCGACCGTACAATCGCCCGCACAATTGCCTCGCGAAACTCCAGTACGTCCATCAGAAACTTGCCGTCGAGCCGGTTCTGTTCATCATAAAGCAGCACGTCGAACAGTTTTACGCCTGTGTCAAACTGCATCTGCTGCACATAAATGCCTGAACCCTGGCGGATCCGCAGCAAGCCTATCGCTTCCAGCCGCTTCAGCGCTTCCCGCACCACGTGCCGCGCAACACCATACTCTTCAGAAAGGGCGCGTTCTGTAGGCAGGCGGCTTCCGGCAGGAAACTCACCGGACAGAATTCTCCGCCCCAATTTCTCCGTCAACTGTTGTGACAGGGTCCCCCGCCCCGCGGTGACCCGATCCATGTCTTCCATGAAGAATTCCTTTGCGTCTTCCAACCCCTGATGCCATCTGCCTGACTCTATTTTACCGGCTTGTACGAAAAAAGACAAAACCGGCGCGTATTCGAAAAATCCATGTAACAACCGCTGGCGGGAATAGTATTGTCCGGAAAATTCACGGCCAAGGGAGTTCGCTGTAAATGAAGCATATAGAAGTTGTCACGGTACCCGGCGGCGATCCGGAAGCGGAGCGTTTGGAATACGATATCTACCTGGCGGAAGGGTACATTCAGCCGAATCGCCAGAAAAAAGTACTTGAAAACCTTAACTACCCGAAATTTATCCATTTCGTGGCCCGGCATGAACAGAAGGTGGTCGGATCTCTTCGGCTTGTAGTCGACCCGGTCCCCCGGCACGGCCTGTTCAGATTAAGCTCCTTTTCCCATTTCCGACTGGAAAACTGGGTGGATCCCCTGCTGAGACAGGTCGGTTTAGAACATGTCGTGGAAGTCGGCACCATGGTGATCCGTCCCGAATACCGGGGCAGTGAAACGTATCTGCGCCTTTTTGAAAAGGCATTTGAATACGGACTGATGAGACGTATCCGGGCGGGCATCGCCACCATTGATGCCGGTTTCTGCGACCGGCTGATACGCCGGGGCATGCCCCTGATCAGCCTTGGCCCCTCTGTTTATTACATGGGATCCGAAACAGTACCCGTGTTGATTGATATGCCCCGTCTCGTGGCCCGCGTGCTGGGAGACCCGGTGATTGCTCCGCTGCCTCTGCCGGAATTGGCGGGAAAGGAACGCGCCTGATGGCGGTGGGGTCTTACGCGGCAAAACAGCGCTGTGAGCGGCACCTTCAGCACCTGGAACGGGCCAACCCCCATCTGCGGAGGATAAACTGGTTCTCAGCGCCTGTTTGCGACGCTCCCCTGGACCGTCTATGCGGAGTGATACGCGACGCCTGGACCCGGGCTTATGGCGACCGGATCCGCATCGCATACGGACCGGCTCTGTTCCGGCTGGCCCGCGCGGGGTATCCTGAGGAGAATGGAATCATTTCCTGGGCAGAGGAGGATGGCAGCCCATGCGGGGTGATTGTCGGCCTGCCCCTGCAGTTCGAAACAGAGGGGTCTAAGGAAAATGTCCCTGCCACCCTGACCACAGGACTCTCCTGCAGCGCTGAATGGGAAGGGCGGGGCATGGTGGAAATGCTTATGGCCCGCCACGCCGTAACGCTGATGGAACGCGGCCATTCTTTCAGCATTCACTGGCGCGCCACGGAAACCCAGTCCGTCAGCGGCACGGCCCGACTTTCCCGCGCCAGGATAACGCGGCTGCTGGGACGCGCGATACGGCCATCCGTCGCCGCCCGCCGCGCGGGTTCAGGGTTTTGGGCCAGGCTGGGCATTAGGCTGCACGCCGCATGGTACCCTTCGGGAAAACCGTTACCTCCTTCGTGGAGTATGGAAATTAATTCTTCTTCCGCGGTCTTTAACGCATCGCGCCTCATCCGGACATGTTTTACCCGCCAAACCCCCAGGCGCCATTACCCGGCAGGTTATTTCCATACCCTATCCAAGTTCACCGCGGAAGGCATACAGGGTGTGGTTGCCGTTTTTCGGGAAGGCGCGGAACCCGCAGGAGTCATATGGGGATGCATCAATCCCACCGCCGGTGACGCTTTTTTTCTGCTGGACGGCATGGTCTTCCATCCGGAAGCCCCGGCCCACTGGCGCTGGCGCGCGCTGTCTTTCCTGGATGGATACCTCAAAGAAAAAAATGTATTCGCCACGCTGGCCCCGGAATCCGCGTTCTTTCCGGACGTTCCTCCGGGATGGCTCTGCCTGAAACGTTACGCAGTCGGCGCCATTCCCTTTGAACCGGTGTCGTGGCTCACGCCGGAATGGCTGTCGGGGATTCCCCTGGAACTGCGTTAATTCGGCGCGTGATCCTGGCGCAGCAGCCTGGCGATCAGAAAAGCCATCTCCAGGGACTGTTCAGCGTTCAGCCTGGGATCGCATGCCGTTTCGTAAAAGGTCCGCAGATCCTGCTCGGTAATGCCGGAGGAGCCGCCCAGGCACTCGGTGACTGCCGATCCTGTCAACTCAAAATGCACGCCGCCAAGCACTGATCCGCATGCCGCGTGGATTTCGAACGTCTGTTCCAGCTCCCGGAATATATCGCTCAGCATCCTGGTTTTGCGCCCGGCGGCTGTAGTCCGGGTATTTCCGTGCATGGGATCGCAGCACCAGAGTACCGGCTGCCCATCAGCGCGGGCAGTTTCAATAAGCGCCGGCAGCCCTTCACCCACGCTCTCCGCGCCATAGCGGCTGATCACGGTCAGCCGTCCGGATAACCGGCTGGGATTCAGTTTCTCCAGTAATTTTCGGAAGAAATCCGGCCTGGTATCAGGACCTACCTTGATGCCTACCGGGTTGGCGATGCCAGACAGGTAATGCACGTGCGCCCCGTACGGATCTGCCGTCCGGTACCCCACCCAAAGAAAATGCGCCCCGAGGTTAAACCATCTCCCCGACTCATCCTGCCGGGTCAGCGCCTCCTCGTAAGGTAGCAGCAGCGCTTCATGGGAGGTGTAAAAGGAAACCCGGCGCAGGGTTTCACCGCCGCCGCCAATGGTTTCCATGAAGGTAACCGCATCGGTTATCGCGTCCACGATCCGCCGGTAGGCTTCACGGTGCGGGCTGTTCTCGATAAATCCAAGGTCCCATTTTTCCGGATGATGGAGGTCTGCAAACCCACCTTCGATAAGCGCGCGGATGTAATTCAGCGTAACCGCCGCGTGATGATACCCCCAGCGCATGCGTTCGGGATCCGGACGCCGCGAGACTGGGTCTGTCCCGACGTCATTGACAAGATCACCGCGATAGGCGGGCAATACCTGCCCGTTTACTGTTTCCGTATCCGCGGAACGCGGCTTGGCGTATTGTCCGGCCATCCGCCCGACCCGTATCACCGGTTTGCGGGTCGCGTAGGTCAGCACCAGGCTCATTTGCAGGAGCACCTGCAACCTTGCGGTGATGGACGCCGCCGTGCAATCCGAGAACCTTTCCGCGCAGTCTCCTCCCTGCAGCAGGAACCGCCGGCCCGCGGCCGCTTCTGCCAGCGCCTCGGTCAACAGTTCGACTTCTCCCGGGGCGACCAGAGGAGGGTAACCCCGAAGGTTTTCAGTGACCCGCTGAACACCCATGGGGTCATCATATGGGGGATATTGGCACAGGGGATACGTCCGCCATGATCCTGGATGCCAATGCGTCATCAAGCGTAACCTTTTTAAACTCCCGGCTTACAATTTCCTAATCGGCTTGTTTTAACAGGGCAATACTTTACCACAACCCAGCCGGATTGAAATGCCGCGCGCACCCATGGTGTTTTTCCGAATAAAGGCGCATACGCCGTGGTGCAGATATGGGTTGCGAGTTTTTCTCTTGACAGAGTATACTTAAACTGACTGATCCATTAACCGGGGAACAGCGCTATGCCGACCTACACCTATACGGCCCGAACCAAAGCCGGGGTAATCCGGCGCGGTACCGTCAACGCGGACAACCGTGACGCCGCTATGGCACAGCTGTCCCAGATGGGACTGGAGCCCGAGAAACTGGTCGAATCCCGGACGGTAGGCACCCGCGCGCAGCAGGCACGCCTCAACCGCCGGGTCCGCGGACAGGATCTGCTGGTTTTCACCCGGCAGTTATCCACCATCGTCAGCGCGGGGCTTCCGCTCATGCAGGGCCTGGATATCCTGGCTGAACAGACCGAAGATCCCCGTTTCGCCAAAATTATCGCCGCCATCGGCCAGAATGTCGAATCCGGGGAAACTTTTTCGGATTCTCTGAAGCTGTTCAACCGCGCCTTCTCTGACATTTACGTATCCATGGTACGCGCGGGCGAGGCCAGTGGCGACCTGGACGGCGTGCTGCTCCAGCTGGCGGATTATCTGGAGGCCAGTGAAGAGCTGAAACGGCGCATCCGTTCCGCCATGACCTACCCTGTTGTGGCATTCAGCATGATCATTCTGATCGCCGCGGGCCTGATTATCTTCGTGGTTCCTCAATTCGCGGAAATCTTTAACAGTTTCGGCAAAGCCCTTCCCGCGCCCACCCAGATGCTGATTAACGCGAGTAATGCCATGCGAACCACCACCTTCTGGGGTATCGCCATTGGCGCAGTGATCGGTACCGTCGCTTTCCTGCGCATCTACGGTTCCACGCCCATGGGCAAATACACGCTGGACAGCCTGAAACTGCGGCTGCCCATTTTCGGCCCGCTGATGCGCAAAGTGGCCATCAGCCGCTTCGCGCGGACCCTGAGTACCCTTACCCGCAGTGGCGTATCTATTCTCCAGGCGCTGGAAATCGTGGAACGCACCGCCGGAAATGAAGTCTATGCCAAAGCCATCCGCGAGGCATCCGAAGCGGTGCGGAACGGCGAAACCCTGGCGGAGCCCCTCGCCAAATCCCAAGTTTTCCCCGCCATGGTCACCCGAATGATCGGCGTCGGTGAAAAAACCGGCGCGCTGGAAGGCATGCTGGCCAAAATCTCTGATTTTTATGATTCAGAGGTTAAGGCTACGGTGGATGCCCTGACCAGCCTGATCGAGCCTATGCTCATTGGCGTCATGGGTATTGTCGTGGGCGGCATCGTAATGGGCCTGTTCATGCCCATCTTCCAGCTGTCTTCTATCGTCGGAAACTGAACCGCAGGTTCCCAAAATAAGGACGCTCAAGATGCGCAGGAGTCGGGTTTTTCAAATTTGGGGGATGCCTTTCCCCGAAACCAGTATTTTTATGCTGTTTCTGGTCATGCTGTTCGGCTATGCCTACTGCGCGGACCAGTATCCCGAGGCGGGCGTGCAGGTGCTTCAGCGCCCTTACCTTACCTGGGAAGGGAATCCAGACACTTCAGTGACCATCAACTGGCAAACGGATAAAGCCCTGAAAAAAGTGGAAGTCCGTTACGGTTCTGAACCCGCCCAGGGTTCCACCAAGAAATATCAGTACAAAGCTGCCGGAGTAAGCCGCACCATTGACGGCATGCCGGAACCCCGCTGGATCCACTCCGTCACCCTGACCGGGCTGCAGCCGGCAACCGACTATTACTTTATATACGGCGACGGCAAAAAATTTTCCAAAACTGAGTACCGCTTCCGCACCATGGGCAGCGGAGATATGCCGTTCACTTTTGTCATCGGCGGCGACATGGGCCCCGGACCCAGAACCCGAAAACTGGTTAAAGCCGTCGCTTCCCGGAATCCCGCCTTCGCGGTGGTGGGCGGTGATATCCATTATGAAAATGGAGTGATCCGAAATTTCCGCGTCTGTGACATGTGGCTCGACATCTGGCTGGATGACATGGTGGACGCCGACGGGCGGCTTATTCCCATGGTACACGCCATCGGAAACCACGAAGTAAATAAAGAGGTGCCTCCGTCGGAACCCGTCGAAAAGCGCGCGCCTTTCTATTTCGGATATTACCCACAGGGTGGAAAAACCTTCTTCACGCGCGATCTGGGTTCTTTGGCCCGGCTTGTGATTCTGGATTCCGGGCATATCATCCCTCACGCGGAACAGGTTGACTGGCTGAAATCTCAGTTGAGCTCAAGCGAAAACCGCTGGATCCTGCCTGTGTATCACGTGCCTTTTTATCCCAGCCACCGGGAATTTGACGGCGAACCCTCCGCTTTGGGCCGAACCCACTGGATGCCGCTGTTCGAAGCAGCCAATGTCCGGGTCGCGTTTGAGCATCATGACCACACGTTCAAGCGCACAAAACCGGTCAAAGCCGGAGTGGTAGACCCTAACGGCATTACCTATCTGGGCGACGGATGCTTCGGCAGGGAACCGCGCGAAATTAAAAATGGCGATGCCTGGTACATGGAAAAAGCGCTGTCAACCGCGCATTTTTGGGTGGTTGACGTTCGGCAGGACCAGCTCCATTGCGTCGCCGTCGATGAAGAAAACCGGGAATTTGACACCGTAACCGTATCCCGCTGATCTCTTTTACTACTCGCAGAAATCCCGGTTTTAAAACCATGAAGCCGTATCGTGTATTCAATATTCGATTATCGGTATTTTTCAATAAAAAATGCGTATTGTGAAATTAGCCGGATCAGTTGATTTTGCGGGAAATTTATTATCATAATACCCCATCAATCGTGGAATAGTTCACTTTATTCGGGAGTTATTTCTCGATTGAAGGGAGCGGCGGAGCAGGTCGGCTGTCGTAGCCGAATGATCCAGGGAAAAGCGCGATATGGCAATTCATCATGTGAAGCGCGGGCTTGACCTTCCGATCGCGGGAACACCTGAACCGGTGCTGGAAAACGCACGGCCTGTTTCCCGGGTTGCGTGGGTGGCGGATGACTATCTCGGGCTGAAAGCCTCGGTCGTGGTTAATGAGGGAGATACTGTTTCCCGGGGACAGCCTATTGTAATGGACAAGCGGTTCGCCGGCGTGCTTCACACGGCCCCGGCAGCCGGAACCGTCATCGCAATTCACCGGGGAGAGCGGCGGCGTCTGCTTTCCGTGGTGATCGAGTTAAATGAACGCGAAAAATCAGGTCAGCCTTCGGACAGTGATTTCTTTGCTTTCCAGGCGTGGGATAAAATCCGTAACGCCAAACCGGAAAACTGGACGGCTCAGGATGTCCGGGCGCTGCTTACGGAATCCGGCATGTGGCCGGCTCTGATTGCCCGGCCATTCGGGAAAACGCCCCCGGTTGATTCCGAACCGGTCGCTGTTTTCATTACGGCTGCTGACACCAATCCGCTTGCCCCGCCCATGGAAAAGGTTTTCGACGGACGCCAGGAAGATCTTGACCTGGGCGTTCTGGCCATGACCCGCCTTACCTCGGGACCCGTATTTTTCTGCCGAAGCGCCGGCACTTCTTTTGCGCCCCGCCAGTGGGATCGGGTTCGGGTGGAAGATTTCCAGGGTCCCCACCCCAGCGGCACAGCGGGCGTTCATATCAACCGCCTGATGCCGGTCAGCCGGAGTCGGACCGTTTGGACTATCGGCCTTCAGGACCTGCTGGATGTAGGCGCCCTGTTCCGGACGGGTCGAATCGATGGCCGCCGGATCGTAGCCCTGGGAGGCCCATCAGTAAAACGGCCCCGTCTGCTGCGTACCCGGGTCGGCGCGTCTCTGGACGAACTTACGGACGGAGAGTTGCGGGACGGCGAAAACCGTGTTATTTCCGGATCAGTATTTTCCGGCCGGACTGCCATGGGACCCCAGCTGGGCTGGCTGGGACGTCGACATAACATGATCAGCGTGCTCCGCGAAGGGCGGGATCGGGAATTCATGGGCTGGCTCGCGCCCGGCATCAATAAATTCTCTGTTGCCCGGATTTTTTTCTCCAAACTGTTCCCCGGAAAACGTTTTGAGTTTACCACCTCCACCAACGGTGACCGCAGGGCCATGGTGCCCATCGGGCTGTTTGAACGGGTCTGGCCCATGGACATCATGCCCACTTTCCTGCTGCGTGCCATTGCGGTGAAAGACACCGAACGCGCCGAAGCGCTCGGTGTGCTGGAACTGGATGAAGAAGACGTTGCGCTGTGTACGTTCGTGTCCCCCAGCAAGGAAGATTTTGGAAAACAGCTGCGTGAAACCCTGGACCTCATCGAAAAAGAAGGCTAGGAATCAGCTATGCGCTTTTTACGTGTGTTAATGGACAAGCCGCGTCCCCTGTTCGAAAAAGGGGGACCGCTGGAAAAAGCCTACCCGCTGTACGAAGCCATCGACACGTTCCTGTTCACGCCGGGCAGGGTTACCCGCGAACCTTCGCACGTCCGGGACGCGCTCGACCTGAAACGCCTGATGTTTTCGGTGGTTATCGCGATGATTCCGCCGATCATCATGGGGCTGTGGAATACCGGCTACCAGGCTAACGCGATCCTACATCGCGCGGGCGTTTCCGCGGACGGATGGCGGGGCGCGATCATCGACGCCCTCGGCATCGGCTACGATCCCTCAAGCGCCTTTGCCTGCATCTTCCACGGTGCGCTGTATTTCTTCCCCATCCTCATTGTCGCGTTCACGGTGGGGGGAACGATCGAGGTGGCGGTCGCGGCTATCCGCAAGCATGAAGTTAACGAAGGGTTTTTCGTAACGGGTTTCCTGATCCCTCTGATACTGCCTCCCACGATTCCACTGTGGCAGGTGGCCATCGCCACGGCTTTCGCCGTGCTGATCGGCAAGGAAGCCTTCGGCGGAACCGACATGAACATTTTCAACCCCGCCCTGGTCGCCCGGGCGTTCCTCTATTTCGCCTATCCGGCCGAAAGCTCGGGGGATAAAGTATGGGTGGCGGTTAATCCGACAGTGGACGGCTTCAGCGGCGCCACGGTCCTCGCGCGGCTTAAAGAAGCAATTCCGGATGCGGGTTCCAGGGTCTATGAAACCGCTGCCGCTTCCATTGTTGTCAACGGAAAACCGGTCACCTGGTGGGACTGCTTCATTGGCTGGATTCCGGGTTCCATTGGGGAAACCTCCGCGCTGGCCTGCCTGATCGGCGCCCTGTTCCTGATACTTATTCAGGTAGGATCCTGGCGGATTATGCTGTCCATGCTGGCGGGGTCTTTCATCACGGCCACCGGACTGAACCTTATCGGTTCCACCACCAATGAAATGGTCAACCTCCCCTTCCACTGGCACGTGGTCGTCGGCGGGTATGCTTTCGGGCTGGTTTACATGGCCACGGAACCCGTTACGGCCGCCCACTCGGAAACCGGAAAGTACATCTACGGATTCCTCATCGGGGCGCTGGTGGTGCTGATCCGTGTGTTCAATCCCGCGTATCCGGAAGGGGTCATGCTGGCCATACTCTTCATGAACATGATGGCTCCGCTCATTGACCACTTCGTTGTGGAACACAATATCCGCAGGAGGGCCATGCGCCATGCAACAGTTTAGTATGCGCTATATTTTTGGCTTCTGCGCGCTGATCTGCCTGGTCTGTTCCCTGATGATTTCCGTGGTGACGGTAGCGTTGCGGGAAAAACAGGAAATCAACCGCCATCTGGATAAACAGGTGGCGGTCCTGCGCACCGCCTGGCTGGTCTCCCCGGACGAAAAACCTTCGCCGGAGCAGGTTGCGGAACTCTTCAAAAACATACGGGTCCATGTCATCGACATCACCACCGGCGAACCGGCAGAGGGTGTCACCCCTGAAACCTTCGACGACGCCAAGGCGCCGACCATCCCCGTAACGGAAAACGGGCCGGGAATGCCGGAAGTGCCCAAACTGGTCAGAATATACGAAATACTCGATGAACAGGGGAAAACGAAGGAGTTCATTTTGCCGGTCGTGGGTAAAGGGCTGTGGTCCACCATGCGGGGCTTTCTCGCGCTGGATGCCGATGGAAACACCATCCAGGGGCTCTCTTTTTATGAACACGGGGAAACCCCGGGGCTGGGCGGCGAAGTGGACAATCCCAGGTGGAAGGAACTGTGGAAAGGCCGCAAGGCTTACGACAGCAACGGAAATGTCGCCATCAAAGTCCGGAAAGGCCCGGCCGGCCCGCCCGACCAGGATCCGTACGAGGTGGACGGGTTGAGCGGTGCCACGCTGACCAGCCGGGGCGTTACGAACACGTTGCGGTTCTGGCTGGCTGATCAGGGACTCGGCAAATTCATCGAAAAACACATTCGCAACGCGGGAACTGGCGTCTGATCGCCTGAGTTTAAGGAGTCAGTTATGGCCCTGGGAAAAAAAGAGCGCCTGGCGCTGCTGGATCCGCTGGTCAATAATAATCCCATCACGCTTCAGATGCTGGGCATCTGTTCCGCCCTCGCGGTAACCACCCGGCTCAGCACCGCGATCGTTATGAGCATCGCCGTAACCCTGGTCACGGGGTTCAGCTCCATGGCGGTCAGCCTCGTCCGGAATTACACCCCGCCCAGCATTCGGATTATCGTACAGCTTTCTATCATCGCGTCGCTGGGGATTATTACCGACCAGATCCTGCGCGCGTTCCTGTTCGAAATCAGCAAACAGCTGTCCGTTTATGTCGGGCTGATCATCACCAACTGCATCGTTATGGGGCGGGCTGAGGGATACGCCATGCAGAATCCCCCACTGCTGAGTTTCCTGGACGGTATCGGGAACGGCGCCGGCTACAGCCTGATCCTGCTGACGGTCGGTGTCATCCGTGAACTGTTCGGATCGGGACGGCTGCTCGGATTCACGGTCCTCAAGTCTGTAAACGAAGGCGGGTGGTATGAACCCAACGGGCTGATGCTGCTGGCGCCCAGCGCGTTTTTCCTGATCGCCGGCATCATTTTTATCGTGCGGTTGACCCATCCCGAACAACAGGAGCACGCGTGAGATGGAACACTATCTCGGCCTGTTCGTCAAATCCGTTTTCATAGAAAATATGGCGCTGGCCTTCTTCCTGGGCATGTGCTCATTTCTCGCCGTGTCCAAGGACATCAAAGCCTCACTTGGGCTGGGCGCCGCCGTCACTTTCGTGCAGACGATTACCGTGCCCGTCAACAATATCGTCTATAACTGGTTTATGGCCCCCGGCGCCATGGCATGGATCCATCCTTCCCTGGAAAAAGTAGACATTTCTTTTCTCTATTTCCTGAGCTTTATCGGGGTAATTGCCGCCATCGTGCAGATCGTGGAAATGACCCTGGACCGTTACGTCCCCTGGCTGTACGCGAGCCTGGGCATCTTCCTCCCCCTGATCGCGGTCAACTGCGCCATCCTGGGCGGGTCCCTTTTCATGGTCGAACGTTCTCTCTCCTTTGGAGAAAGTGTGGTGTTCGGTATCGGTTCCGGGCTGGGGTGGGCGCTGGCTATTGCGGCCATGGCGGGAATCCGGCAACGCATGCGTTACAGCAACGTGCCCGCCCCGCTGCGCGGTCTGGGCATCGCCTTTATCATCACCGGCCTGATGGCCATGGGCTTCATGATTTTCGGCGGCATCCAACTGTAATCTTCCGGCGCGGGTTCCGCGCCGAAGAAATAAAAACGAGATATAAGGAGTCGGCATCATGCCTGAAATGCTGATTACCGTCGTTTCCGGTGTGGCGGCATTTTGTGCCGTAATACTCTCGCTGGTTGCTATCCTTCTGGTGGCAAAAGCCAAGTTAGTCCCTTCAGGTGACGTCAAAATCCTTATCAATGATGACACTTCTAAAATGCTGACCACGCCCGCTGGCGGGACGCTATTGGGCACTTTAGCCGCCAACAAAATTTTCATTCCCTCGGCTTGCGGAGGAAAAGGTTCCTGTGGCGTATGCAAGGTAAAAGTGCTTGACGGCGGAGGCAGCATTCTCCCCACGGAGCTGACCCATATCACCAAGGGCGAATCCCGTGAAGGCGTACGCTTGGCCTGCCAGGTCAAAGTCAAACGGGACCTCAAAATAGAAATTCCGCCTGAAATTTTCAGTGTCCGGAAGTGGCGATGCAAAGTCCGGTCCAACCACAATGTCGCCACCTTCATTAAAGAGTTGGTGCTGGAACTCCCCCCGGGTGAAGTCGTTCCCTTCCGCGCGGGCGGATACATCCAGATCGAACGTCCGGCAGGCACTGTTTACTATAAAGATTTTAATATCGAGCCTGAGTACCGGGATGCCTGGGACAAATTCAAACTCTGGGATCTTGTCTCAACCGCTGATGAACCCGTTACCCGTGCCTACTCCATGGCCAATTATCCCGAAGAATACGGCATCATCATGCTGAATGTCCGTATTGCCACGCCCCCGCCCAATGCGCCGGGCATTCCGCCTGGACTTATGTCGTCCTACATTTTCTCCCTGAAACCCGGAGATGAGGTCACCATTTCCGGGCCCT
This sequence comes from Candidatus Hydrogenedentota bacterium, assembly GCA_029776995.1. GTDB lineage: Bacteria > Hydrogenedentota > Hydrogenedentia > Hydrogenedentales > CAITNO01 > JAGPFE01. The sequence goes on from JAKOTZ010000246.1 coordinate 51,701, forward strand.
TTGGTGAATTTTTCGCCAAGGAAACCGACCGCGAAATGTGCTTCATCGGCGGCGGCGCGGGCATGGCGCCCATGCGTTCCCATATCTTCGACCAGTTCAAACGCCTTAAGACCAAACGGAAGGTCACGTTCTGGTACGGCGCGCGGTCCCTCCGTGAAGCCTTCTACATTGAAGACTTCGATTCCATCCAGCGCGACAACCCCAATTTCAGGTGGTATCTGGCGCTGTCCGAACCGCTTCCTGAAGACAACTGGACAGGCCTGACCGGGTTCATACACCAGGTGCTGTACGACGAATACCTTTCCAAACATCCCGCCCCGGAAGATGTGGAATATTATCTTTGCGGCCCGCCTCTCATGCTCAAGGCCTGCACCCAGATGCTCCACAGCCTCGGCGTCGAGGATGACATGATCGCCTACGACGACTTCGGATGAGATCCGATACCCCATACACCTCAGAAAAGACCGCCCTGCCATTCCCATTCAAATGGGAACGGCGGGCGGTCTGGTGTTTACTGTTGCTGTACGCGCTGCTGTCTGCCTGCGGCCGCGGTCCCCAGAACAATGTTCAGGTGGCCGCTTTCAGCGGTACGGTTATGGGCACCGACTATCATGTCACCCTTCTGCTGCCCCGCCCTGATTTTGACCATCAGGCCGCGGCTCAGGCGGTGGAAAACGCCCTGAACCGCATCGATCGCCTGATGTCCACCTACAAGCCCGATTCTGAAATCTCCCGGTTTAACGCCTCCCGTTCATCCGAGCCGTATACCGTCAGTCCCGACACGGCTGAGGTCATCCGGATTGCCCTGCAGGTCTCCGAAATGAGCAGCGGCGCTTTTGACATCACGGTCGGACCGCTGGTCCGTGCCTGGGGCTTCGGACCCGATCCGTGGAAAGGGCCACCCTCCCGCGATGAAATTGCCCGCATCCTTGAACGGGTGGGTTGGCAGCACCTTAAGCTGAACGGGCAGCAGCTGGCGAAAGAACATCCTGAACTGGAATGCGACCTGTCCGCCATCGCCAAAGGATACGCCGTGGATCAGGCCGCGGCCGCCCTGGACGCGCTGGGCGTGGAGCATTACCTGGTCGAGGTGGGCGGTGAAGCCCGAACACGGGGGCACAACCGAAACGGCAGACCGTGGCGTATCGGCATTGAAGCTCCGGTGCCGGGGGAACGAAAAATACAGGCGGTTGCCCTCCTGTCCGGAAAATCTATTGCCTCTTCCGGGAATTACCGGAATTTCCATGAGGCTGACGCGAAACGGCTTGGGCACACCATCAACCCCAAGACCGGCGAGCCCGTTCAGGGTGGTCCCGACGCGGTGTCCGTCATTCATGAATCCTGTGCCTGGGCGGATGCCCTGGCTACGGCCCTCATGGCCATGCCGGCCGAGGCGGCATGGCAAAAAGCCCAGGAATGGCAGCTGGCCGCCTGCGTGATGACTGTCAACCCTCAGAAC
>JAKOTZ010000256.1 GCA_029776995.1 Candidatus Hydrogenedentota bacterium
GTTTGGAATAACTTCTGTGATTGAACTTTCCTTTTTGAACATATCTTTGCGATTCCACCAAACTACCAGACATGCAACTATGATTAACAGGTACGTATCGTAGGGCTGTGCATCCGGAAAAATCGGGTTCATCAACTGAAAGTGGAAAAACGCCGACAGTAGAATGCTGCCATGCGAACGATTAAACAGTGCAGTCACGATAATGCTAATTGCCAAGCACCCGGCAAAGAACGCCGAGAATGACCACTCGCTTTGCTGGGTTCCGCTTAAAAGGAACGCAGGGAAATGCCACAGCCCCCATATGACACCGAGCAACAATCCGGCCCAGAATGGAGCAAATTTTCTTTGTAAAAGAGGAAGTGCAAAACCTCGCCAGCCGAACTCTTCCATCGGGCCTTTGGTGGCTGTCAAAAACAACCCAACAAATAGTGATTGAAGGGACGCAAATGGAAAGGGTTCAGAAAAAAGGTTGCCCCTGATTGCAGAACCGCCAATGAAAATTAACGGAATCCCCATAAACAGAAAGGCATACCAGCCTACACTGCAACGCCAGAGCAAAGCCCTTCCGAGAAAACTCCGTAGGCCTGTGAGACCACGGCTACCGGCAACAAGAGTAAACGCTGCGATTGCAGGCGCATACACCGCCATGAAAAAGAGTGGATGATTGCCGGTGAGTTGGCCAAAAAGCACTTCCATACGTTCCGGCAGAAAGATATACAACCCCAAAATACCCCACGCCAAGCCGAACGAAATCAACAGAAATGGTATGAATAAACAGAACGGTATCCTGTATGCTTTGTTCTCTGTGGTGTTTTGGGACATGTTTTCCCCTACGGCTAACGGGGTAATATAACATGAATTTTTTGTGATGTCAACTGTAAGAAGGTATTTTGGCGGGAAAAATACGACTTTTACAATCATTTAAAAAAGTTTTAAATGATCAGGCGTGGGATTGTTTTTCCGCGGCGCGCAGGGTATTTTTCATGAGCATGGCGATGGTCATGGGCCCGACGCCGCCGGGCACCGGGGTGATGGCAGCGACTTTGGGGAGGACGGCCTGGAAATCGACGTCGCCGACCAGCCGGTAACCTTTTGGGTGGCCGGGATCGGGTACCCGGTTAATGCCGACGTCAACCACGACGGCGCCGTCACGGACCATATCCGGGGTAATGAAGTTAGGGACGCCGATGGCGGCGATCAGGATATCGGCCTGCCGGGCGATCTCGGGGAGGTTACGGGTTCGGGAATGGCAAATGGTGACGGTGGCGTCGGCACAGGGGGATTTCTGAACGAGGAGGGCGGCGAGGGGTTTTCCGACAATATTGGAACGCCCGACGATGACGACATGCTTTCCGCGGGGGCTGAATCCGCTACGAATGAGCAATTCCTGGCATCCCGCGGGGGTGCAGGGCACGAAGCAGTCTTCGCCATTCAGGAGTTTTCCGGTATTGACGGGGTGGAATCCGTCGACGTCTTTGTCTGGACTGATGGCGTTCAGGATCCGCTGCTCGCTGATGTGGGGCGGGAGCGGCATCTGGACGAGGATGCCGTGCACGTGGGGATCCGCATTGAGCTGTCCGATGAGTTCCAGCAGCTGTTCCTCGGTGGTGTCCGCCGGCAGGTCATGGGCGAAAGACCGGATGCCGAGTTTTTCACAGGTCTGCCGTTTGGATCGGACGTAAACTTTGCTGGCCGGATTTTCGCCGACCAACACGACCGCCAGGCCGGGAATGATGCCCCGGTCGGCGAGTTTTTTTACGGAGGTTTCACATTCTTCGAGGATCTGGGCGGAGATTTTTTTTCCGTCCATCAGTACCGTTTTTTCCGAGTTGGGCAGTTCCATACGCAATACTCCATGAAGTCGGCGCAGCGCCGCGGGTATCAGGTGAAGTGGCTGATCCAGCGGGCAAGTTTAGCGATCAGGGATTCCGGCTGTCCGTGTTCGCCAACCGCCAGCAGTCCATCCGCCCGGTCTTTTTCATAATGGGCGGCATGCACGAGGATGCCGGCGAGCGGGGTGTAGGCGGTGGTCTGCAGGGAAGGGAGCCAGCCCTGGATTTCGAGGGGGCGTCCCAGCCGGACGGCTATTTTATACTTTGCCGAGACGAAGTCGGCGATTTTGGGTATCAGGGCGCCGCCGCCGGTGAGTACGATCCCCCGGTTGAGGGCATAACGCTGGAGTTTTTCCTGGAAGAGCGGCGCGAGAATGTGGTTGAAGATTTCATCGACCCTGGCGGCGATGACTTCGGAAATGGTGGCGCGGTCAATTTCCCGGTTGGCGGTGCGAAGCTTAACGGCGGGACTCAGGGCAGCCTGCTGCCTGGCGAAGGGCAGGTCATCCACGAAGGCGATGCCGTCATCGGCGGGGTTATTGGTGAGCCCGTCGAGGGCATGAGCCACGCCGTACTCAAAGAGGAGAGTCCTGGCTTCCGGCTCATGGCATTCCGTGACCGCCATCAGGTCCGCGACAATGGCGTCGACGCCGAGGTCGATATCGGAGGCGCCCCTGAGAGAAGAGCCCTGGTATAAAGCGAGTCCGGTGTGTTTCATGCCGAGATCGATGACCGCCACGCCCATGGCCCGGTCTTCGTCGGTGACACAGCCGAGGGCGGCGGCGATCGGTGAAAAGACCAGATCCTCGAGCTGGAACCCGTCGGATTCGACAATGGCGCGCATATTGTCCACGGCCATTAAAGGGATCTGGGCGAAGTGGAGCCGGGTACGGAGGATGCTTCCCCGGAGCCCCAGGGGATTCAGCACCCGCTGGTCGTCAATCCACCACTCCTCGGCCGTGAGGGACCGGAGGCAGCACATGGCGGGCTCGATACACTGCTGCCTGGCAGATTCTCTGGCTTCCTGCAGCAGATCGGATGTAACCACGCCGCCGCGGATCTGGACCCGGCCTTCTTTGATTAAAGAGAGCTTTTCCACGAATGCCGCCGAGGCAAAGACGCTGACAGGTTTGCGTCCGGTCCGTCCCAGGGCGGATATGACGGCCTGATTGAAGACATTCTGCGCGTTTCGCCGGTTCTGGATGATGCCGTTTTCCATGGCGCCGCCGGTGGGGGTTTCCCCCATCGAGAAGACCTGGATGTGCCCGCCGGAAGAAATGGCGGCGACAGCCACCCGGACGACAGCAGATCCGAAATCAACGGCCAGGATATGTTTTTCACGGGTTCTGGCAGACATGCCGGGCTATTCCTTTAAACAAGAGCGTCAACACAGCAGGGGCTGGTCCGCATCCCCTGCTTCGGGGGATGGGGGATCCGCGACAGGTTCCGGGGCGCGCGCGCCCGAAGTGATGGGCGCTTCGATTTCCTGAACGTGTTTTTCCCGCCGATCCCTTTCCTGCTGCCACGCGGCCAGCTGCGCTTCGAGTTTTTCACGTTCAGCGCGAAGATGTTCGAGCCGCTCGCGGGCGTCATTCAGGAAGTCCTTTGCCGCTTCCGCCTCAGCCTCCAGGGCGCTCAGTTCCGCGTCGAGCAGGCTTTCTCTGGCGAGGACGGTTTCACGTTCCAGTTCCCTGTCCCTGAGTTTTTCCAGTTCGGCGGTACGCAGTTCCTGAAGGCGCCGAATCTGCTCTTCGAGTTCACTGATACGGTTTTGCCTGGCCTGTATGTCGCCGTCAATTTCGATGAGCCGCTGGCGGTTCTGCGCCTGATCCTCCTGGCGTTCGGCAATCTGGGTTTCAACCCGCTGCAACCTGTTCTGCGCGTCTATTTCGCGCTGACAGCCCTCGTCGATGCGGGCACGGTTGGTTTCGAGGTCCTGAGCCGTGGCGCTGATGGAGGCTTCCGCGTGCTCGACTTCGCGGCGCGCCAGGGCGGCCGCCAGTTTTATGGCGAGTACTCTGGCCTCCGGGATATTTCCGGCAAGGATAGCTTCCTGCACGGCCCTGTTCAGGGCATCGACAGGGTCTTCGGGCGCCCGCGTTTCGGGTTCAGCCTCTGTGGCCGCCGGGAGTTCCGCAACGGCCTGCTCATCCGGGGCTTCCTCCGCGGCGTCACCGGTGGCCTCCGGCGGTGTATCGGTTTCCGGAAGATCGGGGGTTGAACGGTCCGCTCCAGTCTCCACGTCCTCAGGAACGGGGGGAGCAACAGTCGCGGTGTCGCCCGTTTCGGCAGCGGACTCACGCGGGGGCGCCGGCTCGGTATCCGGAAGGTTGTCCGGGAGCGTATCGGGCTGGGCGTCTGCGGCGCCGGACTGGGTTTCGGGAGACTCTGCCTCCTGTTCATCCGCCCGGGAAACCGGGAAAGCGATCAGGTTGGCGTTTTCATCGGGGGCAGATTCCCCGTCCTGAACCGTCTCTTCAAGAGGCGCGTCATGCTGTTCGCATGAGACGGGCGGGGTCTCGGGTTCCCCGGCAGGCGGGGCGTCCTCCGACATCGGCATGCTGACGGGCTCTTCCACCGTTGCTGTGTCAGCAACCGGTTCAGCCGGTTGCGCGTCTTCCCGGACCGGGGGGAGGTCCGGAGCCGTTGCGCTTTCAGCCTCTCCGGAAGATGGCTCAGAATCTGGGGGCGCGCTAATTTCGGAGATGACCGACCGCCATCCGTCGGAAGAGAGTGTGGATTCGTCCGGAGGAGGCGGAGGAAGGTCGCGGGGAATGTCCGCGTCCGGCGTGTCGGGCAGGTTATCCATTTGTTCGATGGTGTGGTCAATCTGCCTGAAGAAGGGATCCTCCGGGCGGGATGACGCCGGCTCGGCCTGGGGCGCGGCACTGTCGAGGTTATTGCTGCCGGTAGCGTCCGGCGCGGTATCAGCAGCGTCCGGGGGAAACGCGACGGCAGGCTCGGCGGGGACGCTTTCAGATCCCTCTGTGGCGACGGAGGCGGAAGCATCCTCCTCGTTTTCGTCATCTTCTATCAGAGGGATGCCTTCTTCACGCATGCGCCGAACCTGGGCCTCGTAGAGTTCCTCCCAGCGGCGCTGAACTGCTTCGGATACGGTTCCGACGACTACGTCACCGGCGATCATGGACAGCTGGTCATAGGCCTCAAAGAGGAAGGGGAGGCAGTGGGCGGGCTTTCCAACCGCCTGATAACTGGCCAGGATACGCCCGACATCAATGAGGGGAGTACAGATCATCTGCAGGTCGTTGTTCAGGGCGATATCGAGCGCTTCGGCCAGGTCCGTCATGGCCTGTTCATCCCATCCCGCTGCGTCAGCGCCGGTCTGGGCGCGGCTGAGCTGGCGGGAGAAGTGGCCCAGTTTTACCCACAGCCTCTGGATGGGATCCATGGAAAAATTTCCCAGGGAAGCGGAGTAATCCTCCTCCCGATTCAGGGAAGCGGTCCGGTCCGGGAGCATATCCCCATCCAGGAGCGCGTCCCGCTCCTCGGAGATAATCCCCTCGTTCCGGGGCGTACTTTCCGAGGAGTTATGCTCCTGCTGTTTGCCGAATAAGCGCCTTCCCAGGGCCGCCAGGGTGCTTTTACGCTTGCTGAACCGCACGACACGCGCCTCCTTCTCAGGGCGCCGAAAAAAGGAAAATCCTCTGCGCCCCATACTATTGTAGTGTAACAGAATCGGGGGAAGGTAGAATAATCGGGGTAAACCGCAAATTTACGCAGGACGGCCATGGTTAATCCGGAAGAAGCAAAACAGGGGGCGGCTCCGGGTGAAACGGATGGGGAACCATCCCTTCCCCGGGAAGCTGAAAAAGATCCGCTGCCCGAATCCCTGCGCGGTTATCGCGACCGGTTTCTGGAATCGCTCATATTTGAAGACGGGTTGAGCGAATTGACGGTTACCGCCTACGCGGGCGATTTGACGCAGTATATCCAGTTTCTGGCGGGTGAGGGGATTACGGAATGGGGTGAGGTTGCTCCGGAAGACGTAGCTGATTTTCTCAGCTATCTGGAATCGGCCGGAGTGAGCCCCCGCACGGCGGCGCGCCGCCTGAGCGCGGTGCGCAGGCTGCACCGGTTCCTGAAAGAGGAACGGGTGACCGAAGAAGACCCGTCGGCCCAGTTCACCACGCCGAAGGTGGGCCGCCGCCTGCCGCGCTGGCTGACCCGGGAAGAGGTGGAAGCGCTGCTGCAGGCGCCTGAGGGAAACAGTCCGGAAGGGGTGCGGGACGCGGCTATACTGGAGCTGTTTTATTCGTGCGGACTGCGCGTGTCGGAAGTGGCCGCGCTGCCGCTGTCAGAAGTGCTGCCGGAAGAGGGCCGGCTTCGGGTGCGCGGCAAGGGAAGCAAGACGCGGATTGTTCCGATGGGCCGGGCGGCCTGCGTTAAGGTGCTGGCCTGGCTGGCGCTCCGTCCGATCTGGAAACCGCGCGCACCGTATTTGTTTATCGGCCGGGACGGAAACGGCCTGACCCGCGCGCAGCTCTGGCATCTGGTGCGTCGGTACGCGCTGTCGGCGGGGATTGTCCGGCCGGTGACGCCGCATATGCTGCGCCACAGTTTCGCGACGCATCTGCTCGAAGGAGGGGCAGACCTGCGCGTGGTGCAGGAGCTGCTGGGCCACGCGGACATATCCGCCACCCAGATTTACACGCACGTTACCACGGAACGCCTTGCCGAGGCGCACCGGAAATACCACCCGCGCGCCTGACCGTCGGCTGTCGCGTCAATTTGTGGTGATCGCGCAGTTCGGCAGGAGCTTGCGGAGCTGAGCAACTTCGTCCGCAGAGAGGGTGCACCCGCCAAGGTGGAGCCGGTTGAGGGTAAGCAGTTTCTGGAAGACGGGGAAACTTTTTGCCGTGACGCCCGGAGCGCCGATAATTTCGACGCGGCGGAGCTGTGTAAGTTCCGCGATCGCGGCCACGCCCTCGTCGGTGATGCGGGTGCGTTCAACGCGCAGTTCCTGCAGCCCTTTAATGGCGTTTATCTTGCTGAACCCTTCGTCCGTGACCGATGTCCGCTGGATGTCCAGCGCGATCAGCCCGCGCAGGTGGGCGACGGCATCCATGACTTCGTTTCGGATAGTTCCGCCTTTCAGCACGAGGGTGTGGATGGCGGTAGGTTCCAGCTGACGGAGGAATTCAGCGTCAGAGATTTCCTGAGAGATCTCGAGGCGGACCTCCATGGCCGCGGGAATGCGGACCTCGCCTTTAGCTACAGCAAGACGCTGCCATTCGGCGCCGGCCATCTGCCAGGGACGAACGTCAACATAGCCGACCGAGTTTTCGGGGAAAGTGAAAGTGCGTTCGGCGGGCGGATTGAGGTCGCGCACGATCATGTCCGCCGAGCGGCAGTTGACAAAGGTGGAAGAGGAGATGGACTGCCGGATCTGGTTCAGGTCCTCTTCGCTGAGTTCCTGGTCGATATAGAGTACGGAAAGTTTTTCCAAGTGTTTTATGGCCGCCAGATTCTGCTCGTTGATAGTGATGGAAGGCAGCCAGAGGGAGTAGATGGCATCCGGGGCCAGCTGGTTCAGGAAGGTGAGGTCATTGGTCATTTCCTTTCGGACAACCAGATGAAACCTTGCGGACAGGGGCGCCTCCACCAGCCCTCTGGCTTCGGCGAAAATCGGCCAGTCGGTATCCGACGTGTGTGGCGTGTTGTGATCATAGAGGGATCCGACAGACCAGTCGGTCGGGAAAGACAGGGTTTTTACCTCGGGCGGCTTGTTTTCGGGTTCCTGCTGCGGGGCAGCTCCTGTTTCCGAGGTGGCCGTTGTTCTGGCGCCCTGGAGGATAAAGGCCGCAATGCCGGCGACGGCGATGAGGGCGAGCAGGACACCGGCGATCACAAAGGGAGTCGAACTCCTCTTTCTGGGGGCCGCCACGGAGACGGACTGGTTCGCGAAGATGAACCCGACATCGCGGGGTTTCGGGTAATCGTCTTCGGGCAGTGTGTCGTCATCATCAGCGGCTGCCGCTGAGTCCGCCTGGGGCTGCAGGACAACCTGGGCACCAGTCTGCGCGGATGGTTTTGGGATACCGCGATGGGGCGGCGCGCCCGGGCGCCCGCCGCCGGAAGGCTGGCCCAGGATGGATTCGAGGACGGTTCTTCCGCTGCCGGAAGCCTGTTTCAACGCGGCATCCATGGCCGGCATGCGCCCGCCGGAAGAAGACGAATGGGAAAGCGCTTTTTCCAGGACCTCGCGGCCGGAGGATGGCGTTTTCATGGCCGCGTCCATCTGCTGTTTTGCCGGCTGCCGCGCCGGAGCCTGGGCCTGCGGGGCCTGCGTCTGGGGCGCCTGCGCCTGGGGTGTTTGCGGGGCGGCAGCAGCGGGAGTCCTGGGCTGAGAGGAGCGCTGCTGGAGGGCGCGGGTAAAGGCTTCGAGCGCGTTTCTGGCGGAGGGCTGCGACATGGCCGCATCCAGTTCCTGACGCGGTCCCAGGGCCGGGATGTCCCCCGGCGAGGAGGGCGCCTCAATACCGATTCTTACGGTGGGTACGGCTTTACCCGGTATGGAGTCATCAAAGGCACCGGCCTGGGTGGCCTGGCGCTGGAGTTCTTTCTGCTTTTCAAACTGGGCGCGCTGGGTTTCTTTGAGCTGTTCCAGGGCGTCTTTCAGGGCTTTGAGCTGGTCAGCGGTTGCCTCGCCATCTTCGGAGATTCCGGCCTTAGAGGCGACCTGCTGCGCCTCCTGCTCAAGGACCCGCTGGGATGCGGCGGACTCGAGTTCGCGGTTGCGCAGGGCCGCCAGTTCCGCCTCCAGTTCGCGGATGATGCGGCGGCTTTCTTCCTGTTCCCTGGCTGCCCTCGCGGCGGCTTCTTCGCGTTCCTGTAGGGCGCGCCGAAGGTTTTCGACTTCTTTTCGGGACTCCTCGATGGCGCGGTTTTTTTCTTCCTCGCTCTGGCGGAGGGACTGCAATTCCTGGAGGAGCGAACTTTCGGCATCCTGGGCGACGACCGCCTGGCTTTTCAGGTTTCGAAGTTCCTGCTGGAGGGCTTCCATTTCGCGGACGCGCTCGGCATTTTCCGCTTCGGCGTTTCTGGCGTCCCGTTCCTGTTCGGCGAGGCGCCGTTTCAATTCTTCGAGTTCGGCCTGGGCCGCAGCCAGGGCTTCCGATTTTGCGGCCTCGTTCTGGCGCAGCATCTCGACTTCCTGCGCCAGTTCCTGTTCTGAAGAAGACGCGAGGTGGGCCTGTTCGCGCAGGGCATTCAGTTCGGCGCGCAGCCGTTCAAACTCTTCGTCGTGTTCCCTGCTGGCGCGGGCGGCGTCCGCCATGGCGCGCTCCTGGTCGCTCAACTGGGCGCGCAGGCGTTCCATTTCCTCGCGGGCGTTTTCGAGGACCCGCGTTTTTTCGGATTCGCTCATGCGCAGGAAATCCAGTTCCTGAACCAGCTGCTGTTCGGACCTGGCAAAGTGATCCGCCTGGGAGCGCAGTTCTTCGAGTTCCTGCTGGAGCTGCTGGGCAACCTCGGAGGTGGTGGCGCTTCGGGAAGATTCTTCGCGGAGGCGCGCTTCTTTTTCGGCCAGTTCAAGGGCGAGGCGTTCCATTTCAGCGCGGGTGTTTTCAAGGGCCTGGGATTTGGACCGTTCGTTTTCGCGCAAAGCGGCCAGTTCCTGCGCCAGGGCCTGTTCGGAGGCGGCAGCTTCTTCGGCTTCTTTCCTGATGCGGTCGAATTCTTCCTGCAGCTCGGCCATGGCCCGTTCGCTCTCGCGGGCTCTTGCTTCGGCCGCGGCCACGGCGGCTTCGCGTTCCGCCAGGGCGTTTTGGAGCCTGGCCAATTCCTCTCGGGCGTTTTCGAGGGCCTCCGATTTTTCGCGTTCGTTCTGGCGCAGGAGGTTCAGTTCCTCTTCGAGGGCCTCGCGCATCTCGGTGGCCTTCTGGGATTCGCCGCGCAACGCGTCCAGCTCGGAACGCATGCGGGCGAGTTCCTGTTCCCGTTCGGCTACCCGCTCCTGGGCTTCACGGATGGCGGCTTCCCGCTCTTCGAGCTGGCGCTGAAGGGCCTCGAGCGCTTCCCTCGCCTGCTGGAGTTCGAGGTTTTTCTGGTCGCCCTGTAGCCGCAGGCGCTCCAGTTCCGCGCTCAGTTCCTGCTGGGAAGCCATGGCGGAAGCGGAACGTTCCTCCAGAGACGCGACCTCGCTTTCGAGGGATTCAAGCCGTTTTTCCCGTTCCGTGAGTTCGATTTCGGCGGCGGCGATTTCGGATTCCCGTTCGACGAGGGTGTGTTTGAGCTGGTCCAGTTCACGGTGGGCCCGTTCGAGTTCGGCTTCGCGTTCCAGCTGCTGCTGGCGCATGCGGTTGAGCTCTTCGAGGAGTTCCTGCTGGTTCTGCGCGTCGGATTCCCGCTGGTGGAGGACCTGATTGAGTCGTTCCTGCAGCTGGGCAATGGTATTCTGGAGCGATTCTTTTTCAACTGAATCGACGCGGCGTTTCTCGAGCATGGCCCTGAGCTGGCCGACTTCCTGGTTATAGGCGAGAACCTGGTCGGCGATGTAAGAGGCCTGGTCTATATCCAGCATGTCGTCCAGCAGGCTTTCAGTCTGTCGGATCAGATCCAGGCGGTTTACCAGTTTGTCGCACTCATGCAGGGCTTCGTCTGTTCTCCCCAGACCCGCGAGGATTCTGACCCGATATTCGGAAAGTACGGGGCTGTTGGGGATAAGCCGGCTGATGCCCTCCAGCAGCCCCAGCGCCTCACCGTGACGCTCTTTGGCGATGAGATTTTCGACCTGTTCAAGCGTGGTGTCGATCTGTGACAGCAACATGGTTCGCTCCCGCGCTGTGTTAATACAGTCAATTATAGGATAAACCATTCCGCGGGCAGATCAAAAATATCAAGGATGGCGCCAGCAGACACAAAAGCTTTATGCGATCATACAGATTAACACCGGTTGACTTGATTGTTATTACCGGCTTGACTTTTTTGAAAAAATCAGGAAATATACTTTTAGATCTCAAAATGATACACGTTAATTGCTGGCGGCATTCCTAAGAAGAAAGAAGAAGGTTATCACGCTAAAAGAGGCTGGGAACAAAGCGAGAGGTAAAGTCCGATGAGTAGATTAATGGGAATTTTCCAGATTCAGCGCGCAAATCTACTGTTGGTTATGCTTTTTGTGGCAAGTCTTGCAGGGTGTCCGTATTGGTTTGATACTTCTCGGCCCGTGCCAGATGTATCAGGACAGGCGCTGTCGACAGCAACAGAAAGCATCAGCGCCGCCGGACTGGCTGTTGGCCAAGTAACGGAACAGTGCAGTGATACCGTTTCTGCCGGGAGTGTGGTCGGTCAGGATCCGGCAGGAGGCGCATCCGTGTCGCCGGGCACCGTGGTGCACCTGGTGGTGTCCTCCGGTCCGTGTCCGCCGGCGACAGTTACGGTTCCCGATGTGACGGGCCAGCCGCTATCCTCCGCGGAAGGGATTCTGACGGAATCCGGTCTTGTTTCGGGTCAGGTTACGGAAGAGTGCAGTGATACCGTTCCTGCCGGGAGTGTGGTCGGTCAGGATCCGGCAGGAGGCGCATCCGTGTCGCCGGGCACCGTGGTGCACCTGGTGGTGTCCTCCGGTCCGTGTCCAGTGATTTTTGCGGATCCCAATCTGGAGTCGGCGGTTCGGCAAACACTAGGTGTGGGCCCCGGACCCATTACCAAAGCGGATATGCTCCGCTTGACTACGTTAAGCGCGAGCCAGCGCAACATTACGTCGCTGGCAGGTCTGGAGCATGCCACGAATCTGGAGGTGTTGTATTTACAGGAAAACCAGTTGACGGACCTGGAGGCGCTGTCCGGGCTTACCAATCTGCGGACGCTGGTGCTGAACAACAACGCGCTTACCAGCGAAGCCCTGAGCGCGTTGTCTGGTCTGGCCAACCTGGAGTCGCTTACCCTGGAGTCCAATCTGATCACGGCCGTGGACTCGCTGTCCAGTTTGGCAAAACTTACGCTTCTGGACCTGAAAGGGAACCAGATAGAAGCCGTAAACGCACTGGCGGGTTTAAGCGAGCTGAAGACCCTGATACTTTGGAGCAATCGACTTACCGACGAAGACCTGCAAGCGTTGTCAACGTTAACGGGACTGACTTATCTGGACCTAAGGGATAACCTGCTAACAAATGTGAGCGCGCTGCTAAGCCTAACGCAACTGCAGACCCTTCACCTAACTGGAAACGAGCTGGACGCGACTTCCTGCGAGTCGGTGATTCCTCAGCTTACGGCGCGGGGCGTATCCGTCAGTTGTGAGGACTGTTGCTCGCCGTAACGGCCGCAGCAGGACCGCTAATCTTCCGGATCGCCATAATCAGCGGGGTATTTCGGTTTGCAGAGGCGCCGATGGTGATTTGCGCGCCGGTTGGGAGGAAGATTCCGCAACAAGGGGCGGTATCGGCCTGATGGCTTGCGGATTGGCAATGGCGGGCGGTTTCCTCTACAATTCGGGGGGAGCGTGGGCGCGGCAAACGGGAAAGAAACGCATATGCGCGCGTATGTAATCCGGAGAATGCTGCTGGCGGTGCCGACTTTTCTGGGGATCAGCCTGCTGACTTTTGTGCTGATCCAGCTGGCGCCGGGCAGCCCAATTGCGTTCAGGCTTCGGGCCGCGGACGGGGCGATGCGGAGCGACGCGGCGACCCAGGAAATCATCCGTCAGACCCGCGAGCTGTACGGACTGGATAAGCCGATCGGCGTTCAGTATCTGCTGTGGCTGAAACGGATGGCCACGCTGGATTTTGGGAACAGCATGAAGGACCAGCGGCCCGTGATGGAGAAAATCGGCGAGGCGCTCCCGATCACGCTGCAGCTGAACCTGATTTCCATCCTGCTGGTATACCTGATTTCGATACCCCTGGGCGTGTATTCGGCAACCCACCGCCAGCATTTCTCAGATACGGTGATCACGCTGACCCTGTTTATGCTGTACAGCATGCCCGTATTCTGGGTGGCGATGCTGCTGATCCTCTTTCTGGGGGGCGGGGATTACCTGAACTGGTTTCCCATATACGGTCTGAATTCGCCCGGCGCGCAGGGACTGTCGCGGGGCGCGTGGATACTGGACCGGCTGTGGCACATGGCGCTGCCGCTGTTCTGCCTGACCTATGGGAGCCTGGCATTCCTGGCGCGTTACATGCGGGCAGGCATGCTGGACGCGCTGAACCAGGATTTCGTGCGCACCGCGCGTGCGTACGGTTTTCCGGAACGGACGGTAATCTGGAAACATGCCGCGCGGAACGCGCTGATTCCGATCGTGACGCTTCTGGGAGGCCTGCTTCCGGCGCTGATCGGGGGCAGCGTGATTATTGAAACGATTTTTTCGATTCCGGGCATGGGGCGCCTGGCCTTTGAAGCGGTGCTGAGCCGGGATTATCCGCTGATCATGGGCGAAGTGACGATAGCTTCACTGCTGACCCTGGCCGGGCTGCTGATCAGTGACGTGCTGTACGTCGTGGTGGATCCGAGGATTTCGCTGAAATGACGGGACCGAGCCAGGAACAGCGCCATGCCGGACCGCGGGGCCAGGGATACTGGAGCCGTGTGTTCCGGGCGTTCCGGCGCAACCGGTCGGCTATGGCCGGACTCCTGATTATCCTGTCTGTCGGGCTTACCGGGATCCTGGCGCCATTCATCGCCGGAGATGTTCCGGTGTGGCTTCGGAAAGACGGCAAGATCTACTGGTTCCCCAACCTGATTACGTACCGGGGGCTGACGGAAGCGAACCTGTACGCGAATTTCGACCGGTGGGAACCCGGCCCCGGCGACCGCGCCGTATGGCCGCTGCTCCGGATTGGACCGCTGCGCCAGAACCTGCAGGAACGGCTGGAGGGCCCCTCATCGAAACACTGGTTCGGCACCGATGACCGGGGGCGGGATGTGTTCAGCCGGGTGGTGTGGGGCGCGCGGATTTCGATGTCGGTTGGGTTCATTTCGGTGGGCATCGCGGTGTTTATTGGAACGGTGCTTGGCGCGCTGGCCGGGTACTACGGCCGCTGGGTGGACGCGGTGGTGCTGCGCCTGATCGAAATATGGATCTGCGTGCCGTCTTTTTTCCTGGTGATAACGGTAATGGCGTTCCTGGAGCCGGGGATCGATAAGATCATGATCGTCATCGGCCTGACGGGCTGGCCGTCGGCGGCGCGGCTGGTCCGCGGGGAGATGCTGAAACAGCGGAGCATGGATTACGCGCTGGCGGCCCGGGCCAGCGGCCTGCCGGACTGGCGGATTATATTCCGGCACCTGCTGCCCAACACGGTGGGGCCGGTATTCGTCACGGCGACGTTCGGGGTGGCCGGCGCCATTCTGACGGAATCGGCGCTGAGTTTTCTGGGGTTTGGCGTTCCGCCGCCCACGGCCAGCTGGGGCGAAATCCTTAAACAGTCGCAGTATTACGTGGATTTCGCGTGGTGGCTGGTGCTGTTTCCCGGGCTGGCGGTGTTTATCACCGTGGTTGGGTTCAACCTGGTGGGCGACGGCCTGCGGGACGCGATGGACCCCCGTCTGCAGGGGAGCGGATCGAGATGAAAGCTACAGCCGGAAAGACGCACCGCCCGGCCTGCCGTGAACGGCACGCAGGTTATTCCGGAATGGAGAGGGGAACCTGATGCCGCTGCTTGAGGTGAACAATCTGTCGGTGGCGTTCTCGGGGGAATCGGGCGACGCGCCGGCCGTTCAGGAAGTGTCGTTCTGCCTGGAAAATGGGAAGACGCTGGCCCTGGTTGGAGAAAGCGGCTGCGGCAAAACCGTGACGGCGCTCGCCCTGATGGACCTGTTGCCGCCAAACGCCCGGAAAAACGGCGGATCGATTCGGTTTGAAGGCCGTGAGCTGACTGAAATGTCCGCCGTGGAACGTCGCGGCCTCTGCGGCAGTCGGATGGCCATGATTTTCCAGGAGCCGATGACCGCCATGAACCCGGTATATCCGGTGGGGGCGCAGATTGCCGCGGTGCTGCGGCTGCACCGGGGCATGGATAAGGATGCGGCGTGGGCTGAAGCGGTAGCGCTTATACGCCGGGTGGGGATTGCCGACGCGGAGCGGCGCGCCCGGCAGTATCCCCACGAGCTTTCCGGAGGAATGCTGCAGCGGATCATGATTGCCATGGCCATTTCGTGCCGACCGGCGCTGCTGATCGCGGATGAGCCGACGACGGCGCTGGACGTTACGGTTCAGGCGCAGATTCTTGCGCTGCTGGGCACGATCCAGGAAGAGACCGGCATGTCGCTGCTGCTGATTACCCACGACCTTGGCGTGGTGGCCGAGACGGCGGACGATGTATGCGTGATGTACGCGGGCAGGATTGTGGAGACGGGCCCTGTGGATGGGATAATCGCGAGCCCGCGGCATCCCTATACCCAGGGGCTGCTGGCGGCGCGGCGTGGAGGCGAGTCCCGGCGATTCGCGGGGATTCCCGGCAGTGTGCCGGAACCCGGAGCCGTGCCGCCCGGATGCCCGTTCCATCCCCGGTGCGCGCAGGCAAAGCCGGTATGCAGTCATGAACTCCCCGCCGCCTTGAAATTTACGGACGGGTCAGGGGTGTCGTGCTGGCTGTATGAGGCGTCCGAACCGGATGGGGATACGGAAGGAGCCGGCCCGTGAATCCATTGGCGGCAAACGGAGGAAATGTCCTGCTTGAGGTAACCGGGCTGGAGAAACAGTTTCCGGTGCGGGGAGGCGTGTTATCTCGGGCGAAGAACTGGGTGCGCGCGGTGAACGGGGTGAGTTTCGCGCTGGATCGCGGGCGAACCCTGTCGCTGGTGGGCGAAAGCGGGTGCGGCAAGACTACAACCGGGCGCCTGATTGCCCGACTGCTGACTCCCACCGCCGGATCAATTGTGTTTGACGGGCAGGAGATATCCCAGCTTTCCGAACGGGCGCTGCGCCCGACGCGCCGCCGTATCCAGATGGTGTTTCAGGATCCGTTCGGATCGCTGAATCCCCGCCTGACAGTGGGCGACATGCTGGAAGAGATTCTGAAGGTGCACTTTCCGGAGCTGCGCCGGAGGGAACGCCGTGAGCGCGCGCGGGAACTGGTTACGCGCGCGGGGCTGAGTCCTGACGCGGTATACCGGTATCCCCACGAGTTCAGCGGGGGTCAGCGCCAGCGGGTGGCGATCGCCCGCGCATTGGCGACGGAACCGGATCTGATCATCGCGGACGAGCCGGTATCCGCGCTGGACGTTTCAGTCCAGGCGCAGGTGCTGAACCTGCTGGTGGAACTCCAGGAAAATTCCGGGATTGCGCTGCTGCTGATCAGCCACGACCTGCACGTGGTGCGTCAGATATCGCACGAAGTGGCCGTGATGTACCTTGGTCGAATCGTGGAACAGGCGCCCGCGAAGCTGTTGTTTGCGGCGCCGGTCCACCCGTATACCCGCATGCTGCTGGCTTCCGCGCCGTCACTGGAGTCGGGGCGAAGACGGCAGCGGAGCCTGCCGGAGGGCGACCCGCCCAGTCCGGTTAACCTCCCATCAGGGTGCCCGTTCCATCCGCGGTGCCCGGATGCCCGCCCGGAATGCGCGCGGGAAACGCCCGCGCTGAACACGGTCGCGCCGAACCACCGGGCAGCCTGCCTGGTGCACGCTCCCGCCGCGGGGGATTCCACCGCGGGCTGAATCTGGCTTCGAAACAAACGGCCGGGAATAGAAACCGGGGGAAAAATCGTTTAGCCAGCGGGCGGGGCTGGCAAACGAAGGAAAAAATCGGATGGAATCACTGTATGACCGCGAGGCGGTACAGCCGCTTTGGACATGCCTGCGGGATGTAGGCTTTGAGTGCCTCAGCGACCCGAGTGCGGTTGCCGCGGCGCTGAACCGCCGGGGATTGACGCTGCTTTTCATTAATTCAGTGTGCGGATGCGCGGCGCGGAGCGCGCGGCCGGGCGTGGGCCTCGCGCTGCAGCACGAACGCATACCGGATTACCTGGTAACCGTGTTTGCCGGAGTGGACCGGGAAGCGGTGGAAGAGGCGCGAGACCACATGCCCGGCGTTCCCCCGTCTTCACCCTGCGTGGCGCTGTTCCAGGACGGCCGTCTGCTGGAGGTGGTTCCCCGCAGTGAGATCGAAACGCTGACGCCGGTAGACCTGGCGAACCGGCTGATTGAGCTTTTTGAGCGTCATGGGGCGAAACGTCGGGGCCCTTCCGTACCGCCGGAAAAGTTTCAGGCCGTGGATTTCGCCAACGTCTGCAGCACCAGCCTGATCCGGTAGCCTGGGCGCCGGCTGCTCAGGCGCGCCTCCAGAATGAGGGGAAAAGCAGGACGCAGACGCTGAAGAACTCGAGGCGTCCCATCAGCATGGTCAGGGACAGGAAAATTTTCCCCACGTCGGGGATGGCAGCGTAATTGGCCATGGGTCCTACGAGTTCAAGTCCCGGGCCGATGTTGTTGACGCAGGCGATGACGCTGGTGAGGGCGCTCTGGAAAGGCAGGCCAAGCCAGGACATGAAAAGGGTTCCGACGACCAGCACGCCGATATGCAAGGCGAAGAAAACAGGCACGATATGCAGCATTTCGGCGGGGAGCGGTTCGTCGTTGACCCGCACGACCCGAACAGTTTTTGGCCGGAACATGCGTTCGAGATAGAGCCACACCACCCGCGCCAGAATGAGAATCCGGATAACTTTTGTTCCGCCGCCGGTTGAGCCGGAACAGGCGCCGATCAGCATGAGGGTAACCAGCAGCGCGCGGGAAAAGTAGGGCCACTGATCAAAATCATCGGTACTGAACCCGGTGGTTGTGGTGATGGAAACCACCTGGAAAGCGGCTTTCCGGAGGGCGTCCGGCAAGGTATAAGGGCTCCAGGCGGGGGGCGTTGGGTCGGCGTCATTGGCGCCGGGCTCCGCAGCGGAAGCGGATTGGGCCGGTTGCGCGCCGCTGACCGGAGCCGCCTGAAGGCCCATGAGGTTCAGGGTGATTAATCCCGTGGCGACGGCCAGCATGAGGAGGTACGCCTTGACTTCGCTGTTTTTAAAGGGGGCGCGCCAGTCCCCGCGCGCCATGGCATAGTAGACGCCGAAATTGATGCCGGCGAGCGCCATAAAAACGGTGATGATGATTTCCACCGCGAGGCTGTTATAGTCTCCCACGCTCAGGTTTCTGGTGGAAAAGCCGCCGGTGGCGAGGGTCGCGAAGGTGTGGCAGACCGCATCGAACAGCGACATGCCGGCAACAAGCAGCAGCGCGGACTGGGCCAGCGTGAAGGCAATGTAAATTTTGAGCAGCGCGATGGCGGTGTCATGGATCCTGGGGCGCAGTCCGCCTTTGTCCAGTCCGGGCACTTCAGACCGGTAAAGCTGCTTTCCGCCGGACCCGAACCAGGGCAGGACCGCCAGGAGAATGACCACGATGCCCAGCCCCCCCAACCAATGGGTCAACGCCCGCCAGAACAGCAGGGAACGCGGCAGGCTTTGCACGTCGCCAAAAACAGACGCCCCGGTGGTGGTGAATCCGGACATGGTCTCGAAATAGGCGGCCGCGGGGCCGGCCACTCCCCCGAACACAAAGGGCAGGGATCCGCAGAAAGCGGCAAGCAGCCACCCCAGGGAGACCAGCGCCAGGCCTTCCCGCTCAAAGATGTCAGCCATAAGCCCCCTGCCCAGGGCAAGCAGCAACAACCCCAATCCCAGGGTTACCGCGATAGATCCACCCCAGGTGAGAGGAATGTTTTCTTCCCGATACCACAGGGCTATCCCCAGCGCCAGGACCATGGGCACCACGAGCGCGACGGATAAAACCCCGAGCATTTTGAAGAGTACACGGTATTTCATGGTTGGTACCTGGCCGTATATTGGTTACCTGGGAAGAAACGTTACGGCTGGCCTGTAAGCGGCGCTGGTAAGCTGCGCCTTGACCGCTTCAGCCGTCTGGGTTGGAATGATGAGCATCAGCCGGTCATCCGCCTGGATGTGATCGGTTCCCCTGGGGATAAAGAACCGGTCACCGCGGAGTATACAGGCGATCAGGGAATTTTCAGGGAGTTTATCGGTGGCCTGGGCGATCTGATATCCGTCCAGAGAGGTGCCTGCTTTAATGGTGATTTCGACCATTTCAAGCTGCCCCTCTCCCAGGAGCGCGCCGCCGGGAAGATCCTTCTGATAAATCAGATGGAGGATGCTTTTCGCGAAAGAGGATCGGGGCGTAACCGCCAGGTCAATGTCCAGTTTACGGGCCAGGTTGGCGAAATCGGGATGATGAATCACCGCGACCGCCTGCTTTACACCGCATTCCCGGGCGAGGACGCAGGACACGATATTGCGTTCGTCGTCCCGGGTAGTGGCGATAAAGACGTCATAGCTTTCCAGGTGTTCCTGCCGCAGCGCGGCGCGGCTGGCGCCATCCCTGTTAACCACCTTAACCGAATAAAACTCCTGGGCAATTTCCTCACACCGGTTGGGATCTTTTTCCAGGACTTTAACTTCCATTTTTCGTTTATCGAGCGCTTTGGCCACCAGAACTCCGATGAGATCGCCGCCGAAAACGGCGATTTTCCGGTTGGGCCTGGGATTGACGAAGAGAGGCATAAGCTGGTCCAACCGGTCGGGGGGTCCGATCAGAACCAGTCGAGAACCGCCGAGGATGCGCGTGTTTCCCCGCACCACCGTCGGGTTGCCGTCGTGGAACATGGCGCCGATCAGCACGCCGGAGCCCGGAGGGAGCAGCTCGCTGACCATTCTGCCGTGGGCGGGGGAATCCTGAGGGAGCTCAATGCTCCGTACCTGGATCTGCTGTTTGGCGAAATTCTCCATGCTGATGACGCTGGGGTGTTCGACATACAGAATGATGTCGTGGGCTGCCAGGGCATCGGGGTTGAGCAGATAATCGATGTTCAGCATGTTTTCGTAGAGGAGGCTGCTCTCCAGGAACAGGGCGCTGTTGATGCGGGCCACGCATTTTTGGGCGCCCAGGGCCTTGGCGATGGACGCGGCGATAACGTTAGTCCGTTCATCACCGGTGCATCCGATGAAGAGGTCCGCGCTTCCGACGTCCAGCGACTGCAGGAGCAACGCCGAGGCGGCATCACCGACAACAGTTCTGGCATCCAGCAGGCTGTCGATTTCTTCCCGCCGC
The DNA here is from genome assembly GCA_029776995.1 of Candidatus Hydrogenedentota bacterium. Lineage (GTDB taxonomy): Bacteria > Hydrogenedentota > Hydrogenedentia > Hydrogenedentales > CAITNO01 > JAGPFE01. The sequence continues at coordinate 19,905 of JAKOTZ010000256.1, forward strand.
TGGGAGTCTTCGTCCATCACAGTCAGATTATGCCCATATTCACACAGCAGGCGGGCCAGGTGCAGACCAACCCTTCCGCCGCCCGCAATTACAATGTTCATGTGAAAAACTCCTGTCCGACAGTATTTTTCCTGAACCCGCCCCTGGGACGTGACAGAACGCCTCCACGCAATTTCGAAAACAACCCTACACTAACTCCGGCCCTCTTCAGCCAGACTAACAGTATCTGAAACGGCATTATACCAGAAAACGACGGTACGCGGCGGTTTCGGACGCCCGGCGTGGCGAAAACAGAAACAATTCGGCCGGTCTCCGCAAAGCGGTCAGGCAAAAAGCGCTCATGAAACCACACCCGCCTGTTGATGAGGCCGGGATGCGGCTGATCAGCCGGCCAAATGTTCCTTCAGCAGACGAACCATTTCCCGCAGACGGTGCTGATAGGTATGCTGTTTCAGGACACGCTGACGCGCCCGAAGCGCCACGGAGCGCCTCGCGCCGGGATTCGCCAGGTAATCGCGGAGAAGTTCCCTGCACTCATCCAGCGTCTGCCAGTAAATTGCTTCGGCGCCAGGCTCAAACAGGTCGAAGAGATCCGGCTGCGCGTCGGTCAGCAGAAAACCGCCCGCGGCAGGGCACTCAAACACCCGCTGGTTAACGGCTCGTGGCATCTGGATGCTGGTGGCGTTTAAGTTAACCGGGCAGTCCCTGTAAAAATGCGGCAGGTCGACTTCATAATTCACGTAGGGGCCGCATTGTTCTTCGGGAAGATACCGAGTCCAGTCCGGGTCCCCCCGCACGTGCAGCCCCTCAGGGGCGAGCGCGCGCGCCAGATCTATTCTCAGGCGCCGGGTGCCTTCCACGAAAGCGGCCATTTCAACTGCCCGCCGCAGCTCGGGATCTCCCGCGAACATATCGCCGCCGCAGTCCAGCAGAGCTTGGGCGCCCTCCGCGAACCGCTGCCGGGTAACCCTGCCTGCGTCGAAGGCTTTTTCCAGGTTTTCCGCCGCGTCCGGGCTCATATGGCGAAGGCGTTGCAGCATTTCTTCGCTTTGCGCGGTCATCGAATTAGCGACCAGCGCGGGGGGCAGGGTCCAGGATTCGGCGGGTTCGGCGTTGAACAGGGAGGTGTCGGCCGCCAGGGGCAGCCAGGCGGCCATGCCGAATCCGCGTTCGCGGAGGTAGGGGAGGTACGACGCGTCCCAGGAAAAGGCGACGGCCTCGGGAAAGGCCATCATGTCCGAGTCCATCAGGATGGTTCTGGGATCGTCCACGAACCAGGCCGCAATCAGCACCCGAAGGTCGCGGAATAAAGCGGCCAGCACGCCGCGGGTGTCCATGCCGCTCAGGTTGGCGGTCAGCACGAAATCGGGCTTGAACTCGATGAGGGTTAAAATCAGCCGTTCCAGCCCCTCCCGGGAGAAGTGCCCAACCATCGGCACAGGTACCGTTTCGCATTCCCAGCCCATGGACCGGGCAGCCCGGACGCACGCGACGTCAATCCAGTATTCTCCCCGAAGGATTAATATCCGCGGAACAGGACCGGCAAATTTCGGCCCCGACATTCTGTCCCGGATGGCCGGACCAATCTGAAAACGCAGGATGTCCACCGGAGGGGAAAAGCCGCGCGCCGCAGGGAATCAGAGTTTTCCGACGACAGGCGCCAGCGCCAGAAGAATTCCCCCGAGCGCGCTCATGACGGTTCCCACGATGGTGACAACAGTCGCCGCCCCAACCTGAGCCTGCTGGGGAGCGGAAATAACGTGGAGATGTTTTTTCATTAAAAAAGTTACCGGTTATTTACCGATGAGCGGCGCAACGCTCAACAGGAGGGCGCCGATGGAGCTCAGCACCGTACCCACAATGGTCATGATGGTGGAAACACTGGTCTGGGCTTCCGCCGGAGCGCTGATTTTCCGCAGGTGTTTCATCGCCTGATCTCCCATGGTTGATTCATGCCGCATTTTGATGCAGACCAGCCAGAAGTATAGCAAAACGCGCCGGGAAATTACAGAGATTTCCCACCCTTTGAATTACGGGCGGGGTTCAGTTCTGTTACACCCTGCGGAAGAATTACTGTTCCCGGAGCAAGACATCGAGGAACAGCCTGCACCGCTGCAGGAAACGTCGGAGGGCGGGGACCCTTCGTACAAGGGCGCGCCCGCGGACGATAATTTTCCGCTCGATACGGTAACGCGTGAGGGAAGCCCAGGGCGGCTTAACTTTCATGGCCCCGGCTTTTTCCAGAGGCGCCCAGAGGGTCTCCCGGGGATAACCGACAGTATTGAGGTCTTCATCGCTGACCTTCGCGAGCGCCCGCCGCATTAACTCAATCCGGTCCGGATGGTCCAGGAGGGCGGCGACCCACTTTGAGACCGAAGCGGTGGTGGGCCGCTGATGGCGGTTTACCCCGGTCGGGTCTCCCAGTCCCTGCTGATGAAGGGTATCTTTCTCCGCGCGTCCGTACTCTATGGCCTCCTGCTCAAAGGGCAGATCCAGGTAGGCGCAGATCCGCTGGAATTCCGGTTCCGGCTGCCGCACGAGGTCCTCATAGCGGACATGAATCCGGGATGGGGTATCCTGCCGCAGAAAATCGGCGATGGCGGGGACATACCGTTCAATGATGGGGTTGTGCCGATGCGCCTCCTGCCAGTCGTCGTCAAAGAAAGATTCCGCGAAGGACGCGAATACCGCGATGGGATGACGGGTGAGCACGACATACCGGGCGTCGGGATAGATTCGGGCCAGAAAAGGGAGGACCAGGGCGTAAGCGGGGGTTTTATCGAGGCAGTACCGCTTTCCCGGCCCATGGGCCTGGAGGTATCGCCCGTACAGGATGTCACAGTAAGCCCTGCAGGCGTCCCAGTAATCCGCCTCGCCCCTGGGCAGCCTGGAGACGAACAGTTTCTGCGCTTCCGCCGCCAGGATGGCGTCATAGGGCGCCTTGTCCACCTTGTCCCATACGCCGAGATGGGCCAGCGGGGTGATCAGGTGGGGTTCCGGTCCGCCCAGGATTTGGGAATGGCTGGAAAGCATCCGTTCCAGCATGGTGGTGCCGGACCGGGGCGCGCCGATAACAAAGATCATCTCGGGACGGAAGATGCCGTTGTCCCGAGTAGGTACCTGAGGGGCGTCGCTGGTCACGTTTTATCTCCAGAAGGGCCTGTACGGCAAAGGTTCTGCGCGTATATCCTGTCACGGGGCGAGGGATTTCCGCAAACCGCTTTCCGCCGGACCGCGGGGGGCGGTATAATCCCCGGAACCATGAGCAAGGCGTAGTGCAGGAGACTCCATGCGCGTACTGGCGTTGATAGGAACCCGGCCGGAGGCGATCAAAATGGCTCCCGTGGTGCGGGCGCTGCAGGCCCGCCCCGACCGTTTTTCGCGGGTATCCGTGTGCCTCAGCGGCCAGCACCGGGAATTGACCGATGAGGTGGTGAGGCGGTTTTCCCTGCCGGTGGACTATGACCTGAACCTGATGCGGCCGGGCCAGACGCCGGAGGATGTGCTGGCCGCCGGGTTGCGCGGGATAGGGGAAGTACTTCGCACGGAACAACCGGATTACGCGCTTTTTCACGGCGATACCGTGACGGCGCTGGTCGCGGCGCTGGCCGCCTTTTACGCGAGGATTCCCTCAGCCCACGTGGAAGCGGGCCTGCGGACGGGAACGCTGACGCGTCCCTTTCCGGAAGAAATGCACCGGACCGTGGCGGACCGGATATGTTCGTTCTGTTACGCGCCGACGCCGCAGGCGCGGAGCCATCTGGAACGGGAGGGCATTCCGTCCGACAGGATCCTCGTGACCGGGAATACGGTGGTGGATGCCATCCGGCTGGCGATACGGATTGCCTCGGAGGAGCCATGGCCGGAGGAACTGGCGGCAGCCGGGATAGAAGACCGCAAAGTGGTCGTGCTGACGGCCCACCGGCGGGAACATTTCGGAGCGCCGCTTCGCCGGATTCTCGGGGCGGCAGACCGCCTGGCCCGCGCGCACCGGGACTGCTGTTTTCTGTTTCCGGCGCACCCGAACCCGGAAGTTCGGCGGGCCGTATCGGACGCGCTTGGGGCGGACAGTCCGGTCCATGTGATTCCGCCGCTGGAATACGGGGTTTTCGCCAGGCTGCTCCAGCGCGCGGCGCTGATCCTGACGGATTCCGGCGGGATTCAGGAGGAGGCGTCGGTGCTGGGCGTGCCGTTTGTGGTGCTGCGGGAAGCGACGGAACGGCCTGAAGCGCTGTCGGATGGTTTGGGCTGTCTGGCGGGTACGGATCCGGATCGAATTATTGAGGCGGCGGAACGGCTGCTTGGGGCACCCCGGCAGCCGAATAAAATGGGAAATACGCCACTGGGAGACGGCCGCGCGGCAGAACGGATCGCGGCGCATCTGGCGGGGGAGGAAGTCGCGCCGTGGACGCCGCCATCCGCCGGAGAGACCGGCGCCGGGGAGAACCATCAAGGGATATATCAGGCCGGAGACAGGAATAACGGATGAGTACGGATATCTGCGTGCTGGGAATGGGGTATATCGGCCTGCCGACGGCGGCGATGTTCGCCGCGAACGGGTTCCGGGTGCACGGCGTGGATGTAAACCCGGAGGTGGTGGCCACGGTAGGCCGGGGAGACATACATATCGAAGAGCCCGGCCTGAAGACGCTGGTGCGTGGCGCGGTAACGTCGGGCATGCTGACCATTTCCGACCAGCCGGTTCAAGCGGAATTGTTCATCATCGCCGTGCCTACGCCCCTGACAGCGGATAAGCGGGCGGACATGGAAGCAGTGGACGCGGCGACGCGGTCCCTGCTGCCCTGGCTGAAGCGGGGGAATACGGTGGTGCTGGAGTCGACTTCTCCGCCGGGAACCTGCCGGAAGCGGATTCAGCCGGCGCTGGAAGCGGCGGGGTGGGTTCCCGGTGAAACCATTTACCTGGCGTACTGTCCGGAACGGGTACTTCCCGGCCGGATCCTTTCGGAGCTGATTACCAATGACCGGGTGGTCGGCGGGGTGACGCCGGAGTGTGCCCGTTCCGCCGCGCGGTGGTACGGCAAACTGGTGGAGGGCGAGATTTTTCTGACCGACGCGACCACCGCGGAACTGGTAAAGCTGGCCGAGAATACCTACCGTGACGTGAACATAGCGCTGGCGAACGAACTGGCGGCGGTTTGTGAGCGTTGCGGGGCGAATTTCTGGGAAGTGCAGCGGCTGGCCAACCGCCATCCCCGGGTGAATATCCACCGGGCGGGCCCCGGAGTAGGTGGGCACTGCATATCGGTGGACCCGTGGTTTCTGGTGGAGATGTTTCCGGACCATACGCCGCTGATCCGCGCCGCCCGAAATGTAAACGACGGCGCGCCCGCGCGGGTAGTGTCCGCGGTTCCGGCAGACGTGGAGACGGTCACGCTGCTCGGGCTGGCCTTCAAAGGCAACGTGGACGACTGCCGGGAAAGCCCCGCGCTGACCATAGCGTCGCTGCTTGAAGCATCCGGCAGACAGGTCCGGATTTTCGATCCGCTGGTAAAAAGGCCGCCTGTCCCCACGGCCGGCACGCTGGAAGCCGCCGTTCAGGGCAGCGACCTGCTGCTGCTGACAACGCCCCATGACCTGTTCGCGGAGATTGATCCGGGCAGCGTGGCGCTGTTGGCGCGCCGCAGGCTGCTGATGGATACCCACGGTTTTCTGGACGCTGAACGGTGGCGCGCCGCGGGATTTGAGGTCCGCCAGCTTGGCACCGGATCATTCTTCGAGGCGGGACCGGCGCCCGGATGACCTGAACACCTGTGTTTGACCGACTGAATCCGCCGGCATAAAATGAAGTGATTTTCGAGAATTGTAGAGGAGGCATCTCTATGCGTTACGCGCGTTTCGGCAAAACAGGGCTGCAGGTTTCGGAAATCTGCCTGGGAACCATGACCTTCGGCAATGAAGCCGATGAGGCCATGTCGTTCCGGCTGATGGACGCGGCATGGGATCGGGGCATCAATTTTTTTGACACGGCGCACAATTACAACAAAGGGGTGACGGAGGAAATTGTGGGGCGCTGGCTGGCGGCCCACCCCGACCGCCGGGACCAGATCATTCTGGCCTCCAAAATCTTTTTTCCGTTTGGCGGTGGGCTGAACGATGAGGGACTTTCCCGGCGCAACCTGGTCGCTTCGGTGGAGCGGTCGCTGCGCCGGCTGCAGACTTCATGGCTTGATATCCTCTACCTGCACCACTGGGACGAACACGCCTGGATTGAAGATACGCTTCGGGCGGCAGACACGCTGGTGGCGCAGGGCAAGGTCCGCTACCTGGGAGTATCCAATTTCGCGGCCTGGCAGGTCATGAAGGCCATATCGGTAACGGAACTGCGGAACTTTGCGCCCATTGTGTGCATGCAGCCGATGTACAGCCTGGTGAAACGCCAGGTCGAGGTGGAACTGCTGCCCCTGGCCGCGTATGAGGGGCTGGCCGTGGTTCCGTACAACGCGCTGGGCGCGGGGCTGCTCACGGGGAAATACCTGCGTGGGGAATCCGGACGGCTGCATGAGACGGAAATGTACCGGAAACGCTATGAAGATCCGCGTTATGAAGAGGTGACCCGCCGCTTCGTGGCCTACGCTGCCGAAAAAGGCATATCCCCCGCGCCGCTGGCCGTGGCGTGGGTAATGAGCCGGCCCGAAGTGACTTCAACGCTGATCGGCGCGCGGAACCTGGAACAGTTTGAAGAGACCCTGCAGTGCGTCAACATCCGGCTTTCGCCTGAGGAGCGCGCGGCCATCACCGCGCTTTCGATCGATCCGCCCAGCGCGACAGACCGGGAGCCCATGGAAGCCATGCGCGCGCGGGGTTGGTAACAGTAAGCAGACGGGAGACAAACCGGTTTCCCGCATACAACCGGAAAGGGAGGATTATGTCTAACGGACGGATTGGAGAACGGCTCCGCAGCCGCCGGGAATTTCTTCGGACGGTTGCTGCCGCGTCGGCGTTTACGATTGTGCCGAGGCACGCGTTGGGCGGCCCCGGTTACACGGCGCCCAGCGAAGAAATCACCCGGGCGGTGGTCGGCGTGGGCGGCATGGGCCGGGGACACCTGGGTTACGCCGGGGCGCGGACCGTCGCGGTCTGCGACGTGGACGCGCAACACCTGCAGCAGGCGCTGGACAGCCTGCCCGCGGGAACCCGGGGCTGCCGCGATTTCCGTGAGGTGCTGGCCATGCCGGATGTGGACGTCGTGCATATCGCCACGCCGCCGCACTGGCACGGCCTGATCGCGATCGCGGCGGCTGAGGCGGGCAAGGATATCTGGTGCGAAAAGCCCATGACCCGAACGATCGGCGAAGGGATCCGCCTGATGGAGGCGGTCCGTCGGCACGGGAGGATATTCCGCCTGAACACCTGGTTCCGGTTTAAGGACAATTTTTACGGGTACGGCAGCACGGTGGAACCGATCAAGCAGATTGTGGACAGCGGGGTTCTTGGCTGGCCGCTTCGGGTGGTTGTCGGCCAGGGCACCGGATTTGATTTCAAATTCTACTGGTCCGGCCGCACCGACCTGACGGAACAGCCCGTGCCGCCCGAGCTGGATTACGATTTCTGGCTGGGTCCCGCGCCGTATAAGCCGTACCATCCCCACCGGGTGCACCAGACCTTCCGGGGGTACTGGGATTACGACGGCGGCGGGCTGGGAGACATGGGACAGCATTACCTGGATCCCGTGCAGTATCTGCTGAACAAGGACGCGACCAGCCCGGTCGAGGTGGAGGTAGACGCGCCGCGTCAGCACCCGGACGCGGCGGGAACCTGGCGAAAGATCATCCTGCGCTACGCGGACGGCTGCGAGATCTGGCTGGACGGAGAAGGCTTCTCCAACGGGATGCCCTACATCAAGGGGCCTGAGGGGGAACTGTACCGAAACCTGGAGCTGTACGTGAAAGGGAAACGGGTCCACCTCCGCGGCCTGCCGAAGCCGGCGCCTCAGGAAACCGATTTTTACCAGTGCGTGAGGACCCGCCGCCCGTTCGCCCTGAACGAACGCAACGGATTCCGTTCCTGCACGCTGGTGAACCTGGGCATTACCGCCGTGCGCCTGGGCAGATCTCTTCGGTTCGATCCGGAAACCCTGACCTTCCCGGGTGACGAGGAAGCGAACCGGATGATCTGGCAGCCCATGCGCTCGCCGTGGCGCGTCTGAGGGGGGGTCAACCATGAGGAAATCAGCCATGAAAAAAGGTTTGTTTATATTGGGTTTGTGCTGCAGCCTGGCGGTGCTGCTGCTGACGGCGGGGTCGGCTGTTTTCGCGGAAGAATCTCCCGACAGCGCCTTCCTGGGGCAGCTGGGGGACGAAATGGCCGGGGCCATGAAACAGTCCCCGACAGAGGCTTATGTCGGTGAACTACTGGAGAAGATTCGCCGGCTTGGTCCGCAGCTGGAGCCTGACGGCAGCGGATCGAAGGAAGACGCCGCGCGGCGCCTGGAGCTGTCCGCCATTACCGATTATTTTGGCCGGCCGGATATGCCGGCGCCGTGGCGGGAACAGGCGGCATCCACTTACGGAGAGGTCCTCGCGCAGGGCAATCTTTCTCCGTCGGCCCGGGCGTTCCTGTGCGAACAGATCCGGCGGATCGGCACCGCGCGGGAAACAGCGGTTCTGGCCGGGCTGCTGGAGGATCCTCAGACCGCGGAAGCCGCCTGTATGGCGCTGGAGAGCATTGGCGGGCCTGAAGCCTGCCAGGTTTTGCTGGACGCACTCAACAAGGCGGAAGGCGCGCCCGCACATCCGGAAGGTTCCTCGCCCTCTGCTGTAAAATCAATCCGCGCCCGGCTCATCCTGTCCCTGGGCGCCGCGGGATGCGCGGACTCGGTTGCACTGCTGAAAGGGTACGGGAACGATCCTGAGTTGCGCGCGCCGGCGCGGGGCGCGTTGTGCGCGATTGGCGACCCGGATGCCGCGGCGTGGTGTCTCAGCGATCTGGAGGCTGCCGGAGACGACGCGGCCCGGGCGGCTGTCACCGCGGACCTGACCCGCCTGGCGGAACGCCTGCGGATTTCACAGCCGGATCAGGCCGCAGAATTGGCACGCAAGATGCAATCCAGTTCATATGGTCCCTGCCGGGTGGCGGGAGCGCTGCTGGAAGCCGGACTGATTGAATCCGGAGAAAAACGGTCGGCCTGGCTCGCCCGAAGGATTCAGCAGCCAGACGCGGCCGATGATCCGGCAATGTGGGGCGTCCTGCTGGCGGCGGCCGGGGATATTCCAGGCGACGGCGCGGCCAAAGCGTGGGCAGACCTGCTGAAACGCAAGAACACCCCTGCCGGCCTGCGCAGGGCGGTCGCGGCCATGCTGGCCAGGCGTGGCGATGAAACCAGCGTGAAAGCGGTCGCGCGGGCCGCGGCAGACAAAGACCCGGAGGTGCGGGCGGCCGCAATGGAATGCATGAACGGGAAGGCGGCGGTCCGCGCGGGAAAAAGCCTGCTGAAACACGCGCTCCAAAGCGAAGAGAGCCGGGAACGCCGGGCGGCATGGGACGCGCTGCTCCGGACCGGCGATCCGGAAATACACGCCATGGCCGCCCGTTCCCTGGCCCGGTCCAATGACCGGCAGCGGGCCGAACTGCTGGGCTTCCTCGGCAATGCCGGGGCCGCGGCCCAGGCAGGGGCCGTGATGGAGTACATCTCCGCGCCGGATGAGACGATGGCGCTTGCCGCGCTCAAGGCGGTTGCCCAGCTGGGAGATAATGGGCAGTGGGATGGTGTCCTGGGGACGCTGCTTCAGGACGCGAGGGAACCCATACGTCGCGCCGCCGTGGATACGCTTTCCGCGATCTGGAACGTACTGGATGACACGCGGCGCCGGGCGCGGTCCCGCGACCTGGCCAGGCGGTTCGGTGAAGCGGATGAAACGGGCGCGCTGGCGCTGGCTCCCCTGCTGGGCCGGCTGGACAGCGCCGAGACCCGGACCTGCCTGCTGGAACAGGGGGTATCACGCCAGGACGCGCCGGTATCCCTCCGCGTGGCCGCGGCGGAGTCGCTGGGACGCAACGCGCCGGAATGCGCGGCCGCGCTGGCGGAACGGATCGGGGCGCTGCCGGTGGAGGGAGGCGTCCGCGGCGCGGCGCTGGACGCGCTGGTATCCATGCTCCGGGCGGATTTTGGGCGCGCGCAGGGCGCCAAAACCCTGGGTTTGCTGGCCGGGGCGGCTGGCGCGGTGGACGAGGAGCACCGTGCGGCGCTTGTAAAAGCAGCAGGCGGAGCAGGCATGGCCGGGCTGGAAGCGCTGGAACCCCTGCTCGATAATCCGGAGTGGGCGGGCGCTGCCGCGCAGGTTATAGCGGACATGGTGCGCGGCGACAATCGCCGTCCGGGGATCCGCGAGGCGAAAGCACTGGAAATCGCCCGCAAGGCGCTTCCCCTGCTGGATGCGGGGGCTCAGGCGGCCCTGCAGGAGGCGCTGAATTCCCCGGGCGCAGGCGCGGCGCCGTAATATCCGCTGTCCGGAAATGAACGGCAGTGGAGAATGGTTATAATAGTCCGTAACCCCTGCCGGCCGCCGGGCGGCCGCAACGGAGGAAGGAGACCACCGTGAGTGTCGGAAAACGGTTCAAGATCGCGTCGATAGGAGCGGGCAACGTGGGGGCGTCGGTCGCCCAGTACTGCCTGGAAATGGAACTTGGCGATGTCGTGCTGACGGATATCGTTGAAGGACTCCCCCAGGGCAAAGCCCTGGACCTGACCGAGGCGGGCCCGATACGGGGGTATTCCTGCGTATGCACGGGAACGAATGACTATAAAGATATCGCCGGAGCTGACGTGGTGGTCGTAACAGCCGGCCTTCCCCGAAAGCCGGGTATGAGCCGCCTGGACCTGCTGGAGAAAAACGGCCAGATCATCAGCGGGATCTGCGAAAACATCCGGCAGTACGCTCCGGATTCCGTGGTTATTATTGTAACGAACCCGCTGGATGTCATGGTGTATCTGGCGTACCGAAAACTGGGATTTCCGGCCAACCGTGTGATGGGCATGGCGGGATGCCTTGACAGCGCCCGCATGCGGGCATTTGTGGCGATGGAACTTGGGGTCAGCATGAAGAACGTCGATACGATGGTGCTGGGTTCCCATGGAGATGACATGGTGCCCCTGCCCCACTACACGACCGTTTCCGGCATACCGATTACCCGCCTGCTGCCGCCGGACCGGATCGACGCGATCGTAGAGCGCACTCGTAAGGGAGGCGGTGAGATTGTTGCCCTGCTCAAGACCGGCAGCGCCTATTACGCGCCCGCGGCCAGCGCGGCCCGCATGGTGCAGGCGATCCTGCGGGATGAACGGCAGCTGCTGCCCTGCGCGGCTTACCTGAACGGCCAGTATGGCCTGTCGGATATTTTCATGGGCGTGCCCTGCATTCTGGGCCGGAACGGGATCGAGCAGGTGCTCGAACTTGAGATTTCGGAGACCGACCGGGCATCGCTACACCGTTCGGCGGAGGAAGTCAGAAAAGGCATAGCCGGACTGCAGGAACTGGGCATCCTTTCCTGAGCGACATGTCATTCGGGGACCGGGACAGGCTGTTTCCCAGGTCCGGGACGGGAGGACATATCAGACGAATCGCCGGGAAGAAATAAAGCAGGCCCTGATGGTGGTGGGCAGCGTGCTCGCGCTGTTCATGCTCATCACGGGGATAGCGCTTTTTTTCAACCGGGGAAGCGGCAGTCCCCTGGCATCGCCGCCGTCCAAGCGGTTTACCGCGAAGTCCGGCACGACCCGCGACCGCGCCGTCGCGCTGGTGAGTAAAAAACAGACCGCGCGGATCCAGGCGGATGACTCGGCAAGTAAAGACCAGGGCAAACGGGAAGAAAAACAGCGGCGCATCCGGGCGCGTATGCTCTCCGAGGAAGAGGAAACCCGCCCCATGACGGAAACCCAGCGCCGCATACGCGAAGCGCTGAATACCCTGGATCCCGAGGAGGGGCTTCAAAAGCTGCAGGCGCTGCTGGAAGAGACGCGGGATGACCGGGAACGCAGCGAAATCTGCGCGGCCATGGCGGAACTGCACCTTCAGCGGGATAAGCCGGACATAACGGCCGCGGAAAAAATGCTCGATGCCGCGCTGTCCGCCGCGCCGGACGCGGAAACCCGTTCCAGGATTCTGCTGCGCCAGGCGGAACTGTGCGCGGCGCGGGGCGCGCCGGATCTGGCATTGGCCAAGATCCAGATGGAGCTGCGCCTGATGGGGGGCGCCGAAAGCAACCCCGCGGCGTTTCCCCTGCTGACCGCGCAGGGGTTTCTGCTGGAATCCATGGGAAAAGCTGACGAGGCGGAGACGGTCTACCGGGATGTGATCAGCCAGGCCGGAAAGGCGGACGCCGACGCCTCCCGGGAGAATGTGCGGGAAGCAGGCATGCGGCTGACCCGGCTGCTTCGGGAACGCCAGCGGGACGCGGAAGCGGACGAAGTAGCCCGGCAGGTGGCTTCCGTAATGGGAGGCGGGGTGGCAGACCTGATCCCGGCGTCCGGGTCATCGCCATCGTCTGAGGCCGGCGCGTCGGACAAAAACGCTACGCCCTGACGGGATTGTATTTCAGGGAGTCCACTCCAGAATCTGCCCGTCTTCGAGCAACCGGTTCCGGAGGGTTTCGTAGCTGATATCCTGAACAACCGGCTGGTCCCCGGACCGCGCGGCGATGGCGGCCGCCGTTGCCGCGGACTGGCCCAGGACCATGAATACCGGCTCCATGCGGATTGAACCGTAGGCGATATGGGTTGCCGAAAGGCACACAGGTACCAGTAGGTTGACGCATTCTTCCCGCCGGGGCCGGATGGACCGCCAGGAAATCGGATAGGGCGGAAAGCCGCCGACCTGCACGTCCCCTTCGTTCCGCGCGTGCCCATGCTCGTCCACGTATCGGCGGACGTGATGGGAGTCTATGGTGTAGGCCGCCAGCCCCACCGGATCGTCTACCCGTTCTTTTCCCTGGCAATGGTGCTGGGTCATGACGACATCAGAGACCATGCGCCGGGCCTCGCGGACATACAGCTGATGGGGCCAACCGCCGTTATCCGTGAATTCGTCCCGACAGAGCCCCCACGGTTTGACCGTTTTTCGGATCTTTCCCGGCACCCGGGGGTGGTTGGCCAACGTCCAGATCAATCCGTGGATATAATCCAGGTGGCGGCGATAGATCTGTTCACGCTCCGCGTAATCGGCCTCAGCCCAGTTCCAGCTCCCGCCGATGAGGTCTGTTGAGACGCCCAGGTTATTGTTGATGTCCGTTTTGCGGTTTGGCATGGGCACGAGGTTCCAGGGCACCTTTTTTTCTCCCGCTTCGAAATTCCGAAACAGAAGCTCGTAGTCCCGTTCATTGTAATGTTTGGGTTTCTCGATGGGCAGCCGGTTCTGCGGGGCGTCAGTAAAACAGAGGCGGAGGTTGTAGGCCTGCACCCGGTGGTCTCCCGCGCCCTCTTCGCCGGGGCCGGCATTTTCGATTCCCGGGAGCAGGCCGCTCGAGGGATCGCCGGGTACGACCCACGGATCAACTCCCGGCATCAACTGATGATGGACAGCGAGTGAAGGGCGATTGCCGTTCAGGTTTTCGCCATACTCGGTTTCGGATTCCCGTCCGATCCGGCAGGTGACGCCTGCGGCGGCCATCAGGTCGCCTTCATAAGTGGCGTCGATAAAAATTTTCGCGGCGAAGCATCGTCCGCTTTCCATGACGATTTCCCGGATCCGCGCGTTTTCCTTTATTACGCCGTCCGGCCTGCGCAGCCGCTCTCCGAGGATGGTTTCGACACCCGCCTCCTGAAGCATTTCCCGGAAGATGCGCTCGGCCACGTGAGGCTCGAAAGTCCACATGGCGTCGTCGCCGGGGGTGTGCCGGGGGTTATTGTAGGAGTCAGGAGTCTGGTGGATCCACGCGTCCGGCCGGTCATAGAACTGTTTAACCCGCCGGTAGAATTCCCGGGCGAGGCCGCCGATAGCCTGTTTGTTGCCGATATCCGTGGCGCCCAGCCCGCCGCTGGACAACCCGCCAATGTGACGGGAGGGCTCTATGAGGACTACGCGCAGCCCCATCCGGGAAGCCTGGGTGGATGCGGTAACGCCGGCGGCCGTTCCGCCATACACGACCAGGTCGCATTCCGCGGCGGCCGCCACCGGTTCCCCCCGCGCGGTCAGCGCCAATACCGCAACCCATACACCCACCAGGACGCGTTTAAGACTCGGATGGTTCATAAGACAGGCCCTTTCCTGGCGTTTTATTACCGATTTATTCCGGCAGCGGTTTTCCTCGGGTTTCCGGAGCCAGCGGCAGCAGCAGCAGGCCCAGCACGAAGATCAGGCTGAGCGACAGCGCGGCCCGCTGCAGCCCCATCATGGCGCTGAGCTGCCCAAACAAAGCCGGCGACGGAGCGGAGAGATACCGGGCGGCGTTGTAGCAGAATCCCGCGCCGGTGGCCCGAAGTCGGGTAGGGAACAGCTCGGGGAAATAAACGGCGCAGCCGCTGAGCAGGTACAGCAGCATGAAACCCATGGCGGCAAAAAAGATCAGGGCGGTTGTGGGCGAAGTGGTAAAGGTGAAAGTGACAGGAATAACGACCAGGCACCCGCCAAAGGCCACGGCAAAAGCGGCCCGGCGTCCAAACCGTTCCGCCAGGGGGGCGAAGCACAGGGCCCCCAGGAAAGCGCCAAGGTTCTGAGCGATTCCCGCCAGCCCTACCCAGCGTTCCACGGTTCCTTTGGCCAGTTCCGGGCTGTTTTTCGCCAGGATGGAGCGCAGGAGTTCGGGGGTCCACGTGCTGATGCCCCAGAAACCGATGACCCCGATGGCCGCTATCGACAGGCCGATCAAGGTATTGCGCCGGATTTCTTTTTCTTTGAAGAGCGCGGAGATGCCCTGTCCGGAATGTTTTCCCGCCCGCACCCGCTCTCGCGCGGTTTTCCGGGCAGCGAGCCAAAGCTCCGGTTCCCGGATGAACAGGAAAATCACGACAACCAGCAGCATGGGCAGCGCACCCACGGCCAGGGTCCAGCGCCAGGCGGTTTCGGGCGGAGCCATGGCGTAAACGGCCATGTGAATCAGACCGGCTGTTACATTGCCGAGGGCGGAGCTCGCCTGCACGATGCCCAGCGCTGCCGAACGGGCATGGGCGGGAAGGGTTTCAGCCACCAGCGCCGCGCCGGCCGCAAACTCACCCCCCACGCCCAGTCCGGTGAGAAAACGCAGAATAAGGAAATCCTGCCAGGTTCTAGACAGCGCGCTGAGCCCGGTGAAGCCCGCGTACATGATGATGGTGAGGATCATGGTTCGGGTTCGGCCCAGCATGTCTCCGATCATGCCGAACAGGATGCCGCCGGTGGCCCACCCCAGGATCAGGGCCGTCTGGGCGAGGCCGACATACCGGCTCACGTCGGCATCCGCGATTTCGGGGGGCAGCAGTCCGCGTAGGGCATGCTGTTTTACGAAGACGTAAAGCCACTGGTCCATGGTGTCGAAAGACCAGCCCAGACAGGCTACCGCCAGCACAAGCCAATGGTAGCCGGTCAGCCCCCGGTAAAACGGGATCCTGGGTTGCGTTGATGCCTGCATACGAAGCTCCTTGTGTGACGGTATGGCAGAACAGCTACCGGCATTTTCCGTGAAAACAGGAAAGAAAAACAAACCGCCGGCTCAGGTCGGGGAGCGCCGCGTAAGCATGACCGCCACGGCGAAGAAGATCAGCGTGGGCGTCCACGCGGCGGCAAAAGGCGGTATTTTCCCGATATACCCCAGTCCCATGAAGGCGTAAAAACAGGCGAGGTAGGCCAGGCCGATGGCTCCGCCCGCGCCGAGTCCCGCCAGCAGACCGCCCCGGCGCAAGCGGACCGCGAAAGGCAGCGCCAGCCACATCATGACGGGGCACAGGGCCGGCTGCGCGAATTTCATCTGGAGCGCCATCCGTTCGGACCGGGTGGAAATCCCCTGCGATTCCGCGGCGCGGATGTTTTCGCGCAGCTGCTTGACGGTGCGGGTGATGGGTGGAGCGTCCAGGGCAAACAGCACATCCGGAGGAGTGGAGAAAGGGGCTGTTTCCTGTGTAATCCGGCGGGTAACGGCGCGCCAGTTTTCGCGGATCAGGTAGCGGCTGGCCACCCCGTCTTCCAGCACCCAGCGGCGTTCGCGGTCATCCCAGTAAATCCGCCTGGCGCGGATTTCCTCCAGGGCGTCCGATCCCATGCGGTGCAGGAAGACATCGCGTCCGGACAATGCCCGCCGGTTGAAAGTCAGCACGTGCAGCGACCATCCCTCCAGGTCAATCCGGCTGAACCCTTTTCCCACGCCGCCGCTCATTTTGGAGAAGTAGCGCTGACTGATGTCCTCGAAGACGCGCGCGGCCTTGACGCCCAGGGTTTCCTGAAAGGCAAAGATGGCGACCGTGAACAGCAGCGCGCCCGCAAGCGGGGCGCGCGCGGCCCGCAACAGGCTGACGCCGCCGCTGTGCAGCGCCGTGAATTCATTGTCCTGGGCCGCGCGTCCCAGGACGAACAGCCCGGCCAGGAGCACGGAAATGGCAGCGGCGTGATACTCAAACAGGATGGTGGGGGTCAGGGTGATGTAATAACTGAATACGGCCCAGAGGGGAATGCTGTATTTGGAGATGTTGTCCTGCCTGGCCAGCAGGAGGTCGATGATGGCGGTCAGGAGCACAAGGGAGACCAGAATGCGCGCCATGGCTCCGATGACCCGATACAGGTAATGCCGGTCCAGCCGGGTCAACCATTTAGGCCGTCCCGTCCGGGGTGTTGGAGATGTATTTCCAGGCATGCCGGTTGCCATGTGTTTCTTATACCCGATCCACCCTGGCAATCATCCACGCGCCCCAGATAAACAGCAAAAGGTTCGGTATCTGGCCGATCAGAACAATCGGCAGGGTTGGCAGCAGCAGGGGCGGCTCGGCCACTTTGCGGAGGATGAAATATCCGCCGACGATAAGCAGGCCGGCGGCATACGCGTAGGACCGCCCGGAGCGCGACGTGCGGGCGCCGACCGGCGCGCCAACCACGCATACGGCCAGGCACATAAGAGGGAAAGCGAACCGGTCTTTGAGTTCGATCTGCACCTCGCGCCACCTGGCGGCCACCGGCAGGGATCCGGTTTCGCGGAACAGCGTTCCCAGCTTTTTTTCTTCTTCAAGCAGCGTCCGCAGGTTCATGGCATTCACGGAGTCTTTGATCTCGGCGGTTTTGGGCGCGGGGACCCGCTGGCGCAGGATGTCGAAGGTGACATGCCGCGCGGGGTCGGCGGGGATGAGATGCCCATTTCGCATTTCCAGCACGGAGCCTTCCGCGTCGCGGACCAGGCGGGCCGACTCGGCGTGGAACACGTTTGCGCCGCCATTTTGATCCTGCTGCACCACGGTGATCTGCCGGAGGGTGCCGTCCGGATCGCGCCGGCCGATGTAAACCCGCCAGTCGCCATATTCCTGCATGGTCCCGGTGGGCAGCATGTCCAGCGTAAACCGCAGCGGCATCTCAAGGGCCACCATTCTGGCCATTCGGCTGTAGGCCGCGGGCGCGGTCACGTCGATCACCACCCACTCTAGCGCGCTGAGCGCGGCGCCGCAGGCGAGCACGGGCAGGATGATCCGTTTAAGGGGAATTCCCGCGGCTTTGATGGCAATCAGTTCGCTGTCCCGGGCCATCCGGGAAAAAGCCATCATCACGCCGAACAGGAACGTGACTGGCACCACGTACCCCGCCAGCGCCGGCAGGGCGAACAGCGCTACGCGGCTGACGTCAATGAGCTGAATCTGTTCGGGCGGAAACAAGTCCAGAACGTTTTTCAGCTGCGCGCGTACTGTGCTGCCCACAATGAAAAAACCCACCACCGCCGCGGATACCGCCGAAGGGACAATCACGCCGCGCAGGATGTATTTCGACAGGATAGAGACCATGGCCTGAATGGACGCGCTTTCCTCTGTTGACCGAGTACGGAAAACATTATACCTGTCCCGGCTGTCGGGCAGGCGCGGGAATTACCAGCTTTCTTCGTCTTCATCGAGGGGTCCCGCGGTGCGGATAATCGCGGCGACCGCCTGTTCAGCCAGATCCAATATAGGGATGCCTCGGGGAGGCTCAATGGAAACTGTTGCCTGCCCATCCTGCATGGAGAAGGATATGGCGTCTTTCCACAGCCGGGTCAGCGCCGTCTGGACACGGGTGTTCATCAGATCGGGAGAAGTGAACCGGAGCGTCAGACTGTTGCCGGATCTGGCGATGGCCGCTATGCCGCATTCCATCGCCCGGGCGCGCAGCTCGACCACGCGAAGCAGGCGGTCGGTTTCGGGAGGGATCGGCCCGAAGCGGTCCCGCAGTTCCGCGCGGAATTCTTTGGCGTCCTCGACGGTGGCGATTTCGGCGGCTCGGCGGTAGAGGGCGATTTTTTGCTGGGCCACGGGGATGTAATGCTCGGGGATATAGGCGTCCACTCCGATGTCGACACGCGTCAGCGGTACCCGCCGCAGGGGACGTCCGGTATGCTCGGCGACCACTTCGGCGATAATCTGCCGGTACGTCTCGTAGCCCACCGAGGCGATATGGCCGCTCTGTTCCGCGCCGAGGAGGTCGCCCGCGCCCCGAATTTCCAGGTCCCGCATGGCGATGTGAAAACCGGCGCCCAGGGAAGAGAATTCCTGCAGCGCCTGCAGTCGTTTTCGGGCGTCTTCGGTCATGAGTTCGGAGCGGGGCACCAGGAGGTAGGCGTAAGCGCGGTGCTTGTAGCGCCCCACGCGGCCCCGGATCTGGTAGAGCTGGCTGAGCCCGAACTGGTCGGCCCGGTCAACGATGATGGTGTTCGCGTTGGGGATGTCGATGCCCGATCCGATGATCGTGGTGCATACGAGGACGTCGATTTCGCGGTTGATGAAGGCGGCCATGACAGATTCCAGTTCATGCCGCTCCATCTGGCCGTGACCGACGCCGACCCGGGCGCGGGGCACCAGTTTTCGGATAAATTCCGCCACCCGGTAAATGTTCTGTACCCGGTTGTGCAGGAAGAACACCTGGCCCTGCCTGGCCAGTTCGCGTTCGAGCGCTTCCCGTATGACTTCCTGGTCCCACGGCCCGACCCAGGTGTGGATGGGCAGCCGGTCATTGGGAGCCGTGTTGATTACGCTCATGTCCCGCACGCCGATCAGCGACATGTGCAGGGTTCTGGGAATGGGCGTGGCGGACATGGTCAGCACATCCACGTTGACGCGCCAGGCTTTCAGGCGCTCTTTCTGCGCGACGCCGAAACGCTGCTCTTCGTCGATGATAAGCAGGCCGAGGTCCCGGAACTGAACCTGTTTGGACAGCAGCATGTGGGTTCCGATGACGATGTCAACCAGCCCGTCTTTCAGTTTCTGTAATACTTCTTTGCGTTCGGCCGGGGAACGAAAGCGGTTCAGCAGGGCGATGGAAACCGGGAAATCGCCCATACGTTCGCGGAAGGTGTTGTAATGCTGCTGGGCCAGCACGGTGGTCGGGCAAAGCACGGCCACCTGTTTCCGGTCCATGACCGCCTTGAAGGCGGCGCGAAGGGCCACTTCCGTCTTGCCGAAACCGACGTCGCCGCACAGCAGCCGGTCCATCGGCCGGGGGGATTCCATGTCCCGTTTAACCTCCTGGATGGCCCGCAGCTGGTCCGGGGTTTCCTCATATTCGAAGGCGTCTTCGAAAGCGGTCTGCCAGGGCGTATCCGGCGAAAAGGCGTGTCCACGGGCGCTTTCCCGGGCCGCATAGAGCCGGATCAGCTGTTCGGTCAGCTGCCGGACCGCGGAACGGACTTTTTCCTTGCGGTGCGCCCACGCGGCTCCGCCCAGTCGGTCCATCTTCGGCAGGACGCCCTCCGTGGCCCTGTATTTCTGCACCTGGTCTATGGCGGTTACCGGCACGTAAACCTTGCCGCCCCCGGCATACTGGATGGCCAGAAAATCACCCGGCTGATTGGGAAAGCGCTGCAGCCCGAGGTAACGGCCGATGCCGTGGCTCTCATGCACCACGTAGTCACCCGGTTTGAGGTCGCTGAAGTGTGCGATGGACGCGCCCGCTTCAAACCTGCGGCGTCGGCGGCGGACGTAATGCCGCCCGAACAGTTCCTTTTCACTGAGGGCGGCCAGTTTTTCATCCGGCAGGTCAAAGCCGGCGCTCAGCCGTCCGACTTCAACCCTGAAATCAAAATTCGCGTCCCGCCCCGGACGGAACCCCTGTTCTTCGGCCAGTTCCAGAAACCGGCGCCGCTCCCCGGGATTCACGCAGAACAGGCGCACCCTGTAGCCGTCACGTTCCCATTGGCGGAGTCGTTCCCAGAACTGGTCCAGGCGTCCCGCGAAACCGGTCAGCGCCAGCGCGGATACGCGAATCTGCGCCTGAGCATCGGGAAACTCAAAAGCGGACTGGCACAGCTTCAGGATCGGGCGCTTTTTCAGGGAATGGAGAAACGTTTCCCAGGGTATGAAGAAATCCCTGTTTCCGGGGTCTTCTTCCAGTTCCCGGCACGCGCGCTCCAGCGCGTCGGGCTCTTCCAGCGCGACAAGCGCATTTTCCGGAAACCAGGCAGTCAGCGGGGCCCGACCTCCGTCCGATGCGGCTGGGTTCTGCAGCAGCTCCTTTTCGGAGCGGGGAAGAATATCAACGGCCTGCACCTCCCGAATGCTCCGCTGGGTTTCCGGGTCAAAAATGCGGATCGATTCAATGGCGTCATCGAAGAACTCGATGCGGAAGGGCAGCTCTTCTGAAATGGGGAAGATGTCCAGAATGCCGCCGCGCACGCTGAACTGTCCCCGCCCTTCGATCATCACTTCCCGCTGGTACCCGAGCCCGATGAGCTTTTCAGGGATCTCATGCAGCGGGATATCCTGGCCCTTTTCCAGGCGCAGGATCAGGCGCCGTAATGCCTGTGGCGCCGGGGTAACCTGCGCCGCGGCCCGAATGGGACAGACCACTGCACGGGGGCGCGGTTCCTCATCGAGCAGGCGCCTGAGCGAATGGAACCGTTCCGCGATGATGTCATCCGACGGCGCCATGCGGTCATGGGGCAGCACCTCCCACGCGGGGATCAAAACCACCTGGTCCTCCCCGAAACAGGTAACCAGATCTTCGTAAGCGGCCTCCGCTTCGAGCCGTCCGGCTGTCACGTAACACAAAGGGACCTGCCGAAGTGAGGCGACCTGGGCGGCAGTCAGCCCGCGCGCGGCGCCCCACAGTCCTGCCGCGGCGGCTGACGCGCCAGCTTTCAGCGCGCTGGCCAGCCGGCGGGCAATATCGGATTCGGGGAAGGGAGAATCCATTATCCGCGGATGATCAGAGCGGGGCGCTCAGGACCGACCGAGATGTACCGGATGGGACAGCCGATAAGCGTTTCGATGGTTTCCACGTAAGTCCGGGCCTGAGGGGGAAGATCTGCAAATTTCCGGATTCCGGAGATGTCCTCCGACCAGCCCGGGAGTTCCTGATAGACCGGTTCCGCCTCCTCCAGCACAGCATTGAGAGGGAAACGGTCCAGCAGCTGTCCCCGCCATTTGTAGTGGGTGCAGATTTTGAGCGTCGGGCGGCCGGTCAGGCTGTCCAGTTTCGTCAGGGCGACTTCAGTAGCGCCCTGGGCCCGTACTCCCCATCTGGTGGCCACGGCGTCAAAATGGCCGATAGTCCTGGGGCGTCCGGTGGCCGCGCCGTATTCTTTCGCCGTTTCCCGCAGGGCATTGGCGTCGTCCGGTTCCATGAGGGTAACAAAGGGACCTTCTCCGACGCAGGTGGCAAAAGCTTTGACCACCGCGACCACGCGGTCCACGGGAAATCCAAAGAGTCCGCCGCCTACCGGAGCGTAAGCGGCCAGGGTACAGGATGAAGTGGTGAAAGGATAAATGCCGAAATTAAGATCCCGCAGGGTGCCCAGCTGGGCCTCGAAGAGAATCCGTTTTCCTTCGCGCGCGGCGGTTTCCAGCACTTCGCTGGTGTCACAGATAAGATCCCGGATTTTTTCACCCCATTCCATGGCCCAGGCGACCATTTCTTCCGCGGTAAAGGGAGCGGACTTTCCGTACATCCGCTCCGCGGCCAGCAGTTTCCACTCAGCGACCTGCCGAACCCGGCGTTCCAGCCGATCCGGGTACAGCAATTCACCGATCTGGATTGCTTTTTTAATAGTGCGGTCGCCGTAGGCCGGGGCAATGCCGCGGCGGGTGGAGCCATAGGCGTTTTTCCCGAGGCGTTCCTCTTCCCATGCGTCTTCCATCCGGTGGAAGGGGAAACAGATGGTTGCTCGGTCGGATACCAGCAGGCGCGGATGGATGCCCCTCGCGGAGATTTCTCCAATTTCCCGGGCCAGCGCTTCGATGTCGATTACCATGCCGGGACCCAGGACATTGATAACCCCCGGGTTGAACACGCCGGAAGGCAGGAGATGCAGCTTGAATTCGCCGAATTCGTTGACGACGGTATGCCCGGCGTTGTTTCCCCCCTGGTAGCGGACCACAAAATCGGCCTGCTGGGCGAAGTAGTCGACCATGCGCCCTTTGCCTTCATCCCCCCAGTTCGCGCCAACGATGATTTCAATCGACATACCCAAAATTCTCCATGTTCGGGGACATTACGCCGCGAAACATTAAAAAAGCGGACCGCCGAACGGACGGTCCGCCGTGACTGGCTGACGGTGTCCCGCCGTGACTCAGCGGGAGTAGAAACCGATGATGCTGTTGGTGTCGGCTTTGAATGGGATGGTTTCCTCAGCGGGCAGGGCAACCATGCGCCCTTCGAAAGATCCGGCGGCGCGTTCCAGGTACTCAGGAATTTCCCGAGGCGGGAACTCCGCGCCCTGGGCCACCATCGGAATCCGGCGGCTTTTTTCGCGGATGGACACTACCATGCCGGGCTTAACGACAAAGGACGGAATATTCACCTTTTTGCCGTCGACCAGGACGTGGCAGTGGGTAACGAGCTGACGGGCCGCGAAAATTGTCGGCGCGAAACCCAGCCGCCAGACCACGCAGTCCAGCCGCGACTCCAGCAGCATGAGCAGGTTGGTGCCCGTGTTTCCCGGCAGGCGCCGCGCTTCGGCGAAGATCCTGCGCAGCTGCCGTTCCATCAGGGCCCCGTAATGCATGCGGAGGCGCTGTTTTTCCTGCATCTGCAGGCCGTACACGGAAAGCTTGCGCCGCAGGTCCCGGCCGTGCTGTCCCGGAGGGAAAGGACGGCGGATTGCGGGGCTGTTAGGGCGCCCCCATATGCATTTTCCGATTCGACGACTTAATTTGTGTTTTGGTCCTGTGTAACGAGCCATGTCTGATACCTGTCGGTTACCCTGGCGGACCACGGAATGCACCCGGAACATTCGAACCGTGTAATAACGGTCACGCCAGTATCTACAACAGTAAACTCCGCGCCGTATGTCTACGCCGGCATACGACACCCCTCCATCGCTTTATCGGAAGGGAAACATATTATATTCGCCGGGATTCAACCATGTCAAACGAAACGAATAAGGTTTTTAGCCATGGAAGTAAAAAGGCAGTCATGGCAGACTGAGTATAGTAAAAGGGGCGGGGGAGGGCTTCGCCAGACTTGACAAAATCGATCGAGTCGGATTATGTTGCTTTACAGATGAGAAATGTGCCTGTAAATGGGATTTTCCGCGGTGTTTTTGACATTGAACCTGTGAGATACCTGAAAGAGAGACTGTTACGGACTCAATATTACGGAAAGCGACAGGGAAACAGGCATCCGTTCCTAAGGTTGGGAATAAAAAGGGCATATATGCGGCCTTAGGGCGGCAAGGCGGGAAATGGAGGGCATGCAGATGAGGAACGTTTTTATTGTTGCGTTTGCATCTTTAGCGGTTTTTCTGGGCGCGTGCCGACCGGTATCACCGGACGTTATTGTTAGTATTTCAGATCCGGACGGTAAACAAATCCATCCGCTGCTGGGCGTGAATATAGGTCCTGTGGCAGCCGGTGCAGACCCCGGTAACGCAGACCTGACGGACGCATACCGTCAAATCGGAGTTACTCTGATCCGCACGCACGATTACTATGGTGCCCTGGACATGTCGGTGATGTATCCCGACCGCACGCGCGACCCGGCTGACCCTGCATCCTATGATTTCCGTTCCAGCGACTCGATATGGCGGGCTATTGTCGACGGCGGTTTTGAGCCGTATCTGCGCCTGGGAGACTCCTACAACGATGCCACGCCGCCGGCCAACGCGCAGGAACGGGCTAATTGGGTCCGGGCCGCCGTGGAGGTGGTTCGCCACTACCGGCAGGGCCAATGGAACGGTTTCAGTACGCCTTTCCGCTACGTGGAAATCTGGAACGAGCCGGATAACCGGCAGTTCTGGCCGCTGCCGCATACGCCGCTGGAGTATTATCAGCTGTACGTGGAGACCGCACAGGCCCTGAGGGATACTTTTCCCGACCTGCTTATTGGAGGGCCGGGCATAACGCCGGCAGGTGCGCTATCGGTTGAGGGAAACCAGTGGATACACGATTTTCTGGCCTATGTAAAAGCACATAACGCGCCCTTGGATTTTTTGTCCTGGCACCTCTATTCCAATGATCCACAGGAATGGGTCAGCTCGGCCAGATTTTACCGTCAGGAATTGGACAGCATCGGGTTCCTGGAAACGCAGATGCATGTCACGGAATGGAACACGGATATTCGTATGGTCGGAGACCAGAGCGCCGAAGCTTTTGCCCTGCGGACGGGCGGAAAAGGGGCAGCCATCCTGACGGCGGCATGGATTGCCATGCAGCAGGAAGGCGTCACGGAGTCGACCTTCTACCGCGGTCCGGATCCGGACATGGATGCGCCTACTTTTTACGGCATGTTTTACGCGGATGGCCAACCCAAACGGGTGGCGCTGGCATTTTCGCTGTGGGCTGAAATGGTAGCGCATCCGCAACGGCTGTCGGTATCCGACTCACCGGAAGGAACACTCTGGCTGTTGGCGGGGCGGGACCAGGTGGGAGAAACGGCTGTATTGATTGCCAACCCCAATGACACCGCGGTGAAATATACGATCACAGGCGCGGAAGTGAAGCAGCTGACGCTGCTGCAGGTGAACGATGCCAGCGAAGAAATCCAAACACCTGAAATGACTGGAAAGGTGATAGAGATTGCTGGCCATACCGTCCAGCTGATAATTATTGCCGGGTAACAATGTTCAGTGCGCCGAAGCGGAGATGTTCAAATCTCCCGATATATTTTTCCAGAATCTTTCCGACCAGAGTGAAGAGGACGCGTAAAATATCAGTGTTAATAGATTTAATCTCCGACCGAATTTAATGCAATAGTGACAGTGCGCAACAGGGATGTAGCAATTCCTTTTGTCCGAACATAATGGGCACATAATGATGAACAGGCGCCAATTTCTGAAGATAGCCGCCGGGGCGGCGATGGGGTGCTGGCTGGGTTCTTCCCGGGCGGCTGCGACACAGTCCGCCCGCCCCAATTTCGTGTTTATCCTTGTGGATGACCTGGGTTGGCGCGACCTTGGGTGTTTCGGTAGCAGTTTTTATGACACGCCGCATATTGACCAGTTGGCCAAAGAGGGTATGCGTTTCACGGACGCCTATGCCGCCTGCCCGGTCTGCAGCCCTACCCGCGCCAGCATCCAAACCGGGAAGTATCCGGTCCGCATGGGAACCACAGACTGGTTCGGCGCGCCCCAGCCTGAAACAGCCCATCTCCATCCCACCGGAACAAAACCGCTGCTCCCCGCCCCCTACAACGACAGGCTCCCCCTGGAAGAAATTACGATCGCGGAAGCCCTGAAGGCCGGCGGATACGCTACATTTTTTGCCGGGAAATGGCATCTGGGCGGTGAAGGATATTACCCGGAGACACAGGGATTTGATATCAACATCGGCGGATATGAGAAAGGCAGCCCGGTTTCCTATTTCAGCCCGTACGGAAATCCGAAATTATCCGATGGCCCTCCCGGCGAGCACCTGCCGGCTCGGCTCGCGCGGGAATCCGTCCATTTTCTGGAGACGAGACCATCAGACCGCCCGTTTCTGCTTTTCCTGTCCTTCTATTCCGTGCATACGCCGCTCCAGGGAAGAAAAGACCTTGTGGCGAAATATAAGGACCGCGCGCGGCAGTTGGGAGCGCAAGAGCCGCTGTATATCGAAGAACACGGCCATAAGGTACGGCAGACGCAGAACCACCCGGTGTACGGCGCCATGGTGGAAGCCATGGATGAGGCTGTGGGAGATGTTCTGGACGCGCTGGAGCGGCTGGGACTGGCCGACAGTACCGCGGTTTTTCTGACCTCGGACAACGGCGGGCTTTCTACCATTGGAGAAGGGGCCCCCACCAGTAACGTTCCGCTTCGCGCCGGAAAAGGGTGGCTTTATGAAGGGGGGATACGCGTTCCCCTGATCGCGAAATGGCCGGGTGTGACCGCGCCCGGAAGCGCCTGCTCCGTCCCGGTGATCAGTCCGGATTTTTATCCGACCCTGCTTGAGATGGCCGGGCTTCATCCGGCCTCGGGCCAGATTTTGGACGGAACAAGCCTTGTTCCGCTGCTGCGCGGGGAATCGTCCGCGCCTCCCCGGCCGCTGTACTGGCACTATCCGCATTATGGGAATCAGGGCGCTTTTCCGGGCGGGGCGGTCCGGCTTGGGGATTACAAGCTGATTGAATTTTTCGAGGATGGCCATCAGGAGCTGTACAACCTGCGTGATGACCTTGGCGAGACCCGGGACCTGCGCGCCGAGGAACCGGACCGGGCCGCTGAACTGGTCCATCTTCTGCACGCGTGGCAAAAGGAAACAGGCGCTCGTTTCCCATCCCCAAATCCAAACGCGGGAAAAGGGAAGATCATATGATGTGTGTCGGTAGCGCCATTGTTTTCGCGGGTTAGCCCGCGGCCTACCACCGGGCGCGGAATTTCCGGATTGGCGGGTTGCGGGAGGGGAGCAGTTTTTGATAAAATAAGCATTCCCAACTGTGTAAGAAAGCTTCGTTTTGGGAACGGGGCTGGCATGTTCGTATGCCCGCGCGGGGCAGGTCTCGATTTTCCCTGGGGTACCATGGGAGCGCATCCTGCGTCGGCGGGCCTCTGGAACGCGGATAGAACGATGTTTGAGAGTCTGACACAGAGGCTTGAAGCGGCGTTTAAGCGCCTGCGGGGCCAGGGTCGCCTGACTGAGGCGAACATGAAAGAGGCCCTGCAGGAAATCCGTCAGGCGCTGCTTGAGGCGGACGTCCACTACAAAGTCGTCAAAAAGTTTATCGCGGACGTGCAGGAAGCCGCGCTGGGCCGGAAAGTGCTGGAAAGCATCCACCCGAGCCAGATGGTGGTTAAGATCGTCCACGATGAACTGGTGCGGCTGATGGGTGAGCGCAATGAGCCCCTGCGCCTGGCCGAAAAGGGGCTTTCGGTAATCATGATGGTGGGGTTGCAGGGGCAGGGCAAAACGACCACGGCCGGCAAACTGGCCGGCCTGCTCAAACGGCGCGGCCGAAATCCCATGCTGGTGGCCGCAGACGTTTACCGTCCGGCGGCTGTGGAACAGCTGGAAACCGTCGCCCGCCAGGTCGGCGTTGAATGCTTTACGGCGCCGCCGGGGACGGATCCCGTGGCCATCTGCCAGATGGCCCGCGCGGAGGCGCCGATGCGCGGCGCGGACACGCTCATCCTGGATACGGCGGGACGGCTGCACGTCGACGAGCAGATGATGGATGAAGTGCGCCGGATCGCTGACGTCATGAAGCCCCATGAAATCCTGTTTGTGGCCAGCGCCATGACCGGTCAGGACGCGGTGCGGTCGGCGAAACAGTTCCATGACACGCTTCCGCTGACCGGGGTGGTGCTGACCCAGATGGACGGCGACGCGCGGGGCGGCGCGGCGATCAGCCTGATAGACGTAACCGACTGCCCGATCAAATTTATAGGCACCGGCGAGAAGCTGGACGCGATCGAGCCGTTTCATCCGGACCGGATGGCAACGCAGATCCTGGGGATGGGCGACGTGGTCTCGCTTGTTGAGCGGGCCCAGGAAATGGTGGACCGGAAACAGGCGAAAGACTTTCAGCGCAAGGCACGAAAGGGCGACTGGAACCTGGAAGATTTCCTGGCCCAGATGCAGCAGGTCAAGCGCCTGGGTTCGTTCGGTGACCTGATCCGGAAGATTCCCGGGATATCCAAAGTCATGCCGGAAGGGCTGGATGACGCGGAGCAGGAACTCAAGCGCACCGAAGCAATCATCCTTTCGATGACCCTCAAGGAACGCCGGAATCCGGCCATCATCAACGGCAGCCGGCGCCGGCGCATCGCGGAAGGCAGCGGGACCTCGGTGCAGGAAGTCAATATGCTGCTCAAAGAGTTTGAGCGGATGAAGAAAATGGTGAAACAGGTGATGAAAAGCGGGTCGAAACAGCGGGGCATGCGCGGCATGCCCCCGGGCGGCCCATTTCCATACTGACAGAGAGGTTCGATATGGCAACTGTGATCCGTCTCAAGCGTGGCGGCCGGAAAAAGAAGCCGTACTACCGGATTGTGGTACAGGACTCCCGGTCGCGGGTGAAAGGCAAGGAAATCGAAGTGCTGGGGGTATATCATCCCTGCGCGCGGCCTGAACCGTTCAGCCGCGTGAACGCGCACCGCGCGCTGCACTGGCTGCGGACCGGGGCGCAGCCCAGTGATACGGTCCGCTCTGTATTCAGCAAACTCGGGCTGATGGCCCACCTGCACCACGGCACCACGCCGGAAGAGGCTATGGTGGAATTTTCCCACGGGCCCGAAGCGGTGAAGGGATACACGCCGCCGGCTCCTCCCAAGCCTGCCCCCGCGCCGGTTCAGGAAGAAGCGGCGGAGACGGAAGCCGCGCCGGAAGAGGCAGCCTCGGGAGAAACAGCTCCTTCTGAGGCGGATAACGTTCAGGAAAGCGAATCCTGATGGAGAAGGCGGTCGCGCTGGTGGAGTACGTGGCGCGTGAGCTGGCCA
Source organism: Candidatus Hydrogenedentota bacterium (assembly GCA_029776995.1). Lineage (GTDB taxonomy): Bacteria > Hydrogenedentota > Hydrogenedentia > Hydrogenedentales > CAITNO01 > JAGPFE01. The sequence goes on from JAKOTZ010000256.1 coordinate 48,840, forward strand.
CGAAGCGGGAATCCGTCGCGCTCGAGGTGCAGCAGGACGATGAAGGCGCTAAGATCCAGCTCCGGGTGCATCCCGAAGACCTGGGCCGCTTCATCGGACGCAACGGGCGGACGATTAACGCGCTTCGGACGCTGGCAGCCGCGGCAGCCGGCAGGAACGGAATGAAAGCGACGGTGGAGGTGGAATCCGCAGGCCAGTAACGGCCGGCAGGGAATGTCGCCATGCGGATCGACGTGCTGACGCTGTTTCCGGAACTGGTGACACCTGCCCTGAACGCCAGCCTGCTGGGCAAAGCGCTTGCCGAAGGGTTGCTGGAGGTGGCGGTGACCAATATCCGGGATTTCGCCACGGACCGTCACCGCACGGTGGATGACGAGCCTTATGGCGGCGGCGCCGGAATGGTAATGAAGTGTGAGCCGCTGTTCGCGGCAGTGGAAAGTTTAAGACCGGTCAATTCCCTGGAACGGGTGATCCTGATGTCGCCCCGCGGAATGCCGCTCACCCAGGACAAAGTTAAGGAACTGGCCTCGTATCCGGACATGGTGATCCTGTGCGGCCGGTATGAGGGCGTGGATGAGCGGGTTGCTGCGGCGCTGGCAACCGAGGAAATCTCGATCGGGGATTACGTGCTGAGCGGCGGCGAGCTGCCCGCGCTGGTGCTGATTGAGGCGGTGAGCCGGATGGTTCCCGGCGTGGTTGGCAACTGGGAATCCGTGGAGACCGATTCGTTTTATGATGGACTTCTGGGTCCGCCCCAGTACACCCGCCCGGCGGTTTTCCGCGGCATGGCGGTGCCGGAAGTCCTGCTGAGCGGCAACCACGCGGCGATCCGCCGGTGGCGCCGCAAGGAGGCGCTCCGGATGACCCTCAGGCGCCGTCCGGACCTGCTGGCAGCGCGGTCTGAACGCGATGAACTCAGCAAAGAAGATAAGCAACTGATCAGCGAGATCCTCCGTGAAGATGGCGGGGATCTGAATAAGGAGAACAGGTGATGGATATCGTCAGAGAATACGCGTCCCGGTACATGAAGCCGGCCGACCAGATTCCGAAATTTAATGTGGGCGACACGGTCCGGGTGCATTTCCGTATCGTGGAAGGGGAAAAGGAACGGGTACAGGTGTATGAAGGCGTGGTGATTGCCCGGCAGGGCAAGGAAAGCCCAACCGCCACGTTCACGGTACGCCGGGTGGCCTACGGGGAAGGCGTTGAACGCGTGTTCCCCCTGCATTCGCCCCGGGTGGAAAAAGTGGAAGTGGTCCGGGAAGGACGGGTGCGCCGCGCGAAGCTGTACTATCTGCGCGAGCGGGTAGGCAAGGCGGCCAAGGTTAAAGCCAAACAGCGCAACGCCTGATTCGGCAGCTCTCCCTAAGCGCCTACAGGTTGGATCACAGCCGGACGCGGCTTCGGGCCGTGTCCGGTTTATGCCATCAGCGGGGCGTATGATAGGGTAATGCCCGGAGCCGAACCGGATAGTTCAACCGAATGGAGCCAGCATCATGAACCCCAGCAAATTTCTGGATCGGGCAGTCAAACATCTTCCCCGAAACTGTGAAGTGATAATGCGGATTGAGGAAGAGCACCGTGTTGTGTTCAGCCGGAACGACCGTACGTATTTTATGCGGGCAGGCGAGTATTCCGGCACGCTGGAATTTTCCCAAATCTCTGGCATTGTGGAAGGGGATGACGCTCTGTGGTATCTCTTGCACGCCAACCTGTTGAACGTATCCATCGGAGACGTGAGACACATGTTGCGGCCGGTCTGGGACGAAGAGGGGCGAGACGCGCTGTTATGGGAGTGCAGTATCGTTCTGTACGTGGAGAACGGCCAGAAAATCCGCCGGCTTATTTCTGACGTGCTGGACCACCTGGACGCGTACGTGGATGCCAATAAAAGGTACATGGAATACCTGTCAAGCCTCTTTGATGCCCTCGAGGAAAAGGATCGCAAGAGATTTTTAGACCGCGCGCTCCTGTTTGACCTGTTGCAGTGGCACCGGGAGTTGGATGAAAAAATGGAAAAAGAAGCTGACGATTCGGAGGATGACGAAGACTGGGAGGAAGAGGAGGATTGGGAGGAAGAAGACTGGGACGAAGAAGATGATGAGGACGGATACGAAGACGACGATGATGATGACGGGGAATACGATGATTACGATGACGAGGATGATGAGTACGACGACGATGAAGAATATGACGGGTTAGACGGCGAAGAAGACGATGATGCCGAGTGGGAAGATGAGGATGAAGAAGGGTATGACGATGAGGATGAGGATGAGGATGACGATGACAATAGACGTCCGGGAAAGCGCCCGTGACTATCGCTGAACGCGACTGAGTTTATGTTACTGCTGCACGAAACTTCCGTTTCCGCGCACTGGCGGGTTCCGGGGAAAATCAACCTCTATCTTGAGGTGCTGAACCGCCGTGCGGATGGTTACCATGACATAGAGACCATTTTTCAGTCCGTAACGCTGTGGGACGATGTGGTGGTGGATATCTCTTCCCCCGGGAGTGAGATAACATTGCACTGTTCTGATCCGCGCCTGGAAAGCCCGGATAATCTCGCGGTCCGCGCGGCCCGCCTGCTTCGGCGGGAAAGCGGCATCCAGTCCGGCGCGCGGATATGGATCAACAAGCGGATTCCCGTGGGAGGAGGCATGGCAGGCGGATCGGCGGACGCGGCGGCGGTGCTGGTGGCGCTGAACCGCCTTTGGGGGCTGGGATATCCCGCGGGCACGCTGGAAAAACTGGCGCTGGAACTGGGCTCGGATGTGCCTTTCTGCCTGTCCGGGGGTACGGCGGCGGCATCGGGGCGGGGGGAGCGTTTGTGTCCGTTGCCGGAAATTCCATCCGCGCCCCATGTGGTTCTGGTGTTTCCTGGGTTTATCTCGGAAACGAAGAAAGTGTATCAGCATCCCGCGCTGCGTCCTTGCGGAGAGCGGCCAGGCGATGACGGCTGGACGCCCACCTTTGCCGGTGTCCTGGAGAGGCTCAGGCGGGGGCGCGTGTCTGAAGTGGTATTTAACCGACTGGAAACCCCGGTTTTTGAGTTGTATCCGGCGCTGCGCGGGGTCAGGGATTTCCTGAGGGACGCTGGATGCATGGCGGCCGCGGTAAGCGGAAGCGGTTCCACGGTGTTCGGCCTGTGCGGTGCGTATGAAACGGCCCTGGCGATCCGCGATCAGGCGCACGAGCGGATGCGGATGGACGCCGAGGCCGTTTCGATGTGGCATCCTGTTCAGCATTCGACGCTCGGAGGGGCAGTATAATGCTCCGGTGGCCGCGTATTATTGGCGGGAAGCTGCGCCATATATGGCGGCGCTGGAGAAGCCGCGGCTGGCGGCAGGCCTGGGTTTGCGCGGGCGTGTATGCCATAAATGGCTGGATTCGCCTGCGGAACCGGCGGGGCGGTACGGTCCGGCGCGAATGCCCCTGCTGCGGGTGGCAGGGTTGGGCATTCCGGAGCATTGACTGCGGAGATTTCCGGGTTCCGGAGGCGGAGTGTCCGCAATGTTTCGGCCAGGAACGCCACCGGCTGATGGCGATTTTTCTGGCAAGAGAGGGGATTCACCTTCCGGAAAACGCCCGCGCGCTGCATTTTGCTCCTGAGCCGCAGCTGACGAGATGGATCCGTGAACAGCGGCCGGTTGTTATTTCAGTAAATGCCGATATAGACCGGGGCCGGATAATCGGTGAGGCGCGTCCGTGCGTGCAGCTGGACATGCAGCGGATGCCCTTTGCCGACAGCGTATTTGATCT
>JAKOTZ010000029.1 GCA_029776995.1 Candidatus Hydrogenedentota bacterium
GATGCTTCGGCTGCCGGCGTTCCGAAATATTACTCACGATACTCTTCCAGCCGCAGTTTCATCCGGAGGGTTTTACTGCCGCGGGCCACGTCAAATTCCGCCGTATCGCCGACAAACAGCGCCCAGTTGATAAAATCCACGTCGAGCGGGTGTTCCACCACTTCCCCGTTGATGGCCAGGACCACATCCCCGGGCTGTAAACCGGCTTTGGCGGCAGGCGTGTCCCTGACAACTTCGGTTACCAGCACGCCGGTGTCCACGGATACCCCGATCTGCGAGAGGGTATACGGATCGGTTTCAGCCACGGACTGCCCCCTGAAACCGAACCACGGATCTCTCCGCCGGCCATACCGAATCAGTTCATCCGCCACGCGCTTAACCCGATTGATCGGCAGGGCAAATCCCAGTCCCTGGTATCCGCCGCTGTTGCTGAAAATCATGGTGTTGATGCCGACCACCCGTCCGCGCGCGTCCACCAGCGGGCCGCCACTGTTCCCCGGATTGATGGCGGCATCCGTCTGGATCAGATCCTGGTACAGCCGTTCTCCATTTCCGATGGTCCGGCTTACTTTCCGGTGCACTGCGGAAACCACCCCAACGCTGACACTGGGCTGGCTGTCCCGCATCAGCATCCCGAACGGATTGCCGATTGCGATGACCCACTCTCCAAGCCGCAATCCGTCAGAATCGCCCAGGGCCACCCGGGGCAGGCTGGACGTGTCTCCCTTCACCCGCAACACGGCAATATCCGAACGCTCATCGCCGCCCACCACTTCCACCTCCAGGCGGCGCCTGTCCGGCAGGGTAACTGATACAATCGCGTCCGCACCCTGCAGCACGTGGTAGTTGGTCAGGATATGCCCCGCATCATCGTAAATAAATCCGCTTCCGATGCCTTCCACCGCCCGCTGGCGGACGCGCGGCCGCGCCAGGGGCGGACCGAACAGCCCCCAGAAATCTTCGAACAGCGGCTCCAGCACGGTCTCCCGCTGGTAAGAAACCACGCTGATGGTCACCACGGCCGGCGCGGCCAGTTCAATGGCCCGCACAATGGCATTGTTCCGGGATGCGTCTATATCGGACTGGGCCCATGCGGTCCCCGCCCCCAGCGCCTGGATACCCACGATCCCTGACACCAGCAGCCGCATAACTGTTCGCATCACCTGTCTCCTCAATATT
>JAKOTZ010000035.1 GCA_029776995.1 Candidatus Hydrogenedentota bacterium
AGATCCGCGAGCTCATGGACGTGTGCGCGCTGGTCACGGAAAAACCGTTCAGCTGGGACCAGTTTATGGCGACCCTGGACCTCTCGGACCGGGCGGCGGACCTGTGGCGCTCGGTTCAGGGGCTGATGGCGCACCGCCCCGCGCCGATGAACTCTTTTGACACGTTTATTCACCTGGGCCCGATCGTGACCCTGCGCGGCACGCCGATCTGCATCGAATACTATGAATTGTTGCTGGCGGAAATCCGGGAACGGGTGGAGCAGGGGATAGCCGCGGTACCCGGCGAACGTTTCCGGCTGGGATGGGACAACATCGCGATCTGGCACCATATCAAGGAACTGTCCAATGCCTTCGCGGACGCCGGGGCGGCGCTGGTGGTCTCGACCTACGCGGAAAGTTTCTGCTACAAGGCGCTGGACCGCTGGAATGACCGGTTCCGCCAGTATGCCGCCACCTACATCGGCGGGTACATCAACCATGGCCTGGAGTACCGGTTGCGGGACCTGAAACGCATGGCGGACGTGTTCCATCTGGACGGCTTTGTGATGCACAGCAACCGGTCCTGCCGGGCGTATTCCATCGGCCAGTACGATCTGGCGCGGGAACTGGAAATCCGGTGGGGGCTGCCGACGCTTATCATTGAATCGGACATGAACGACAGCCGTATTTGGGCGGAGGAAAATATTTCAACCCGCATTGAGGCCTTCGTCGAAACCCTGGGCAGTCGACAGGGTTCAACCGTCTGATACTCTTTAATCGGACATTGCGTGATTTGCGGAGTGAAGTCGGGCGGTTTTTTTACGGCTTTCCTGTTGTGATATGCTTATTAAGAACGAAATATCATAGGCAGTTCGTTCCGTCTCCCGCGGAGCGTTGCCGTGCAGAGAGGAGAAGGTATCATCATGGCCCGGGTGCTTAAATTTACCGTTACCCCGAACCTTCCGGAAAAACTGCGCAAACTCGAATGGATCGCTAATAATCTGTGGTGGTGCTGGGATTCGGAGGCCATTAATTTATTTTTCCGCATGGATCGGGACCTTTGGATCGAGACGGGACAGAATCCGCGCCTGATGCTCGGGCGGATCTCGCAGGAACGGCTCCAGGAACTTTCGGAGAACGGCAGCTTTCTGCTCCATCTCGAGCGCGTGGCGTCCCGGCTGGAAGATTACCTTCAGGATCAGGGGATGTGGCGGAAACGCCATCCTGAGGCACCGGAAGATTTCCTGGTGGCTTATTTTTCCGCTGAATTCGGCATCCAGGAATCCCTGTCGATTTATTCAGGCGGCCTGGGGATCCTGGCGGGGGACCATCTGAAGGCGGCAAGTGACCTGGGAGTTCCCCTGGTGGGCATTGGGCTGCTGTATCGGGAAGGGTATTTCCGACAGTACCTGAACGCCGACGGCTGGCAGCAGGAAATGTATCCGCGCAATGATTTCCACAACATGTGCATTTCCCAGGCGCGCGACAAAGACGGCGCGCCCCTGGTGATTGAGGTACCTTTCCCGAACCATAAGGTTAAGGCGTACGTGTGGGTTTGCCAGGTGGGTCGGGTTCCCCTGTACCTGCTGGACTGTGACCACGAGGACAACGCGCCGGCGGACCGGGCTATAACGGGGCAGCTGTACGGCGGGGACCGGGAAACGCGGATCCGCCAGGAAATCATGCTGGGCATGGGCGGCGTGATCGCCCTGCGCGCGCTGGGCATTCACCCCACGGTGTACCACATCAATGAGGGTCACGCGGCGTTCATGGCGCTGCAGCGCATCAAGGACCTCATGGTCCGCGACGGCATCACGTTTCAGCAGGCCTGCGAGGTGGTGCGGGTCAGCAGCATTTTTACCACCCACACGCCGGTTCCCGCCGGGAATGACATGTTCGACCCGGCGCTGGTGGCTGCCTACTTTGACGGGTACTGTGCCCAGCTGGGGATCACCCTGAACGACCTGCTGGCCCTCGGGCGTCAGAATCCCACCGATCCCCGCGAACCTTTCTGCATGACCGTGCTGGCCCTGAAACTGTCCGCCGCTTCGAACGGCGTAAGCAAGCTGCACGGCGAGGTGGCGCGGGACATGTGGCGGCAGGTATGGAAAGGCGTTCCCCTGAACGAGATCCCGATCGGCCACGTCACCAACGGCGTGCATATCCGTTCCTGGATATCCCGCGACCTGGCCGAGCTGTATGACCGCTATCTCAGCCCGGACTGGGTCAACAAGCCCCATGACCAGTCCATCTGGGAAAACGTGATGAACATCCCCGATATTGAACTCTGGCGGGTGCACGAAATCCGCAGGGAACGGCTGGTTTCGTTTGCCCGCCGGCGGCTGCAGCGGCAGCTGAGCAACCGCGGGGCGCCGTCCTCGGAAGTCCGCATGGCCCAGGAGATGCTGGATTCAGAGGTGCTGACCATCGGTTTCGCCCGGCGGTTCGCCACCTATAAGCGCGCCACCCTGCTGTTCAAAGATCCCGAACGGCTCCGGCGGATTCTGTTGAACCCGGAACGGCCCGTCCAGCTGATCATCGCGGGAAAGGCCCATCCCCAGGATACCCAGTCCAAAGAACTGATCCGGCAGATCGTGCATTTTGCCCGGGATCCCGAAGTCCGCAAACACGTGGTGTTTATCGAAGACTATGACATCAACGTGGCGCGGTATATGCTGCAGGGCGTGGACTGCTGGCTTAATACGCCCCGGCGGCCCATGGAAGCCAGCGGCACCAGCGGCATGAAGGCCGCTGCCAACGGCGCGCTG
>JAKOTZ010000095.1 GCA_029776995.1 Candidatus Hydrogenedentota bacterium
GGATCCAATTGGATTAACACAGATTGATCAAGCTCTTGATGCGTGCCGCGCGCTCACGAGTGATATTCACCGTCTCGTCCGGGTGGACCTTAATAAAGCGGTCTCCTCCGGGAAAACGGTTATGATGGGCATGTTCGGGATGATAGGGAAGGGAGAAACCGAGGGACAGTCAGAATCCGAGACATGGGGTACAAGCGAATCCGAGTCGAAAACTTATGCAGGCCCGTCAACTCTGACAACTATGGGAGCAGCTATTGGTGGGACCATAGGTTCTATATTACCGGGGGTTGGCACTTTGATTGGAGGTGCAATAGGTGCGATTGGGGGCTTTGCCCTTGGTCTCGCCAAGGATGGGCTGAGTAATTTTTTAATGCTTTCTAAGAGCAATTCAATAACAAACACACACTCCTTTACTAAAACCGTCTCCCACGCGGTGGCCAGCCAGATGGCAGGTGGTGGGTTCGGATCATTTGGGTTATCATGGACGAAAACGACTGCCGTAAATCAGGAACTGTTAAATCGCAAAGCGGAGTTTTGCGAGGAATTGTTGAGGCAGCACGAGGATCGTTTACAGCAAGGTTCCGCCCTCGGGATGTGGAATGTCGGACATTATTTCTTCGCGGAAGACATGGAGAGTTTCTCTTTAGGTCAGGCAGTTGTGCGTTCACTTTTTACTGGTATGGACAGTTACTATGAACCTCCGCGTGTGATTCGGCTGCCAAAAGACTGTACGACCCTATTACGGCGTTTTGCCAATCTTTATATTTCCTTTCCCAATAATAATCTGCGGTCCTTATTTGTGACGCCACCGCCGGAGGGAAGCATCATTGTGGCGAGCCATCCGTTAGGATATTGGTTTAATGGAGTTGGAACGCCCGTGAACACAAAGGAACTTGCTATAGCGATGCCTTTGGCGCGACAGGATGTGGAAGGAGTCTCCGTTACGGAACGCGCGAGATTTGGGGTTAATCTTGCAATTGACGCCTCTGGGCCATCCATCACAATAGGTACCGTAGAAGACTGCGGCGAACAAACGATGCAGAAGTATCATTTGCATTTAAGCAGTCTTCCAAAACATGTTGGGATTTTTGGCTTAACAGAATCGGGTAAGACGAACACAGTTTGTAATATTCTCACGCAATTATGGAAAAAATATCGTGTCCCATTCATGATAATTGAACCGGCTAAATCGGAGTACAGACGGCTGGCCTCATCGCCGGAACTGAAGGACGATCTTGTAGTAATCACAGCAGGGGTGGAACACTCCAGTGCGTGCCCTTTACGTCTGAATCCTTTCGAGTTTGATCCTGGAAGGGGGCCGGATTCGGGTGGTGTTCACGTTCTTACCCATATAGATAGGCTGAAAGCCACGTTTAACGCCAGTTTTCCTATGTATGCGTCGATGCCTTACATTCTGGAAGAAGCGATACTGGAAGTGTATCGGGAACGAGGCTGGGATATCGGATATTCGTGTAATCGATTCGTTGATATTTACAGGGATGAATTCCATGATTACCTGCCCACATTGCGCGATTTGTACCACAAAATTGACAGTATCGTCCGGCGTAAAGGATATTGGGTAGAGCAGCAAATGAATATTGAGGCGGCCCTCAAGGCCCGACTGTCTAGTTTGATGGTTGGGGCGAAAGGTCAGATGTTGAACTGTTCCCGTTCATTGCCGTCCAAATCGCTTTTTAATGCCTCCGTTGTTGTTGAACTCAAACATTTAGGAGATGATGATGAAAAAGCCTTCCTGATGGGGCTTCTCGTGACAAAGCTTTACGAATATCGTGAGGCAACAATTGGGCAGGATGACGACGCAAAACCTTTAAAGCATATTCTGGTGATCGAAGAGGCACACCGACTGCTTAAAAATACGGCAGAGGGAACTGAAAATTTGGAAGTCGCTAATGTAAAAGGAAAAGCCGTCACCGCTTTTGTCGATATGCTTGCAGAAATTCGTGCGTATGGACAGGGCGTTATTGTAGTTGACCAAGTCCCGTCGCGTGTTAACGCGAATGTAATAAAGGGAACGGCCACGAAGATTATACATCGGCTACTTTCCGAAGATGACCGTGAAATGGTCGGAAAATGTATGGGATTGAGTGATGAACAAATTGAGGATTTGGTATTGTTGGAAACAGGCAGATGTGTTATACATGAAGATGGGCAGCGAAGAGCATTTCAATGCCGTGTTGAGCTGAACGTATCTCATGAAAATACTGCCTCGAGTACCCTCGGAGAGGGCACATTGCGTTTCAAGGACGACCACATTCAGCTTTTGGATCCTCTTAGTGAGTGGACAAAATTATCAGATAACACAAGTATTGAAAATGTCGACACGGATGATTATCTATTTTATAAAGCCTTACATAAAGCCATGTTAGCCAGCATATTTTCCAGTGCTGACGAAGCGGTTCATGCCTTTGCCAGAGTCATGCCGACAAGGTATGCCATTAAAGGACTTGCGTGGCCATTCCAAGCTCGATTGCCTTGGCTGTGGGTATATTGGAAGCAGATTTCGGATGAAATATGGGCGTATTATCGAGGAGAGTATCGCGACTTTTTGGCTTATGTTAAGGCAGGTTGGAAGTATTTGGTTGCTTGGGCGAGTGAACAAGATGTAGAGGAAAGCCTGGTAGAATATAGAGTGGCGGCGCTTAACTATTCTGGAGTGCCCCGGTCGATTATGGGGGTGGCGCTGCAAAATCCTGTGGCCAATGTATATGAGCAACTACTGACCAGATCGGAAATCATAAATAACATCAGAAATAGATTTAGGTTAGAAAGCAGAAATATAAAACAGGAGCCGCCTATTGACAAACTGGCTCGATGTGTGTTATACTAAATAAACGAGTTAATTCCAGCTCCGCCATTTGTGGCTTCAATGCAGCTGGTGGATGGATTGTTGGAAGGTATATTCTGGCGCGTGCAATGGCCGGCTGGAGTTTGTGCCGTGATCAGAAACAGCGTACTATCCTTGCGAACCAGGAGGAATGAAGATGCTTGAGCGATTTTCAGGCGGCGAACTATCAAAAGCGGGCGAGCAGGGTGCCATGAAACCCACTGAAGGCATTACCCCCGCGGAAGGAAGCCTTAACGAAATTCGGCAAGAGGGTTTCCGAGTTGGTGAAATGTCAGCTGCTGAATTGAAGGACCTTCAAGGAATCCGACAAAGGGAAATGCAGGCTGCTGACGAATTGAGAGCTCTGGTAGATCAGTTCCAAAAGGATATACCCCAAAATTCACCTGATATGGTTGTACAGACAAAGGATCAACCTTTCGGAGTAACAGGAGAACCTTATAAGGATATCTTGAAGAGTGGTCTAGAGCCAGATGCGCGGGGGGATGCAGATTTACCGAGAAAGGATGCCGAGCAGCCACAGTCCACAGATTTCATAGATATGCATGAAGTCAATCCCGAACGTGCAATAAAGAACAAAGAGGATGGAATTCAGCGAGAAGTACAGTTTCATGATTGGTTAAATGAAAAGTATCCTCCAGAAGATGGGTACAAAATAATACGAGAGTCGTATCTTCGTGATCAGTATGGTAATATTGTCAGAGATACTGTTACTGGTGAAGGGAGGCGAATTGATTATGTAGTGGTTGATAAAAATGGCAAGGTAGTCGATGCTTTTGAAGTAACGTCGCCTACTGCATCAAAAGAAACCCAGATGAGCAAGGAGGGAAGAATTAGGGATAATGGTGGGCACTTCGTTAAAGATCCCGATACAGGACAGTTGTATGATGTGTCTGAGGTCTCAACCAAGATAACGAGGATACCGTGATGAGTACAGTCGTCTACGACAAGGTCAAATGGCACTTTCCGGATGGAAAAGATTGTCCCGATTTGGAATCGGCTACGAGACATTTTAAGGTTATCATTAAGTGGTTAAATGCCCACGGCTTTCTGTCGGAGTATGGAAAAGAAGTGATTGCCTTACCGATTGGCGAGGACTTCTCAATTACATCTGACATGTTGACCCCAGAGGGTAATCATTTGTTATCCCAATATTACGATGAGTGGATCAAAACACTTGATTACTCGAAAGATCCGTCTCCAGAATTTTGGGATACGAAAAAAAATGAGCCCTAAAGGGCGGATACTAATAATAGTATACGCAACAGTCTTGATAGCAATTGGGGTAGGGGTGGGAAATCGCTCGTGAGCTGTGAATCACGATGATTCGCAGACATCTGCCGCCTTGGAGACGATGTCCAGTCAGAGTAATGGTCCTGATGCTTTGAGAGAGCCAAAAAAAGGGGAAGAGTTATCAGAGCAAGAAAAAAGTAATCTCTATGAGGAGCTGACCAGACTTAAGCGTGTGAATGAAGATCTAAATAATAGTAAGTGGTGGTACTTATTGACCGGTTTTGGGGGAGGTCTAGTAGTTGGGGGATTGTTTTTCAAATTAGGTACACGATCTACCAGAACTCAAACCCAGGCAAATACCTCAGAGATTAGTGAATGTCCGAAGTGTCATTGGAAACTTCCAAAAGGTACCAAACGTTGTCCGAATCCAGATTGTATGACATGGTTGTAATGTAAAGGAAGCCAATATAGTACTTATTTATCCGTTCTCTGAGGATTGCGTTCTCAGAGTCTGGGTCTTCATCAATGATTTTTATACTAGAGCCTTCCATGCTATATAGTGTCTTCTCCGATGCATGATCGCTATACAATTAGAGTCATAGCAGTATTTTTATCTGCATCATGATTTATGAGAATTGATCAATAGGAGCTCCATTTATGACGTCACTTCGCGACCAGGTTGAAGCTGCGGTTTCCGTGATTCGGTCCCACTGGAAGCAGGAACCCGGATACGCCATTGTGCTGGGCACGGGGCTCGGCACCCTGGCGGACCGGATCGAGGCGGACCTGAAACTGTCCTACGCGGACCTGCCGCATTTCCCACAGTCCACGGTGGAAGGTCACGCGGGAGAACTGATCCTGGGGCGCCTCGCGGGCAAACAGGTGGTGGCGCTCTCGGGGAGATTCCACCGGTATGAGGGGTATACCCTGCAGCAGGTGACCTTTCCGGTCCGGGTGGTTCGGGCGCTGGGAGCCCACACCCTGATTGTCTCCAACGCGGCGGGCGGCATGAATCCCCATTTCCGGGCCGGAGACCTGATGGTGATTACCGACCACATCAACCTGATGGGCGACAATCCGCTGATCGGCCCGAATGATGACACGCTGGGCCCAAGGTTTCCGGACATGTGCGAGCCGTACAGCCGCGCCTTGGTTGAACTGGCCGAATCCGCCGCGCTGGAACTGGGGCTTCCCCTGCGCCGGGGCGTATACGTGGCGCTGACGGGACCGTGCCTGGAAACGCGGGCGGAGTACCGTTTCCTGCGGATGATCGGCGCGGACGCGGTGGGCATGTCCACCGTGCCGGAAGTGATCGTGGCGGTACATGCCGGACTGCGGGTGCTGGGGTTCTCCGTAATCACGGATGAATGTTTCCCGGACGCGCTGCAGCCCGCGGATATCGCGAAAATCATCGCGACGGCCAACGCGGCCGAACCGAAACTGGCGGCGCTGGTGACGCGGTGCCTGGAGAAAATGGACTGAGCGGCACAAAAGGCATACCGCGCGCATCTGGAGAATGAACATGATCCCACTGCCCGCAGAAGTACCCGTTAATCTGGGCGCTCGTTCTTATCTGATTCATGTCGGTCGGAACAACCTGGAGCGGATTGCCGACCTTGCCTCCCCGATCCGGGGCGTGATTGGCGTGGTGACGGACACCAATGTGGGTCCCCTTTATGAACGCCGGGTTACGGAGGTTCTGGAAGGCCACGGGCACCGGGTGGTCGTGTACCGGATGCCCGCGGGCGAAGAGAACAAGCGCCTGGACGCGGTTGAGGCCATCTGCGGGGCGTTTCTGGAGGGCGGACTGGACCGGGCGAGCATGGTGGTTGCCCTGGGCGGGGGCGTGGTGGGGGACGTGGCCGGGTTTGCGGCCGGAGTTTTTATGCGGGGCATTCCGTTTATTCAGGTTCCCACAACGATTGTGGCCCAGGTGGATTCAAGCGTGGGCGGAAAGACGGGTGTCAATCACCCGCTGGGAAAAAATACCATTGGCGTGTTCCATCAGCCTTCCGGCGTGGTGATCGATATGGAGCTGCTGCGGACGCTGCCCCCGCGCGAGCTGCGGGCCGGCCTTGCCGAAGTGGTCAAACACGGGGTCATCGCCGACGCGGATCTCTTTGCGTATATGGAGCGGGAGGCCGACCGGCTGCTGGCAGGCGATCCCGAAGCGCTGGCTTTCCCTGTGGTCCGTTCCTGCGAGATCAAGGCGGCGGTTGTGGCTGCCGACGAACGCGAACAGGGCATCCGGGCGCACCTTAATTACGGCCACACGTTTGGGCACGCCATAGAAACAGTGTCCGGTTATACCCGGTTTCTGCACGGGGAGGCGGTGAGCCTCGGGATGTGCGCCGCGGCGGATCTGGCGCGGCGGATGGGCATGGTGGATGACGGGTTCGTGTCGCGGCAGGAAGCATGCCTTGCCGGGCTGGGCTTACCGGTGCGCTGGCCGGAACTGCCGGTAGATGCCGCCATGGATGCCGCGCGCAAGGATAAAAAAAGCCGGGCGGGCGTGCTGCGGTTCGTGCTGCCGACGCGGTTGGGCGAGGTGGTGGTGCGGGATGACGTCCCCGCGGAACTGGCCCGCCAGGCGTTTGCGTCGATCGCCCGGCCCTGATCCAGGTTTAAGGGTTGCCTGTCCGGGCGGAAATGTGCGACCCTTTTAGGGTGCCCGGCCGGGCATGGAGGATCAGTTATGCTCTTCGGCGGCGAAACGGCAGAAAGTTATTACGACGAGGGCCTGACCAGCCTGTCCCGCGGGAATGTGGAGCAGGCGGCGACTTATTTCCGCAAAGCGCTGGAGCTGGATGCCGGCCTGGGCGGGGCGTGGCACCAGCTGGGGCGGTGCTATTACCGCCTCGGCCGGGCCGCCGAAGCGATCGACGCTTTTCGCCGGGCCCAGGAACTGAATGTCCGCCATACGCCGCTGGATCTCGGGTATGCCCTGCTGCTTCAGGGCGCGGTGGACCGGGCCGCGGCGTGTTTTTCCCAGATGCTCGAGGTGGAATCGGTCCGTCCCCGGGCTATGGTGGGCCTGGCCCGGTGCGCCCTGAAGAACGGCCAGTTTGACCACGCCTTCGAGATGGCTTCGCAGGCCGCGGTCGCGCTTCGGGCGGACCAGCTGGAGGCGGAATGGGTGGCGGGACAGGCCGCGGCGCGCATAAAGCTGCGGGACGCGGCCCGGGAACGGCTCGAACGGGCCGACCGCCAGATCGACAAGCTGATCGAGGTGGCGGGGGACCGTCCGGACGCCTACTTCCTGCGGGGCATGATTTATTACTTTCTGGAGGAATACCTCAAAGCCCTTGAAAGCGGGTTTCAGCCGGCGGAGCAGCGGTGCCGCCCCGATGTCCATTACTGTGTCGCCCATGAACATTTTGCGCTGGTAGACATTCTGGCCTGGCAGGGGTGGTGCTGGCGGGCTCTCGATCACGGGGAGAAAGCGCGGGAACTCGGGCGCCGGATTCTGAAACTCAAACCGGACAGCCAGCGGGGGCGCGTACTGGCGGGAGACTCTTCTGCTGAAGGCGGGCGTCTTGATCCGGGACGGTAGGATGGTTTGGAGATTTTGAAATGTCGGATATAAATGCCCAGCTGGTGCGGGAGTTCCTTGAGTTCAACCGCTTTTACGTGCTGCCGCACTGGCATCGGGTTGAAATGGAATCCTATGCCGAGGGGGGAATGCTGCTGTTCGCGGAACGGGCAGAAGGGACAGCATCGATGCCGGTTTCGGATTTTATCCTGCGTCCGGACGATTTCCGCGCGCTGGAGCGGATCGTGGTAGACGTGCGCGCGTGGCATGGGGAGCGGTTTTATCCGTCACTGATAGAAAAAACCCCCGTACTGGGCCGGCTTGGGGAGGCCTGGGTGCGGGAGGACATCGACCGGGTTTTTAACGGAAAACCGTGGAAATCGGTGCTGGTGGTTTCCGAGTTTTCCTCCAACCCTGAACTGCGCCGGCGCGCGTCGGAGCTGCTGCGGTCTATGGGGCTGGATCACGCGGTGGAATTTTCGGCGTTGCTGGCCGGACTTGCCGAATACGTGGACATGTGGGGAAACTACGGTCCATCCCACACGCTGCAGACAATCCGGCTGCTTAAACGGTACGGAATGCTGCGGGGGCAGCAGCAGGAATTCTTTTTCCCCCACATGCGGCCCGGGGAACGGGGCGGAGAATGATCCGGTCTCCGGACAGCGTGACTGGTCCTATTCCGGACAGCCTGGCGGCGAGCCGGAAACTTTTTCGCGCCGTCGCGGTAACCGCAATGCTCTGGGCCGCCGGCATGGCGGGGTGCTGGATTATCGGGATTGAACCCATTTATGCCCATCCCGCGCCGTTTTACGCCATGTGGTATCCGGCGGGGATTGCCAGGCTGTTCATCGCGGTCCTTGCGTGGCTGTGGTGGATGTTCGGCGCGCGGCTGGTGTGCGGTAGGTTTCCCTCCATACCGGGCCGTCCGGACACGGAACCCGCGTGGCGTGGCGTCGCGGCGATGGCCGTGCTGCTCATAAGTTTTACCCTGCTGACGGCATCAGTCCGGGGGGTATCCGGAATTTGGCAGGCTTACAGCCGGGAAACGTACGAAGTCGTCGGCGACATTGGCAAAGCGTCGTCAATTCCGATGTTCTTCCGGCGTTATCTGGAAATACAACCCTGGTTATCGATGCACGGTAAGGTACACCCTCCGGGTCCCGCGTCGCTGCTTTGGCTGTTTTCATATGTCGCCGGCCGATCAGCGCCGGGCTTGGCTGTCGCCACGGTATTTTTTGGCGCCCTGAGTGTGCCCTTCATGTGGCTGTGGTGCCGGCGGGCCGCGGGGAAAATCACCGCCCGGGCGGCCGCGCTGCTGTTCGCCTGCATGCCGTCGGTGGTGCTGTTCGGGGCGGTCAGCGCTGATTTTCTGTTTCTGCCGGTGACTGTGGGGACGCTTTGGCTGTTCCATGAGGCGATGCGTCGGCGGGGGCACATGCTGTGGAGCGCCGCGGCCGGCGCGGGCTATGCCGCCATGGCCCTGCTGAAATATTCTCTTCCCGCGGTAGGCATCTGGTTCGGGATAGTGGGGCTGCTGGCGCTGCGCCGTCCCGGAGGTTTGCGCGTAGTATGCCGCGCGGCGGCTGTCATGGGAACCGTGAGCCTGGGCCTGCTGCTGGCAGTGTACTGGGCAACGGGGTTTAATTACCTGGAGGGGCTGGCCCGGGCGGCGGAACAGTTCCGGACCGATCAGCGCCACCTGGACCTCTTAACACCGCGTTATCCGGGGTGGACATTCCAGGTCCTGTTCAATCCATTGACCTTTTTCTATTTCGCGGGATTTCCGGTTTCGCTGCTGGCGCTGGCCTACTGGTTCCGGCGGATTTCCGCGCGCGCGCGCCGGATGCGTCTGACAGGCAGTCGCGTAAGCCGGTGGGTATTTACGCTGACGCCGGGGGAAATCGCACTGGCCAGCCTGGTAACCGCGCTGGTCCTGAACGCGCTGTATCTTGCCCGGGGCGAGGGCGAACGGTCTGCCCTGTATCTTTTTCCATTTCTGGCGCTGCCCGCCGCGCGGATGATGGCGGTGATCTGCCGGCGGGTCCGATCGGATGCTCCCCTGATCACGGCGACCCTGCTGATGGCCGCGCAGACGGTAGTGACGGAATACCTTTTTTATACCTATTGGTGAGCGTCGGGTTCTCGGCGGCTGTATCAGGAAACCAGGTCACTCCGTGCCGCCCAGAATACGTACCCGCCGTCCTTCTACCTGAACCCGGCCTTCGGCAATCCAGCGAATGGCGACGGGATAGATTTCCCGTTCAACGGCCTGGACCCGCTCAGCCAGGGTGTCGGGAGTATCATCATCCAGCACCGGGCAGGCGCGCTGTATGATGATGGGCCCGTGGTCGTACTGCTCATCGACGAAATGGACCGTGGCGCCGGAAATTTTTGCGCCATAGGCCAAAACCGCTTCGTGGACATGGTGTCCGTACATGCCTTTTCCGCAGAAGGCGGGAATCAGGGCAGGGTGTACGTTGACGACCCGGAGGGTGTACTCGGGCGGCAGGTGGAGCAGGGACATGAATCCCGCCAGCATCACTAGGTCGGGCTGAAAGACAGCGATTTCTTTCCACAGGTCCGCATTGAAGGCATGGTCGTCGGGATACTGTCGGCGGGGCACCGTTACTGCGGGAATCCCATGCCGCCGCGCCCGTTCCAGGCCGAAGACTCCGGCTCTCGAGCTGATTACCCCTTCGATCCGCGCGGGGAGTTCGCCCCGTTCGATGCGGTCGATCAGATTTTGCAAGGTGGTTCCGCCGCCCGAAAGCAGCACAACAAAACGCAGGCTCATGGTAATCTCCTGTGTACGCGGTAGGAGTACATTGTAACAGACAACGGGTGACGGTTATCCGCCGCGTTTTTGCAGCAGGATAATAGCCTGGGCGCTGACCGCTTCTTCCCGTCCCTCGGGTCCAACTTTCTCGGCTGTTTTCGGTTTTACCGATACGGATTCAATGGATATTCCCAGCGCATCCGCAATATTGCGGCGTATGGTGTCCAGGTGAGGGTTCAGCGCCGGCCGCTGGGCTACCACGACGGTATCCACATTCACCGGGACCCATCCGGCGCCGCGAAGGCGGCCGACTGTATCCCGGAGCAGGGTCATGCTGTCCGCGCCGCGGTACGCCGGGTCCGTATCAGGATACAGGAGGCCTATATTGCCCAGGCCGGCGCCGCCCAGCAGGGCGTCGATGACGGCATGAACCAGCGTGTCCCCGTCAGAGTGGGCGACGGCTCCCCGGTCATGGGGAATGCGCGCGCCTCCAAGGATAAAGGGGCGGCCCGCTTCGAGCCGATGCAGATCCCAGCCGATTCCAATACGGTACATACAGGCATTCTCCGTGGTCCCCTGCGCCAAAACCCGCGCGACCAGCAGGTCGTCCGGCGTGGTTACTTTGAAATTGCCGCGCGTTCCCGGTACCAGCCGGACGGGATGCCCTGTCCGCCAGACCAGCGTGGCGTCATCCGTTGCGGACCACTGCTGCCGCTCAGCCTCCTGATGGGCCTTTCGGATCAGCTCCAGCCGAAAACACTGAGGCGTCTGGCATTGCCACAGCCCGGCGCGGTCCGGGGTGTTGTGCAGAAATCCGTCCGGACTCGACTCAAGAATGGTATCCGCCGAGGGAACCGCGACGGTGGCCGCGCCATACTGTTTCGCGTCGTTCAGGCAGGCCAGCACGGTGTCCGCTTCAATGAATGGCCGCGCCGCGTCATGGATGCAGACGATATCCTCCGGATCGGAAAGGGTTTCCAGCGCCCGGCGCACGGACTCCTGTCGGGTGTTGCCGCCCGGTATCAGTTGGACTGCCCAGGGCCACGCGAAGGACTGCAGAACGGAATGGAACATCTCCACCTGGTCTGGTGGCGCCGTGATGAGCGCCGGTCCCTTCAGCGGGATCTGGGTAAAACGCCGCAGGGTGTACGCCACCATGGGTACGCCGTCCGCAAGGGGGACCAGCGCCTTCGGCAGGGAATGGCCCAATCGTTCCCCTTTTCCCGCGGCGGTCAGGATGAGCCGGTAGGCCATAGGGGAGTTCCGTTTTACTGGATGACCCCGATGAACCGGGTGAAAATCATTTTTCCCGCGGAGGTCTGGAGCACGCTGGTTACCACTGCCTGGACGGTCTTGCCCATATGGACGCGCCCTCCATCCACCACAATCATGGTGCCGTCATCCAGGTATCCCACCCCCTGGTTGGATTCCTTGCCTTCCTTGATGATTTTCACTTCCATCACTTCATCCGGCAGAACGGCCGGCTTCAGGGCGTTGGCCAGTTCATTGATGTTCAGCACTTCCACCCCGTCAATCTGGGCGACTTTGTTCAGGTTGAAGTCGAGGGTAAGGATTTTTGCCTTGAACCGTTTGGCGAGTTCCACCAGCTTGGCGTCCACTTCCCGGACGTTATCCGGGTCGTCTTCGCAGATGACTACGGATACCTTGGACTCGGGATCCTGGATCTTTTTCAGAATATCCAGTCCCCGACGCCCTTTGGCCCGACGCAGCACGTCCGCGGAGTCGGCAATGTGCTGGAGCTCTTTCAGCACGAAACGGGGAACCATCAGCACCCCTTCCACGAAACCGCTCGCGCAGATGTCGGCGATGCGGCCGTCAATCAGCACGCTGGTGTCGACCAATTTGATACTGCCCCCCGCGGAGGCCGGCACGGCGGATGTGCGTTTCACCGCGCTCATCAGGGATTCCCACCGCGCGGCCCGGTTCAGGGCGACGTAGATGCCGATGTACCCGAAAATCAGCACGATGGTGACAGAGATAAAGATCTGCAGGGTGGGCTCGGTATGCGGAAACCAGAACAGCATGTATCGGGATACCGCGTAACCGACCAGCAAGGCAATTACCACGGCAACCACGGCCGGCGCCAGGCGCTCATACATTTCCTGGGAAATAAGATGTACTGCCACCAGCACCACGACGCCTGTCAGTATGCCCACTGCCGCCCCGACGCCTATCCAGGGCATCATCGGTATCTGGTTCCCGGCCTCGTTGAGCTGCTCGATGAAGTACCGGGCCCACAGTCCCCCCATCACGCCGCAGGCGATCGTAAAAACCACGCGCACGATTTTTTCCGGCATGTCCGTATCCCTTGTTGGTTCCCCCCGGGCAGCACCGCACAGTACGTCCCGGAAAATTTAACCGTTTCACGTTAATTATTTTATCCGAAATGAAACATGGCGCGCATCCTGTTCTATACATTGCTTTTTTACGGACGTTGTGGGGTATCATCCTAAATAGGGAATAGACCTCTGAAATGGGATGTGACAGGAGACCGGTATGGGGCTGACGGCTGCTGAAATCCGGGCGCGCATTGAAACGCTGGAAAAACAACTGGAGCATGACCGGCAGCGGATTGCGGAGCTTAAGGATCGTCTTGCGGCAGCCGACCGGAAACGCGCCAGCCTTCCGGTGGAGGAACAGTCCCGGCTGGACCCGATCCTCGACATGCTGGAGCGGGAACTGGATTACGCCAAAGCCCGGTGTACCGAGGATGAACAGAACCTGATCAACCTTCGCCGAAAACTGGACGAGTTGAGGGATTCAGAAGAAGAGATGGCCCGGGACATTCCCGAAATGCGCGGCGAAGAATTACGGGACCAAACGGCGGTGGCCGGTTCCCTGATGAGCGGGCCCGGAGAGGGGACGGAAGAAAATTCGGGGCTGAAGATTTTGCTGGGCAGCGCGCTGGCCAAAATTCAGCGGCGGGATTTTGAAGGGCTCAGCCTGCAGGAAATCCGGGCCCTGCGCATGTGTTATGACCGGCTGCTGCACCGGGTAAACCGAAACATCCGCGAAGACCGGCTGAAATCGATGATTGCGGCTTCGCTGCGCGCGCTGGACCGGATGAAAAAACTGCCGCCCGAATCGGGGAATTCACCCATCTGAAGATACGTCCGCGGAATCTGCCGATTCTGTCGGGCAGGCTGAGGGATCCGGAGGGGCGAACCGGGAATCGGGGTGATTCCCCGCGATGACCACGGTGTATTCGCCCCGCGGTGGGTGTGTCTCAAACCAGTCAACCAGTTCAGACAGGCGCATTCGCCGGACAGACTCATGTATTTTGGTCAATTCTCCGCACACCGCCGCCAGACGGTCCCCCAGGACAGCCCGGGCATCCCGCAGCATGGCCGTCAATCGGTAGGGGGATTCAAACAACACCAGGGCATGCGGTGATTCGGCATCCTGCAGAAAAAAACGGCGGCGCGCGGCCGATGTCCGTGGCGGGAACCCCTTAAAGGTGAAAGTAGGCGAAGGAACACCGGACAGGGCAACCGCCGCGGTGACGGCACTGGGGCCCGGGACCACTTCCACCGGATAACCGGCATCCCGGCAAATCATGGCGACCCGGTACCCTGGATCACTGATACCGGGCATGCCGCCGTCCGTGCACAGCGCGACGGTTTTTCCCTCCGCGAGCAGGCTGAGGATCCGCCTGGCCGCCCAGTCCTCATTGTGGTCGTGGCAGGCAAACCGCAGGGGGGGCAGCGGAATATTATGCCGCTCAAAGAGTTTCCAGCTTACCCGGGTGTCTTCGCAGGCTACCGCGTCCGCTTCGCCCAGAATCCGCAGCGCCCGCAGGGTGATGTCTTCCATGTTTCCAATGGGGGTCCCAACCAGGTAAAGTTTTGCCCCGGAAGCTACACCCTTCCCGGATGTTTCTGTTTCCATTGGGGTGGAGCCGGCATCAGGGCGTTGTCGGCGCTTTTTGGGGTGTTTTCGGCTCACAGCGCGTCGATATCCGGACGGATGACGGTTATGCCCCGTTCTTCCATGGCGGCGCACAGCCTCCGGTACATGTTTTCATCGTAGTACATGCCCACGATGGCGCCGCCGGAGCCGGCAAATTTGGCGTGAGCGCCTACGGACCGGGCAGTCTCTACCATTTCGATATTGCCCGGGTCCAGCCGCATGATGCTGCGCCGGCGTTCGAAGTTTTTATCCATAAGCGGCCCGATCTCCATGCCCCGTCCCGCGACGAGCAGGTCCCGGGCCTGTTGGGCGTACTCCGCGAAATCCCGCATGGCCTGGTGCACTTCAGGGTCGCCGTCCAGCCAGCGCTGCCGGATGTTGTTATGGACGACCTCGCTGCCTTCGCCCAGTTCGGTCCGGTACGCCAGGAACAGGGGCGGCAGCAGGCCGGGGTCAAGTTCCTCATAGTTGCCGTGTCCCTGGCGTTCCATCAGGTCGCGGCTGAAATCCATGAACACCAGTCCGCCGTATACCTGAATCACCCGATCCTGAAGCCCCGCGGCAATGCCCAGCTCTTCCGTTTCCACTTCCAGGATGAGTCCGGGCAGCACCGGTTTCGGGATTTCCACCTCGTAAAATTCCATCAGGCAGCGCATGGTGGCGGTGACCAGCGCGCTGGATCCGGCCAGTCCCAGGCGGCGGGGAATGGTTGATCGGTAACGTATGGAAAAATTCCGGTCATCCAGGGGAATGTCGTGGCGGACACAGTAATCATAAAACCGTTTGATGGCGGCTTTCATCAGGCGGATGCCGCCATAGTATCCGTTCCGGCGCACGTCTTCCGCCAGTTCCCGCATGCCGGGGTAGATGGACCGGTCCTGGAAACTGGGTACGATTTCAAGCTCGGGATGTTCGTAAAGGCTGACCCGGGCCGCGAAATTGCGGATGGCTGCGCTGAGGGTTTTACCGTAATACCCGTCCGAGGGATTTCCCATAAGCCCCGCCCGGGCGTATACCACTGCTTCACATGCCATATGCTGTTTTCCTGCCGCCCGCGGGGGAACGTTCCCCGACGCGCCCGCATATTATATACTGTTGCCTGCGGGAAATCCGGTAAGCGGACAAGGGCCACCGGAAGAGCTCCCGTGGCCGGTTTGTTATTGATAATCGATTATCATTATAATGCTCCCCAAGACCGGCCGACCGAGGCCGGGGAGATTTCGGCGGATGGTAACGCTTAAAAATGTCACCAGGCGTCTGGGGCCGGGGGTAATGTTTCACTGCCCCGATTTTCATGCCGACGCGGGGGCGCGCGTGGCGCTGTGGGGACCCAGCGGCTGCGGAAAGTCCACGCTTCTCAACCTGATCAGCGGTCTGCTGCGTCCCGACGCGGGAGAAATTATCGTGGACGGGGTGGATATCGCCAAGCTTTCCGAGGCGCAGCTGGACGGCTTCCGCGGAGAAAGGTTCGGGTTTATTTTCCAGACGTTCAATCTGCTGGCGCCCTTTACGGCCCTGCAGAATGTTATGATCGGGATGCGTTTTGCCGACGTGGTGCCCCCCAGGGAATGGCGGGATCGGGCCGAGTTCATGCTCAGGCGGGTGGGACTGGAACACCGGCTGCACGCGCGGCCGGGAACGCTCAGCGTGGGGGAGCGCCAGCGGGTGGCTATTGCCCGGGCGCTGGTGAACCGTCCGCGGGTCATTGCCGCGGATGAACCCACCGGCAGCCTGGATCCCAAATCTGCCGCCGCCGTGATGGACCTGCTGCTGGAGCTGTGCGAGGAGGAGAGGGTCACGCTCCTGCTGGTCACCCATGACCGGGCGCTGGCGGACCGCCTGCCCTCCCAGTTTTCCTGCCATGACCTGGTGAAGGAGGCCGAGTCATGAGCCTGTGGCATATCGCGTGGAGCTACCTCTGGAACCGGAAACTGACCACGGCGCTGACCATTCTGTCGGTGGCCCTGGGCGTGGGGCTGATCGTATCGGTGCTGACGCTGCGGGAAGAGACCCAGCGCCGTTTCGAACAGGAGGGCCAGGCTTTTGACCTGGTGGTGGGCGCCAAGGGCAATCCGCTCCAACTGGTGCTCAGCACGGTGTATTTCCTGGACGTGCCAACCGGGAATATCCGCAAGGATATCCTGGACGCGCTGCGGGATATGGAAGACGTGGAGGCGGCCTATCCGGTGGCTATGGGAGACACGTACCGCGGCTTCCGCATAATCGGTACGGTTCCCGATCTGATGCG
>JAKOTZ010000099.1 GCA_029776995.1 Candidatus Hydrogenedentota bacterium
TTCGGTGAGCTGGATGAGGCCGCAGAACCAGATACGCCCACCAACCAACTTCCCAGCTATGCCGCGATGATTGAATTCGTCCAAAACGACGAAGCAACCAAGCGAACGCTGGGTAAGGAGCGCCTGGAAAAAGCAGCTGAAGACTTCGCCACGGCTACCACCGATGAGGACTGGATGACGAAGCTGGAATATGCGAAAACCGGCGAGATCAAGGCTACGCTTTCAAACCTGGTCCTCATTCTCCGGCACGACCCAAACCTCCAGGGAATCGCCTATGACGCCCACCGCGGCACGATTGTACTTCGGAAGCCGGTCCCGTGGCGCCAGCCGGAGGACTGGCGGGGACCGGACTGGTCGGACGACGATGATGACAGCCTCCAGGTGTATCTTTCAAACGTCTACGGTGTATATTCGCCGGCAAAAATCAAGACGGCCCTGGTCTCCGCCAGCCACGAAAGAGCATTCCACCCAATACGAGACTATTTGAACGGTTTGGAATGGGACGGAATCCCGCGGGTGGACACGCTTTTAGTCGACTATCTTGGCGCTGATGATACACCATATGTCCGGGCGGTGACCCGGAAGACCCTGACGGCCGCAGTGGCCCGGGTGATGCGGCCGGGTTGTAAATTTGATTACATGCTTGTTTTAGTAGGTCCGCAGGGAATAGGGAAAAGTACGCTCTTTGAGCGACTGGGCGGAAAGTGGTTCAACGATAGCTTGAACATGAATGACACCAAGGACAAGACAGCCGCGGAGAAGCTCCAGGGATATTGGATCATAGAGATCAGCGAACTGGCCGGAATCAGAAAAGCAGAAATTGAGGCTGTAAAGTCCTTTCTCAGCCGGCAGAAAGACATTTTCCGGCCGGCGTACGGCCGGCGGACGGTGGAACACCCGCGGCAGTGTATAGTGGTGGGGAGCACGAACGCCGACACCGGCTTCCTCCGGGATAGCACCGGAAACCGCCGGTTTTGGCCGGTGAACGTGAAAGCGGGCCCGCGGAAGATGGCGCCTTGGGACCTGGACCAAGCTACCATTGACCAGATTTGGGCAGAGGCGGTGGAAATTTGGAAGGCCGGCGAAAAGCTGTTCCTG
>JAKOTZ010000122.1 GCA_029776995.1 Candidatus Hydrogenedentota bacterium
GTTGGCGGCCACAGGCCGCGCGATTCCGTTAAAATTTATGGCCGGATTATCCGCGGCGCCCCTCCCCGGCGGGAAAGCCAAACCTCGCCCAGAGAAAGATTCCACTATTTCCAAGACCAAGAAGAATTCTATCAAAATCTAATGGGGTTGTCAACCGGTAATTGCCGGGATGCCCGCCGGTTAATCGTAACGGGAAATGGCGAAACCAAATGAATCTACTGCTAAAACACGGACTCCAGCGGGGAGCAGGGCGGGCACGCCATGGCGCGCCCATGCGGGAATGACGGTTTGGGGAGGAGGGCAGGCGCGCCAATCCTGTTTCCACGGTTTTTATTTGGACTGGCCGGGGGTGAACACGAAATGGGGATCCTGCGGGATGATGTCCGGCAGGGAAGGCCGGGAAGAATTTTTATCTTTGGGCGGGGGCGGGGGGCTTTCGGGAACGATGCGCATGATTTTCTTTTTGCCGGGCTCGGCCTCTGTCGGGCGCTGCGGACTGGTTTGGGAAGACTGATTTTCGGAAATGTCCCCGGTCGGGCTTTGGACAGGAGACTGCCCGGCGGGCTGGGAAGCGGACGCGGGCGCGGGATGAGCCTCCGGTTCAGCGGGGGATATCACTTTATCAGAACGGTCCGGACCCGCGCCGTCCGGCCCTCCCAGCGGCGGCAGCGTCTCCGGCAGTTCCGGCCGGTCGAGGCGTTCGATCCGAAACGTTTTTCTGGGGGATTCGGCACCCGCCTGATCCGGTCCGGCGAGTGGATCCGACAGGCCGGGTCCGTAACGGTATCCCGGCACTTCGGGCATCACGGGGCGTTCTTCACTGGGGCCGGGCGCCGGGCCATGCACTTCAAACCGGAAGGTTCCGGAACGGGGCGGCGGGGCCTGGCCGGTTTTGCCATCCGGGGCGCCGGACGCGGGCGGAGAGGGTTCGGGATTGGGTCCCTGGTTTTGGTCGAGGCGTTCGAGCCGGAAAATTCTCCGCGAGGCAGCCATGACCCCCGCGGGCCCGCTTCGGGGCAGCAGGAGGTCAATCCCCCTGGCGCCGGAAGGGGCTGAACCCGGCCGCGCCTGGGAAGTACCCCGGGCGGGCGCGGCGGATTCGGCGGGACCCAACACGGCATACCGGGAAGCGGGCACATCGCGGACCGCCGTAAAAACGCCCGGAGCATCGACCGTAACCTGTTCGAGAGGCATCCAGGGCCCGTCCGCCTCCTGGGCATAGAGCCGCAGGGCGGAACAGTCACCGTCCCGGCACAGCGCGGCGGGGACTTCCATCCGCAGCCATGCCTGGAAAGGAATGCCCTCGGGCCGCCGCACCACCCGCACCGCGGGGGTAAATGCAACCATCCCCGGTGGCAGGCCATCCGCCACGGGAGCGACTTCCAGCCGGGCAGCAACCGGCACGGGCGCCTCGACTATAACCAGACCGTTCACGCCCCTGGGCATCAGGGCGATCCGGCACCCTTTCGCATCGGCCGCGCGGGCCAGCACATCTTCGGGATACAGGCGGACGGTTTTAAAGCGCTGCTCCAACAGGAGATTCAACTGGTCATCGTAGTGAGGAGAGCCGGGGACGTCGCTGGCGCCGAAGGGGACCAGGCTGACCGCTTCGACCCGGGGACCGAATTTGGCGGCAAGGGCCAGGCCCATGCCGTAGGTGGCCTGCCATTTTCCGCTGGCGAAATGGATGTCGGAGAAGGTCATGACCGGTTCCCCGGAGAGGGCGCCGCCGATGGGCTCTTCCCTTTTTCCGCGGGTAAGCACGTGCACGTCCCCCCAGGGGACATCCAGCCTGCCGTATTCGTTCCGGAGGGTCTGGGCGGCCTGTTCCGCGGCGCCCAGGGCTATTTCGGCGATCCGCGGATCCGCCGCGGCGAGCGCGTTCCGCAACTGCGGTTCAGGAAGGGACATGTCCCGCGCCCTGTTCCTGAACAGGGACCACCACAAGTGGAAAAACGTCATCTCCGGGGCATAGGGAGAGGCAATATGGTTCCATTTTTTCAGCATGTCCAGGGCGGCGGCGAGATCGGGATGGGCACCGGCCACGCGCTGGGCCTGGGCATCCGCCGCGGCCAGCAGGGACCGGGTCAGATCGGCCGCGCCCGCCGCGTAGGTGTCAAACAGCATGGCCCGCACTTCGGGGAAGGCCAGGACGCCATCGCGTAACAGCGCCGCGACCCGGGCCGCCCGGTAAGAATCCCGATCCTGAATAAACCAGGGGGGCAGCATGCCGGGTTTCGGAGCGCCGCGGTCGGTGACGGACCAGGGCGTGGTATTGCAAATCTGCAGGAAACCGGACTCGGGGTTAACGGCGGCCGGCATAGCCTCGAGGGGGATCAGCTGACGCCACCCCCAGTCCGCCAGGAAACCCGGAACGACACGGTTCCAGGGCAGGGCCGTCTGGGCCGCGGCAGGACCGTCGAGGAGCTCGGGCGGAAAATCCCGGCTGCCGGCTTTGGCGTTGTAAAGGTAAAAGAGGGTCCCCGCGGCATCGGCATACAGCACATGGAAACAGGGTAGCTGCGCCATGGCCAGCGCGCCCCGGAAGGCGTCCAGGTTCCGCGCCCTTGCCATTTCAATCAACTGCCGGATACCGCCGAAATCGCTGAATCCGCCAATGGCCCAGGAAACCAGCGTACCCTGGGCGTCAAAGACCGGCCCGCGGACTCCGATGTAAGAAGGGACGCCCCGCTCTTCCATGCCCTGCGGGGTCAGGACGTAATAGGGCACGGTCCTGGACATGTATTCGAGTGTCAGGAGACTGCGGAGATCCGGCTGATCGGCGGCGGTGTTCCCCCCCACCTGTTTCGGGTTTCGGGCAGGTTCGCGGGCCGCCGCGGCGAGTTCGTCAAAGGCGTCCGCCGTGTCGGCGAAATTCGGCGTCAGGGCCCATCCGTGGAAGGGGGTAATGCCCATGACCACAGCGGGAACCCCGCGGAGGGCCGCGCCGTACACATCCATGTCTCCCATGACGAGGTGCACTTCGCTCCACTGGAAGGGCCCGTCGTAATGCTGGTGGGGCGAGAGCACGAGCATGGCCGCCTGTTCCGCCGCGCGGGAAGGTGCGACAGCCCAGGCGTTCCCCGTTTCCATGGCAGGCGGGGTGCGGTAAGGGATGGGCAGGTCCAGCGGGGCGAAACTGGTCAGGAACGCATGCCACAAGGCGAGAGGGTCTTCGGGCCGGACGCCGTCGTACCAGGCCGGCACGGACGCGGCGTTATCGGCCAGCCAGGCATTGAATCCCAGGGCGAATCCCTCGCAGAGCTCGCGGGTTAATGCGTCCGCCTGGGTGAACGCGGCGGCCGCCAGGGCGGCGTGCCCCATGCGGAGCGCGAAAGCGTCGCTTTGGGCATAGCCTTCGCCGAGGACGGCGGCGAGGCGCCCCCGGACCATGCGGTAGGCAAACTGGATGGATTCCGCGTGGTCTTCGGCTTCCGCGTAGCCCAGCCCGAAACCGAGGGCGCGGGGCGAATCGGCATACACGTGGGGGACGCCCCATTCGTCCCGGTAGAGGGTAACCTCCCGCCACAGGGATGCCAGGTCGGACAAGGGCTGGGCATGCGCATCGCGGGGTCCGCAGACCAGCGGCGTTCCCGCCAACGCAAGGCAGCCGAGGAGGGCGGCACTATAAAAGCGCAGCCGGGGATGCTTCCCGCGTGCGATATGTCCGGATGAGCGGGTGTTCATGGTTTGCAACGCATACGTTACATTGTAGAGGGAACGTTCCGGAAAATCTAAGCGGCAGGCGGACGCGGGGCACCCCCTAAAAAGACGAGGGACCGGGCGGGGGCTGATCCGTCCCGGTCCCCTGGGAGGCGGGGTGTGTTTGAACGGGAAGTTCCCGTAGGAGTGAAGATGTTGGGGCTGATCAACATCTTCGCGCGCGGGGCTGACGCGCGCATCAAACACCGCTTTCATTGTAACACAAGATGTAGTCAATGTCAAGAGTTTTACCAAAAATTTTCCATATATTGTGTTAAAAAATTTTTTCGAATCATTATGTTGTAATATTTGGCTTTTGCCGTCCGCCACAGGCCTATATGTAGTGGTTACCAGGGGAAAAAACGGGAGGGGCATTGGGGTATACCGCTCCGGCATAAGCGGAAAAAATAAGTTTATTTTTTTCATAATTTGTGGTATACTCTTTCGCATCCACAATATATTGTGGGTTCAGGGTACAGTATGATCAGGCTGAAACGGACGGTACATTTTGTAGGCGTTGGCGGCATCGGGATGAGCGGGCTGGCGGAAATCCTGCTCAATCTGGGGTACGAGGTCTCCGGATCCGATATCGCCGAGTCTGAAATAACGCGCCGTCTTGTGGAGTATGGGCTTCGGTTTTATCTGGGCCATGATCCGGCCAACCTGGGAAAACCGGATATTGTGGTGCGTTCGGCGGCGGTCCGGGACGACAACGTGGAAATTGCGGCGGCCCGGAAACGCCGGATCCCGGTGATGCACCGCAGCGACCTGCTGGCCGACCTGATGCGCCTGAAGCCCCACGCGGTGGCCGTCGGCGGAACCCACGGGAAAACCACCACGACATCCATGATCAGCTCCATTGTGGATACGGCCAACATCGGCGCCACGACGGTTGTCGGGGGCATCCTGCACCGGAGCGGCACCAACGCGCGATGGGGAACGGGCGACTGCCTGGTGGCTGAAGCGGATGAGCACGACGGGTCTTTCCTCCGCCTGCATCCGACCATCGCGGTGGTGACCAGCATTGACGCGGAACATCTGGAGTATTACGGGTCGCTGGATCGCATTCAGCGGGCGTTCACCGATTTCTGCAATTCCGTGCCGTTTTACGGGTACAGCATCGTGTGCGCCGACGATCCCAACACGGCGGCCATCATCCCGGACATAGAAAGCATCTGCGTCACCTACGGGCTTTCGGAAGGGGTTTCTCTTCAGGCTGTCAACATCGGGATAGCGTCGGACGCCCAGACCGGCAGCTTTATGGAATGGCTTTCCGGCTGCAGGGTGGCGTTTGACGTGGTATCCCGGGATGAACGGCTGCGACAAACCGGGCTTCTGGGCCGCCTGCAGCTGAAAACACTGGGGACGCATAACATCCGGAACGCGCTGGCGGCCTGCGCGGTAGGGCTGTGCCTGGGGATGCGTTTCGGGCAGATTGCCGAGGGGCTGCGGTCTTTCGACGGGGTCAAACGGAGGCTGCAGGTATGCGGGGAGCGCCACGGCGTCCTGGTGGTTGAAGATTACGCACATCATCCCACCGAAATCGCGGCGACCCTGGAAGCAGTCCGGTGGCTGAAGCCGGCCCGCGTCGTGTGCGTGTTTCAGCCTCACCTGTACAGCAGGACGCGGTTTTTCTGCGAGCAGTTTGCCCAAGTGCTGGCGACATTCGACCGGGCGCTGGTCACCGACATTTATCCCTCCCGCGAAGAGCCCATGCCGGGTGTGGACGCGGGAATGATTGTCGACGCTGCGTGGAAGGCGGGGGCCAAACACGTGGAACTGGCGCGGGACATGGACCAGGTCCCCGAACGGCTGGTTCCGGACCTGCGTGAAGGCGACGTGGTGCTGGTGCTCGGAGCGGGGAACATCAACCGCATCGCACCGAAGTTGCTGGCGATCCTGCAGGATCGGCACGACGGACGCGCCACAGGCGGGAGCGCGCCATGAACACCGCGGCATCCCCCATCAGAAATAAACGGTCCGACCGGCAGGAGAACGTCATTCCGTTTCCCCGCCAGATCCGCCGGAAAAACGCATGGGGAATCGTCCGGCTGGTCCTGGTTTTCGTTTGCCCGATTGTTATTCTGACCATGGTTTTCAGAATACCGCTCTGGGAACGCAAGGTGACCGCACTGGTATTTGAGGGCCACCACACGCTGAGTGAGATCCATCTGCGCGACCTGGCCGGGATCACGGAAGATGATAACCTCTGGCAATTGGACCTTGCAGCCGTGAGACAGCGGATACTCTCCGACCCGTATGTGAAAGACTGCAGCGTATCCACCACCACCAATAACGCAGTGTACATTTCCATTACGGAACGGATGCCGGTGGCGTCGGTATCGTGCAACAACCGGATCTACGAGATCGATGAGGAAGGGGTGGTGCTCCGCGAGGTGCCGCCCCTGGGGAAGTTTACGCCCCCCCTCATTACTTCGATTCCGGGATTGGCGCCGCTCCAGCCCGGCGACCGTTTCCAGCACGAACATTTCGCCGCGGCGCTGCGGCTTTGGCGCGCCCTGTCGGCCAGCCCGGTGTTGTCCCGGTTTACGATTTCGGAAATCGCCGCGTTCAGCCCGGGAAGCCTGTACACCTATTTTGATGAATTCCCCTGCGAAGTGCGGTGGTCGGGTTTACAGTGCGAGGAACAGGTAAAACGCTTCGAAACCCTGTGCGCGTGGCAGCGTGGGCTTCCGTCCTGTTCCGAGTACATCGACATGCGATTCGGTTCCCAGGTGGCAGTCAAATAACGTGGAGGCAAGCATATGAGCCAGGATCTGTTCGGGCAGCATGAGGACCTGCTGAAGGTGGATACCGGCAACCCCAAAGGCGCCGCCGGCGCCACCGGACCTGCCGGCTCCGGAAAGAAGTTTGAAACCTTCGACCAGCGGGCCGTGGTGAAAGTGTGCGGCATCGGAGGCGGGGGCAGCAACGCGGTCGACCGGATGATCAAAGAAAACCTGACCGGCGTGGATTACATTGTCATCAATACCGACGCGCAGGCGCTGCGCAAATCCCTGGCTCCCTATCCCATCCAGATCGGCAAGACCACCTGCGCGGGGCTGGGCGCCGGGGCGGACCCGGAAATCGGCCGCAAGGCCTGTGAAGAAGACATCGACCAGGTGCGGATGGCCCTGGAAGGAGCCGACCTGGTTATGCTGGCGGTCGGGCTGGGGGGCGGCACGGGAACCGGCGCAGCGCCCCTGGTGGCCCAGGTGGCCAAAGAAATCAACGCGCTTTCGATCGCCTTTGTCACGCTGCCGTTCAGCTTCGAAGGGGAACAGCGCATGGAAAAGGCGCTGCTGGGGCTCGAAGAACTCAAGAAACACGTGGACACGCTGGTGGTGGTGCTCAACGACCGCATCCTGCAGATCTGCACGGAGGCGACCTCCTTCCTGGACGCTTTCCGGCGCGGCGACGATATCCTGTACGACGGGGTGCGCGCGATCACGGAACTGATCACGGTGCCCGGCCTGATCAACGTGGACTTCGCGGACCTGCGGAGCATTGTCAAGGTTGGCGGCCGCGCGCTGATGGGCATCGGAACCGGAGACGGCCCGGATCGCGCGATGAGCGCGGCACAGATGGC
>JAKOTZ010000133.1 GCA_029776995.1 Candidatus Hydrogenedentota bacterium
AGCCTTTTCCCCACGCACGTGGGGGTGAACCGACTGCGCTGATCGACGCGGCGACCATGTGCCGCTTTTCCCCACGCACGTGGGGGTGAACCACCTCGGGATTCCGCAAACGTGAAAAGTCAATACTTTTCCCCACGCACGTGGGGGTGAACCGGCCGTCGCGGACTTTGTGGCGCACCGCAACATCTTTTCCCCACGCACGTGGGGGTGAACCTACTCGTGCAAGTGCTCCATGTAGTAGTCATACCTTTTCCCCACGCACGTGGGGGTGAACCGTCAGGTGGTCGAGACGCAGAGTGTTATGTATACTTTTCCCCACGCACGTGGGGGTGAACCCATGCGTTGTACCTGATCGTTAACCCGTTTCCACTTTTCCCCACGCACGTGGGGGTGAACCGGAAAAACCAATGACGTTGAGGACACAAGCTATCTTTTCCCCACGCACGTGGGGGTGAACCAATTGCGTTCGGGACGCCTCGGACGGAGGGGCACTTTTCCCCACGCACGTGGGGGTGAACCAAAGCCTTCTGCGACGATTAGGCGTACCCGACGCTTTTCCCCACGCACGTGGGGGTGAACTGACTGGCGACAGCACAGCGGGAGCGGGCTTACGCTTTTCCCCACGCACGTGGGGGTGAACCTAGCGGATCCAGTCAGTGCCATAGTCAGTCTCCCTTTTCCCCACGCACGTGGGGGTGAACCAATTCCGTTTGGCTCCGCCGCCGCGATAATAAACTTTTCCCTGCGCGCGTGTAGGGGTGAACTCCTTTTAATTCCGTTTGGCAACGGCAAATCCATAATCTTTTTTCCACGCGCGCAAAGGTTGCTTTTATAAGACGCTTCCTTCGCATTCTTACGCCGGCCTGTAAAGCAGATTGCGGATTTGGAGTTAAAGGGGTGTCATTGTACGCCCTGAAAAAGGAGACGATCATGGATAACAAAGAGCCGTTTATGACATTAGACTTTGACGGGCTCCCAGACGGGAGGTACACAGGAATCAGCCTTTTTGACGACGCGATTATAGTGGCGTACTATCTGTCATGCTGTGATAATAAGCTTTCTGTTTATCCCGCCAACATTTATTTTGTATGCTGGCTTTCAGGAAAGGCAATTAGGGAACGTAAGACACGAAGAACATCCACTTACGGAGACCCCCCGTATCGGGATATCTTATCTCCATCCGCGTACCCCGATATCGAAAAGTTCAGGGAGGCAGAAGCGGAATTCCTTGAGAAGCACTGGAGCTCCATCAAGGAACGGATACAGATGGACGGGTTCGGTTTGTTGTCATAAAAAACTCCATCCTCCTGCCAGGCATGAGTCCTTCCGCCGGAGCTTTTTCAGGGGGCGCGGCACCCGTCAGGATTCCTGGCGGACCGGCCCTTTCAGCCCCACATGGGTGAGGAACTCATTATCGGCATGGTCGGCGTCTTCGGCATTGAGCCGCAAGACCTGGCGCAGGTGTTCCAGGCTGTCCCCATCAATCGCCGTGAACGCGATGGCCACGCCGCGCCGGTCAATCCGGGCCACCGTGCCTTTGCATTCCACCCGGTACCCGCCTTCCGGGCCATCCAGCAGGATAGCCACCCGCACCGGCGCGTCGAGCGGCAGGGAGCGCTCCGTCTTCAGAAGCACCCCCTTCAGGCTCAGGTCTTCGGCGCTGCCGTCCACCAGCACGCCACACCGGGTGCGGACCTCCACGCGGAACGAAACCCGGCACCTGCTGAATTCACGCTGTTCGGATTTTGCGGTATCCATGGCGGGATCCTCCCGGGTTGCACAGACAAAATAACTCTATTTAACTGTACCATATTTCCCGGCGGCGCGTTTGACGGACGCCGGGTCCAGTCCGCACAATACTTCCGCGGGCGCTCCACCATTCCGCCCCATCAGGATACTTCACGCCAGATGACCAGCCGGGCCTATACCCAAATTACCCGCCATGAAGCCCTGGTCGGCAACCAGGCCATGGAACGGAGATTTTCCCTGTTCCCCGGTGACACGCTCTCCCTGCGCCAGTTCATCGGGGACTGCGGATACGTGGAATGGATTGAAAAGCCCGCCGCGGACTGGGCGATCGCCAACGCAACCGGCGCCCGCCACGGCCGGAACGCCCTGCCGGAATGGTCGGAAAGCTGCGACGAGCTGGGCGCGACCCTGTGGAGCGTATGGGCCGGCCCCGACCTCACGGTACGCGCGTGGTGCCTGGCTTTCCATGACCTGCCCGCCCTGGCCCGGGGGCTGACGGTCACCCCCCACGGCGCGCCCATTCCGGAACCCCTGCGCGTGACGGTGGAACAGCTGGCGCTCCGGCAGGATGGCGCGGGTATCCTGGACGACACGCTCTCCCGCCGGCTGCCCCAGGGAACCTGGTTCGGCAGCCGGGCCGCCGCGGAACTGCGGGGCGCGGGCGGGGTGGGCCTGCTGCTGGCTGCCTGTCCCCGGGGATACTTCGAGCTGTTCTCGCCGGACCCGGCCCTGGTCCGCGTCGGATTCGATTCTCCGGCGGATTATCCGGATCCGCTTCGGCAGATTGTAGTGATGGTTCCCTATACCGGCCACCCCGGGCCCGCTTCGGGCATGCTGGAAGAAGCCCTGCGCCGCCTTCGGGCACATTTCTCCGCCCCGAATAAAAATATCGGGGAACCGCCCGTATGAGCCATCCGGCTTCGATCCCCCGGCTGGAAATCATCGGGCTGGCCCAGGGCGGCGAAGGCATCGCCCGGCTGGACGGCCAGGCCTGGTTTGTGCCCTTTGCCTATCCGGGAGATACCGTATCGGCCCAGCCTGCCGCGCGGCACCGGTCCTGGGGCAGAGCCCTGCCAACGCTGGTCCACCGGCCCTCGCCCCACCGGCAACCCTTCATCGGCGGAGCGGACGCCCCTAAACAGGCCTACCTGTGGGGATGCTTCGATTACGCCGGCCAGTCCGCGTGGAAACCCCGCCTGGCCGCGGAAACCCTGCGCCGACTCGGCGGAATCCTCATCGAGCCCGACTTCATCCCCGCGCCGGAATCCCTGCGGCTGGGCTGGCGCGACCGCTGCACCTTCCACCCGGATCCCCAGGGACGCCCCGCCTATTACCTGTGGCATACCCATCGGGCTGAACCGGTGCGGAGGTGTCCGCTGGCCGGTCCCCACGTCAACCGCGCCCTGGAAAACCTGGCTGAAACGGGCATATCCGGACCCGTAACCGTCACCGCCCACCCGGAGACGGGTGAAACCCTGATCTGGTGCGCGGATAAAGACCGGCAACGCCTGGCCGACCGGCTTCCTTATCCGGTAAACAGTCCCCGCAACGGACAGCCCGCGGCCCGGTTCATGATGGACGGCGTTCCCGTGGTCAACGGCGCGTTCTGCCAGTCGAGCCTGCTGCTGAACCGGATCCTCCGGGACGCCGTGTCCCGCGCGGTCGGCGACGCCCAAACCATCCTGGACTGCTACTGCGGAAACGGCAACCTGACCCTGGACCTCGCGCGCCGGGCCGCCGTAACCGGATTTGACATCTGTCCGTCCGCTGTCGAGGCGGCCCGGTCCGTCAGCGCCGGGGATTACCGGGTGGGCAGTGAACCGGACATGGCCCGGGCCCTGGATTCGACCGATTTTGACGCTGTCGTGCTGGACCCGCCCCGGACCGGAGCCCGGCAGCTCGCGTCCGCCCTCGCCGGATGCCGCGCGCGCCGGATCGTCTGGGCCTCCTGCGACGCCGCCACCCTGGCCCGGGACCTGCGGACCGTACTCGCGGGGGGATGGAATCTGGTTGCCTGTACCGTGATTGACCTGTTTCCCTACACCCCTCACGCGGAAATGCTCTGCGTGCTGGAGCGCCCGTCATGACCGACCATGCTCATCCTTCCGCGCGCCGGATCGGCGTTTTCGCCGCGTCCAGCGATGCCATCGACCCTGTCTACCGGCAGGCCGCCCAGGCGCTCGGCGCGGCGATCGGACGCCAGGGCCTGACCCTGGTCTACGGCGGCGGCAACATCGGACTCATGGGGATCTGCGCCCGGGCCGTCCGGGAATACGGCGGCCGCGTGGTCGGCGTGATCCCCCGGCGGCTGGCGGACCTCGATCTGGCCTGGAAAGAAGCCGACGAGCTGATCTTCACCGCCGACCTGCGGGACCGCAAAGCGAAACTGGAAACCCTCAGCGACGGATTCATTGCGCTCCCCGGCGGGCCGGGCACTCTGGATGAGTTGTTCGAAGTGCTGGCCCTGAAACAGCTGGGGTATCTGGACAAGCCCGTGGTGCTGCTCAACGCCGATGGTTTTTTCGATCCCCTGCTGGCTTTTCTGGGAAGCCTCGCCGATCAGGGATTTATGCGTCCGAAGGCGCTTGACCTGTTCAGCGTAACCTTCTCCGCGGAGGCTGCCGTTGCCTATGTCACGCGATATGTCCGACAGGACCCGCCCCCGACCTGGTTCTAAGATGGCGGCGATGGGCGGCATAAGCCTCGCGCTGCTTTGCTCCGGCGCGGCCGGGCTGATTTACCAGGCCGTGTGGACCCGCCAGCTGATGCTGATGCTTGGCGCCCAGGCCCAGGCAGTCAGCCTTTCCCTGTCCGTCTTTTTCCTGGGCCTGGCGGCCGGAAGCGCCTGGGGAGGCCGCATCGCGGACCGGTCCCCCCGCCCGTTCCTGATGTACGCGCTCCTCGAAGGGATCGTCTGCGCCTGGGGCCTTGCCCTGCCCTGGATCAGCCGCGCCGCGGACTGGCTGACCATAATCCTGCTTCCGGCGGGGGACGCCGGTTCACTTCAGGGGCTGCTTTCGAGGATCCCGCCCGCCGTCACGCTGGTCCTGGTTCCGGCCGTATGCATGGGCGCAACCCTGCCCCTGGCTATCCGGGGTTTCACCGCGGGCAGAATGGGGGCCGGCGGAGGCGCGGCGGGATGGCTCTACGGCATCAATACGCTGGGCGCCATGGGAGGATCGCTCGCGGCGGTATTTCTGGGCGCGCCCCTGCTGGGGTACCGCGGCACCGCCCTGGCCGCGGCAACGCTTAACGCGGCGGCCGCGGGACTGGGTATCCTCGCCCAGCGGTCTTCCCCCGCGGCATGTGCGTGCCAGCCATCTTCCCCGGATCTTCACCTTCCAGCCCCACCGGGCCGCGTTGCCCTGTGCGCCGCGGCTTTTGCCGTATCCGGATTTGCCATGCTGGGACTGGAAGTGATCTGGACCCGCCTGCTGGCCATGGTGTTTCTGGGGACCGTATACGCCTTTGCCGTCATGCTGGCCGCCCTGCTGGGTGCGCTGGCTGCCGGAGGATGGTTCGGCGGCATCCTCGCGCGAGCCAGCAGAGATAACGCGCTCGGCGCCGTGGGCGGCCTGCTCTGCCTGCTGGGCCTGACGGTCTGCCTGCAGCTGTACGGATTCGCCCGGCTGCCGGAATGGTTCGCGGCCTCTTCGGCCCAGACCGGAAGTCCCCGTGAAGCTCTGGTTATGTTCACCTGGACCCTGCTCATCGTGGGGCCGGCCGCTTTCTTGTCCGGCGCGGTATTCCCCCTGCTGGCCGCCGCGGCCGCAGGCGGAAACCCGGACCGGACAGGGCACAGCACCGGCGTCCTGCTGGGCGCCAATACCTTCGGCGGCGTGCTGGGCGCGCTCGCCGGAGGATTCGCGGCGCTGCCCCTGTTAGGCGCTCACCGCGGCATGCTGGCACTGGCCATGCTGCCCTTCCTCGCGGGACTGGTCCTAACCTTCGCCTGCGGGTGCCTGCCGGTGAAACGGCGGCTGTTTACGGCTGGGCTGTATCTGCTCGCGCTGGCGCTGTCTTTGCGCGGGGCGCCCCGCGACGTCATGGACACCGTGGGCTCGTGGTACATACCTCCCGACCACGAAACCATCTTCTTCCGGGAGGGGTCCGAGGCCACCGTGGCGGTTTCCCAGCCCCGCGGCCAACAAGACGGCCACGACCGCGTGCTCTGGATCAACCGCGTCCAGGCCACCACTTCGATCGAGCGCGGCGTCCGGATGAACCGTTTCCAGGGCGCGCTGCCGCTGCTGTTCGACCGGGATCCCCGGGAAGCGCTGTTCATGTGCTTCGGCTCCGGCATCACCTGCGGCACCCTGGCCATCGCGGGGTTTGACCATATCGACGCGGTGGAAATCGCTCCGGAAGTCTACGAAGCCGCCCCGCTGTTTGCCGCGGACAACCTGGACGTAATGCGCCGGGATAATGTCCGGTTTATCGTGGGAGACGGCCGGCATTATCTGAAAACCGCGCGAAAACAATATGACTTTATATCCTTCGAGCCCATGCCGCTGGCCATGGCCGGCGTCATCAACTTTTACACGGAGGAGTACTACCGGTTATGCCTTTCCAGGCTTCGGCCGGGAGGCATGGTGTCCCAGTGGATCCCCCTGCACAGCCTGGGAAATCCCGTCGTGGCGAGCCTGTTCGGCACTTTCCTGCAGGTTTTCCCGCACGTCATGGTGTTCCACGTGAATGCGGACCTTTTTCTGATCGGCAGCAACGCGCCCCTGAAACTCGATCCAGACCGCGCCGCACAACGGCTGGCCGGGCTGCCCGAACTGCGCGCGGCCCTCGGTGACGTACAGCTTGCGGACCCGGTGGAGCTGACCGGATCCTGCGTGATCGCCGGCGCGCCGCCAGATCTGCCCGAACCGCTTCAACCTTTGCGCCTGCCGTACGGCATGGGATGGCCGCCCAGCACGGAAACGCCGTCGCGGTCGCTTGCCCGCAAGACCGCGCTGCGCGACGACTGGCCCTGGGTGGAGTATGAGGCGCCGCGCTGGATCCGGGAAAATACCGTCCCGGACAACCTGGCCTGGCTGGAAAGCATGATATCCGACAGCCTTGGAGACCTCCTGGCGGAAACGGCCGACCCGGAAGTCAGCGAGCGGATCGAACGTCGACGCCGGGCCCGCCGGATAGATCTGACGGCCCTGCGGACCCTGTACCGCAGCCTGCTGACGGATTTTCAGGCCGTTGACCGTTTCCTGGACGCTTTACGCACGGATCCCGAAGACCCCGTCGCTGCCCATTACCTGCTCCAGATCGCCCGGAAACAGGCGGAACTGTTCGCCAAATGGAACGACCGGGAAAAACTCGAATCGCTGCGCGATCGGCTGGTCCCGCACAGCGCGCTGGAACCCGCCCTGCGAACAGTGGAATCCGCCCTTGCGCGGATAAACGATGATACGGACCGCACCAGCCCCAACACCACCGGTCCGTCACAGTAACGAGCAGTCCAGCACGCAGCTGTAAAGCACGCTGCCCAGGATCTGTCCGGCAAACCAGGGCCAGTCCGGGCCGTCAACCGGGCTGCTGTAGTTCACCAGCAAAAAGCGCCCCTCGTTGTCCAGCGGAGCAATGCCCGCGAACGCCGTATCGCCCTTTGAGGGCAGATCAAAAAGCGGATCCAGCTCCATATTTTGCTTATTTAGGATATATACGCAGGTGCGTTTCCGGGTAAGCGAGTAAAAGGCCATGCTCCACGCGTTCCGCAGCCCTTCCGGCCAGTCCAAAGCCCGGGCGGACCGGCCGGCCACGTTCCGGCGTCCCACCACAAAATAACGACCTTTACACGAAAACATCAGAGGAGAATCTACTTTATAGGGCGAAAATTTACATTTCCACTGATCGATTTGGTCTGCCTCCGCCCGGCAGATCAGACATCCACCGCCCACTTCCAGACGGACAACCGCATACATGCCGCCGTCCGGATCAAACAGAAACTCTCCTTCTTCCGCGCCTACCCGGTCCACCTGGGGTTTTTCCGAAATGGGCTCCCATTTGAGCCCGTCATCGGACCGCAGCAGCCGCACCTCCCCGCGCGACCCTTTCCCGTATATCTCCGCGCCGTAGTAAACGGACATATATGCTTTTCCGTCCCGCTCGCGCAACCGCCAGACCACATATCCCGGTTCAAAAATGGGTTCAGGATCCGTCCAGCTTCCGTCATCCAGGCGTCGGCAGACGTGAATACGTCCGGGTTCAAACCGCAGGGGATTTATCCCTCCGGTGAAAAAGTAAAAAAACAGCTGCTGATTAAAATAAAAAAATCTCGGTTCACGGAGATCCCGTTTCATGTTTATCCTGCATTCCTCGGTCCAGGTATTTCCCAGATCGTCTGACCGCATGATGTGAAGCCGGGTATTCGGCGAGGCAAAATGGCTGGGCGCCGTGCGGAATCCCATGAACAGGCTGTCCCCCACCCGGATCAGGTCCACATTGTTGGTGGAACGCAGGGGGGTAAACCCGTCAGGCATTCCGGGTCCCGGCACCAGCTGACGGAAATCGGAAATAAACACCCGCGACGCGCGTCCCCGGTATTTGGTCATAGGCTCTTCATACAGCGCGGCGGCCAACAACAGGATAAGGATAACTCCCCCCAGAAAAAGGAAGCCCACAAAAACAATCCGCAATCCCCGAAGGATTTTTCCAGGCATGGTTCTATCCCGTCCATCTTTCACGGTGACCGGATTATAATAACCGAACACAAAAGCAGCACTCACGAGTTTTAACATTTTAAATATATGCAAGATAATATAAATATAGATTTTTGTTCATTGTCTGATGCGCTGGACCGGTTGCGGGCGTTGCGTGTTCCGGTTCCCGAAGGAGCTGTTGACCGGCTGCGGCTGCACGCCGAACTGGTCCGCATGTGGAACCGGGTGTGCGGGCTGGTTTCGGCGGGGGACGAAACCCGGATCTGTTCCCGGCATACCTGTGACAGCCTGGGGCTGCTTCCTGTTTTTTACACATCCGCTTCCGGACTGACGCACTGGGTGGATATTGGCTCGGGTGGCGGGTTTCCGGCGCTGCCTGTGGCGATCATGCTCGAGGATGTACGTTTCAGGCTGTATGAACGATCCCGCCGGAAAAGCGCTTTTCTGGAAAGGGCTATAGTGGAACTGGGACTTTCCGGACGGGTTGCTGTTGTGCCGTTTTCATTTCCGGATGGATTTGATGCTGAACGTGCCTGCGTGTTCACGGCGCGGGCCGTGGAACGGCCGGAGGAAGTGCAAGACATATTGTCCCGGATCATGGCGCCGGGCAGCATTTTCCTGGTTCAGGGACATGTGTCTGCCGCGTTCCGTCCTCCGATGTTCCACGTGGAACACTATTCGGAGGAGTGGCCCTGGAGACGGGGCCCCCTTACCCTTGTCCGCCGGCTTGACGACCATAATGTTCCACGTGGAACATTCTAACCCTCTAACCTCTACACTTCTCCGGTCAGCAGCAAATACAAAAAATAAAGGCGGGACCCCGGCCGAAATCCGACCGGGGACCACGCCTATTACTCAGCAACTACCTGTATCAACCGTTTATACTGCCGCTATACGCATCAACCAACTTTTACTTCGATCTTCTTCGGCTGTTTCTCCGCCACCTTGGGCAGGTAGACCGTCAAAACGCCGTAGCGAAGCTCCGCGCGCACTTTTTCCTGGTCCACCATTTCGCCCAGCTGGAACTGCCGGTAGAAGGGATACAGCGCGAATTCATTGAGCAGGCGCGGTTCGGACACCCGGGTAGAAGGCTCGGCCTTCAGCGTCAGCACATTCTTCTCGATGTTGATGTCGATGTGCTCCTGGTCAACTCCCGGAAGGTCCGCAACCACCACCAGCGCATCCCCCGCATCGAAGATATCCACCGGCGGAGTCAGCGTCCTTGTATTTTCACGGGTTGCCACCGCGTTGTTTTCCTGTTTCGTGGGAAGCGTGCTGTTTTTCATGGCCGTCACCTCCTTTTTATGCTGTTCGCCTCAGTTCACTCTCAATTTACCTTCACGGCAATCTGCTTCGGTTTCGCGGCCGCCTGTTTGGGCAGGGTAACCAGCAGGATGCCATTCCTGTAATCCGCGGTCACCTTGTCCGCTTCGACATCGACCGGCAGCGTCAGCGTCCGGACAAACCGGCCCGAGCCGCGCTCGCAGCGGTAAAAGGCTTCCGGCCGGATATCCGTTTTCAGCGGCGCCTTTTCGCCGGCAATCCGCAACTGGTCGTTCAGGACGGATACCTCAATGGAATCCGGATTCAGGCCGGGCGCAAGCACTTCGACGTACACATTGTCCTTGTCCTCTCCCACGTTCATCAGGGGATACGACGCGGACAGCGGTCCGTCGGTGATGCGCCCGAAAATCCGCCTAACCGGATTCACCTGGTCGAACAACTGTTCCATTTCCCGGTAAAGCGCTTCAAATTCACGGAACGGATCCCAAAAGTTTCTCATGGTTCAACCCTCCTTTCTTCGGGTTCTGCTGTTCAGCCTGCTTTCAATTTTCTGGTTGCCCTTTCTGCGGGCAGTTCTGTGATATCAAAACCTGTGCCAAAAGGGTTTATGTTTCGTAAGTTATTATTTTTCAATTACTTAATGTTTTTGGTTTCCATTTGATCCTTTTCAACAATCCTATTGCTGTTTAATTTTGAAACAACCTGTGTGCCCATATGAAACATGACCATACGCTGAGCTTTGCGCGACATTCTGTGCCGTGGCACAATAAAGGCATGTGGCGCAATCAGCGGGTATCGGTCGTTTTTCCGACCTACAATGAAAAAGACTCCATCCGCCAGGCGATCGAGGATTTTTTCGCGTCGGGCTGGGTGGACGAAATCATTGTGGTCAACAACAATGCCGCGCCCGGCACGGATGAAGCGGTGGCCGGCAGCGGCGCCAGACTGGTCCATGAATCCCGGCAGGGATATGGGTATGCGCTCTGGCGGGGCATGGATGAGGCTACCGGGGACCTGATTATTCTGGCGGAACCGGACGGTACGTTCTCCGGGCACGACGTTATCAAGCTGCTGGCCTTCAGCGACGACGTGCCGGTCGTATTCGGCACCCGCACCGCCCGGGAATTCGTCTGGGAAGGCGCCAACATGGGATTTTTCCTGAAATGGGGCAACTACGCGGTGGCGAAGCTGATGGAGTTTCTGTTCAATACCACGTTCCTGAGCGACGTGGGGTGCACCATGAAGCTGTACCGCCGGGAAGCGCTGGCGCGGGTACGCCCCTATTTTACCGTTGGAGGATCCGCGTTCGGCCCGGAACTGATGGTGCTGACCATCCTGATGAAACTGCCCTTTGTGGAAATTCCGGTCAACTACCGTAAACGGGTTGGGCAATCATCCGTGACCGGCAATAAGTTCAGGGCCTTTCTGCTGGGCCTCGAAATGATTCTGCTGATCCTGCGGTACCGGCTGAAATCCTGGTTCGGGCGGTTTCCGGTGG
Organism: Candidatus Hydrogenedentota bacterium; assembly: GCA_029776995.1. Classification (GTDB taxonomy): domain Bacteria; phylum Hydrogenedentota; class Hydrogenedentia; order Hydrogenedentales; family CAITNO01; genus JAGPFE01. The sequence continues at coordinate 11,194 of JAKOTZ010000133.1, forward strand.
ATCAGCCGGCGCCTCGCGCATAAGACCTGCCGGATGGGATGCCACTCCTCCGAAGGGTTCGGAAACATTCCAGCCCTGGCGGAGAAATCTGTTGGCGGGACGCCCCTATTCCGGCATACCCGGTGTTCGGTGATACGCTTAAAGCCATACAGGATTTTAACGACTCGCTAATCCGCCGCTGACCCTGTAAATCCATGATATATGTGAAGGCTCATTAATGTTATCATGGGAGAAGGGAAGCGCATGCATCATGATAAAAGTTGTGAAATGGCACCGGAAAAAACCCCTAACGTGGGCGCAGTTCTTTATCCTGATCGCATTGATGCTGTTGGCGCAGGTTTTCGCGCGGGGGACGGAAGTTGCAGCCCACCGGTGCGGGGCGGGCATCGCCCCGGAAAATACGCTGGCCGCCGCGCACCGATGTATCGAGCTGGGCGTGCCTTGGGTCGAAATCGATGTTCGGTCCAGTAAGGATGGCGTTTTCTACCTGATGCATGACCGCACGGTGGACCGTACCACCGACGGCACCGGCGCGCTGGATGAACTTACCTCTGACTATATTTACTCGCTGGACGCGGGATCATGGTTCGACCCCCGATACACCGGCGAAAAGGTGCCCCGTCTGCGGGACTTTCTCCGTGATGCGCGCGGGAAACTGAAGGTATACCTGGACTATAAAGGAGGAGACATTACCGAGCTGGTCCGCCTGATCCAGGAGATGGACATGGCCCGGGACATGCTGTTTTTCTTTACGCTCCCGCAGGATATCCAACAATTCCGGCGGCTGGCGCCGGACTGGCCGCTTAAAGTAACGCTGGAACCTCGGGACAATGTTCCGGATCTGGTCGACCGCTGGCGGCCGGCGGTTATTGAATGCCTGCGGCATCAGATGACAGACGCATTCATTGAGGCATGTAAAACGCTTCAGGTGAAGACCATGCTGTACGACCTGCGCCGCGACGAGAAAACCTTTAAGTTCATTGCGGAACACCAGCCTGATTATGTCGTCACGGATTATCCCGATCTGCTTTTACGGTATCTGCGCGAACAGCATTTCCAGACGCACTGACTGAAAGATAACCGGCGCGCCCGGATAAACCAGACGCGCCGGAATAGGCGGATTACTCAGTGCGGATTCGCGATACCGCCAAAATAATGAGAGGCCGCATGGAAGGTAATACCCCCTGCGTTCATAGGAAAGGTTCCGCCAACCGGAAGTTCAATTCCTTCGAAATTGGTCCATGTACCTCCCGGACCGCGGCGCCCCGGCCAGCGGACAAATTCCACGTGGCCATCCATGAACAGGATATTGGAACCTCCCGGCACGTGATTGAAATGTGTCGGCTCATCACAGACAATATCCCAGAAAATTGGCATGTTGGACTGCGCCATCGCGGCACCCGCCGGGTTATTGATGTCTGTAATGAGAAACCGTTCAATCCCTTCACGCAGACGGTAAATCAGGTCGCCGACTCCATTCCCCGATCCGGAAACCACGACGCGCCAGTCATCCCGGACCGCCTTTTCGGGTTCCGCAGTAATCCGGGCTCCCAATCCACTAACTGGATCGAAGACATTGGTTTCCAGCGCGGCCAGTTTACTGGGCTCGTCCACCATGTCACTGGTAATTACCCAGCCAATATACGTATAGGGATAATCCGCCACTTCGCAAGGTTCCACAGTTTCATTGTTGCTGCCGGACCATGCGTACCAGTATGGACTGGTCGTTTTTCCCTGATCCCAGCGTTCTTCCGGGGTCTGTCCGGCAGGGGCGCTTGGACAGATGAGTATGCTGAAATCTGTAAGGTACTCCGGGTACATAACCGTCACGTCGCACATCTGTTCCATGGGGTGCGGGGTGCCGTCACAACCCCGGGATTTCATGGGAGGGAACGCTCCCCGAGCTTCATTGGCATACATTTTCATGATTAACCCGATCTGTTTCAGGTTGTTCTGGCAGGATGCCCTGCGGGCAGCCTCCCGGGCGCGCGCCAGCGCGGGAAGAAGAATCGCGGCCAGGATTCCGATAATGGCAATCACGACCAGCAGTTCGATCAGAGTGAACCCCTTGCCATAACCCGTTCGATGAAAATCCGGGTATTTTGTTTTGATTGTATTCATGGATACAAACTCCTTCCTTGAATTGGAAACACGCATAACACACGTGTCCACGTTTGAAGAGATTTCGTACACACCACGGGCTCATCCGCAGCGTGCTCACTCATAAGATCAGGCGATTTTGAAGATTTTTGCGGCTGGCGTCAGGCGGAAGGAGGAGCGCGAAATGCTGGGTGCGTGTGAGCCAGGCGCAAAGGCCAGCCATTAATTCTCAGCGTGGCGATGAACCGAAAAACAAAAAACGGCAGGACAAGGATCAGCCATAACGTGGCACTTTTGAAAACATGGTATTTGACATGACACAAAGGACAATCATCAATACCGGCATGGCTGTTCAGATGGAGACAAAGCCCGGGTATTTGATCGTGCAGAGCGGCGACGAGAATCAGGCAGGCAATAAAGAAGAGCACACCGGACACAATGCTGGAAAATCGGCAACAATGAAGAAAATTTTCTCGAGTCGGCCGAAGGATTTGGAAATGTTGTCCTGAAATCTGCATTTACGAAGCCTTGACCGTTTAGTGCAGATTAACACATGTTATATGAACAAATCAAGATTTTTTCCTTCTTTGATGGTATTGGGAAGGTAACAAGCCAATCGGCAGAGGACATTGTTGCTATGGGTGGGGAAATTAAGGGCGTTCCGTAAACACCCGCAGCGCCAGCCCGCTTTCGTCGGCCGGCCAGACCCAAACATCGAACCGCGGCAGCGCCCTTTGGCAATCTTCAGGCTCCGTATCTGGAATGTATATTTCGTCCCCCGGCTCCAGTGTCACCTCCATGCGGTGAACCACATTACCGCCGCAGTCCGCCGGAGCAATCAGCAGGTCGCCCCAATTTATCCACCCCGGTTCCGGGCCCGGCAGAGGTTCCGCCGAAGCCCGCAGCGTCACCAGCTGACCTTCATTTACGGTAAATGCCTCCGATCCGGGATACCATTGCCATGACGGCGGGCTTTTCGTGTCAGCATCAACCGTGTTCCGCGATTCCTGCGCCGCAGGCAGGTTTTTCAGCGACAGGATCTCAGCGCCATTGACGGACAGGGTCAGCGGCGCAATCAGGTACCGCTCCGAAGGGACCGGTCCCATCAGGCTGGTCCACAGCTGATACATCCCGGCAGGCAGTGTCATCGTCGCAGACGCGGTTCCCGCGCCATGCTGCAGGTTGGCATTGAACATGGTGGTATGCCAAACCCGCGGGGGCGGGGATGGATTATATCGGGCCACAGGAAGCCAGGTGTCGCTTCGGATATTATCCCGCGCGAAGGAAGCCGCGGATACGCACGCGCTGGAATAGGCCCATTCCACCAGGCAGTGGACCGGTGTCTCCCTGGAAGAAACCAGACGTGCCTGAAGTTTTTCCGGATCCAGCTCCAGCAGCAGGCCCAGCGGCGAACCTTCGGCGGTAACCTTAAGCGGCGTCACCGGCGGAGCGCCATCCAGGCTGGCGTCGGGCATGACCTTAATGTGCGGCGTCGCGTCTGGACCGATGATTTCTTCCGCGGCAAGGCCGTTATCCCGTATCCGGCCGCGTACAGGTCGGCCTTCCCGCGGTTCGTACAGCCGGATGTCCAGATCGCCGAATGCCGCGCGGTCCGTCTCGGTGTAATGGCTGTCCAACCAGCGCCAGGTGATCAGGGCGTGATCCCCAAGAGATTCCCTCTCCCATTCTCCAAATACGAACCATATACGCTGGAATCCGGAAACCTGCGTTTCCAGAGATTCAGGGAAATAACCGTCCATTACGGGATTCGGCGTGTTCCGGGGATTGGCCAGTTCAAAATAGCGGATAAATCCCTCCATGGCTCCGGCATTTTTCATGGGGCGCCCGCGCAGCCCATACCACAGAAAGGGCAGCCAGTTGGCATGGCTGGCATGCAGCACCAGATCGCCCTCCTGTTGGTTTCTGACTATATAGTTAGCGGCCTGTCTAAAGGGTTGTGGTGGATGAATCCCTGGGCGGTGCGGATACTGAAGCTTTGTAAAATCCCGGGCATAATACTGCGCCAATCCCCAGCTCAGGGCGCCGATCAATACCGCTGAAACAGCTGGACGCCATTGGACGCGCTGTATGCCCAGTCCTGCGAGCACCCAGGCCCCAACCGCGTAGGGGAGCAGGGCGCGCAACAGAAAGATGCTTTGGGTAATGTGTGAGATGACAAAAACCATGGAGGCCGGCAGGATAAACCATGCCATCAGCAATCCGACTTCCCAGCGTTTTCCCTCCCGCCAGCCGGCATAACTTCCCCACAGGATCAGCCCGTAGAAAACCAGGACCGCCAGCCCCGTCCCCAGCCATGACACGCAGTACCCGTAGGCAATGGTCTTCAGCCAGACCGCGACCTCCAGCATTCCCGGCTTCGGAACCCACCATTGGGTGGACTCCACCATGGTGGCCACGGCTTTGCGGAGCATGATCGCCAGCCAGGGCACAAACAGCGCCGCGCCCAGCAGGTTGCCCCCACACCATCCGGCCCAGACGCTAAGCGGCGCCCGGTCCGTGTACATTTTCGCCATGGCCCAGAGGTTCAGCGCCACCAGCAACGGTGCCACAAATGCCTCCGTGTAACAGCCCAACCCCGCGGATATACCGTACAGGAGCCACCAGATGAGCCGGCGTTCGCGGGTCGCCCGGACAATAAAATATCCGATCAGCGGAACCAATGCCGGCAGATAGATATATTCCTTCAAATCCTGGGCGTGAAGCAGCTGGTAAGGTGACAGCGCCAGCAGGCAGGCAGACCACAACGCGGCTGGCCGACCAAAAAGAAGGCGGGCGAACAGATACAGTGTTGCCACGCCTGCCGTGCCGGCCAGCGCGGGCAGCAGTCGCAGGGAGAATTCATCAGGCCCGAAACCCAGCTCCTGCCATCCCCGCAGGAGGATATAGGGCAGGGGCGGATGATTTGACGCCAGGTGCCCGTACCGAAGTAGGTCTCCCAGAAATTCCGCGCACAGCAGGTTGTGCACTTCGTCGTGCCAGAGGTCGTTGTATCCGAGGCGGACCAGCCTCAACGCCAGCGCCAGCGCGCAGATGAGCCACAGTATTCTGTCGCGCCACCAGGCAGGCTGGCCGGGAAGTTCCTCTACATTACCCGCATGAGCGCAAATCACGAGGGATTACTTTGCCTCCAGCAGTTTCCATTCAAGTATCCCGCCCGAGAAACCGTCCTGCAGCTGCACTTCGATACGCAGCCCGTCGGTGCTCAACGGCACAAACCGGGCCTCATTCCACCGGTTGGCAGCCGGTTTGTCAATTTTTGCTTTCGGCGCCGGTTTCCATTCTCCGCCATCCCGGTAGAGCACGCGCCACGCCTGTGGAATGCGGCATCCTCCTTTGGGGCGGTCATCGAACCAGTACACGGCGCACCCTTCGATACGGGCCGGTTCCGGAAATTCATACTGGATCCATTCCGCGGTGCCTTTGCGGTCCCACCAGGTCATTCGGGGGATAGAACCGTCGGCGGAACGTTTCGGTTCCGCGCCATCGTTCACGGCCCGCAGGGAATCCGTGGGGCACACAAAAGATGCCGTAACTTTAGACCGGTTGGCCAGCGTGGGGGGAGGCGCGGCTGCCGCGTTTTCCGCGCTCCGGGACATCCAGACGACCATTTCATTCGCGCCCCGATGACACCACGCGTAATAGGGTATCGCCTTCGCGGTGACCTCCTGCTGACGGACTTCCCCGTTTTCATCGCGGAACAGGGCGCCGGCGGGCATGCTCAGGGAGATAACGCCGCCCAAGAGATCCGGTTCGCGGGATTCTTTAACGGGCGCGTCGTCCTTCACGAATAGGTTCAGCACTTTACCCTGATTGTCGGCGCCTTCAAAACAGTACACCAGCGGACCCCTTTCGAACGCGACGCGCCCCCGGTTGTCAGCGACTGATTCATGGGCAATAACCCGCCGGGGAACCATGGGCAGGTTCAGCTCCACGGTGTCTCCGGGATTCCACTTTCGGGAGACCGACGCGTAGCCCTTCTCCAGCATCAGGATATGTTCCTTCCCGTTGACTTTGAGTGTTACCGGCGGGTGCGAAGCCGGAAGGTAAGAGTACAGATCCCCCGGCACAGGCTGGTCCAGCGCCCATCCCGGAATCCGCAGGTTCAGCGCAAATTCAACAGGGGCTTCCGGCTGTACCGTGATCTGCACACGGCCCTCCCATGGGTATTCCGTGCGCATATTCAGGCGGACCGTCTTGCCGGCCAGCGTGACAGCCGCGTCCGCGCTCATGTACAGGTTCACATACAGGCGGTTGTCGGCATGAGCCATAGCGAAGCCCGGCACCGACGGAATAAACCGCACGATGTTGGTGGGACAGCAGGAACAGCCGAACCAGGGCTGCCGTTCGGCGGATCCGTGGTTGAAGGCAAACACGCCGTCGGATTCGAGCGGATTCGGGTAGAAGAACGTGTCGCCCTGCATGGACACGCCGGGAATGACCGCGTTATAGAGGGCCCGTTCGAAAACGTCCATGTACCGGCTGTCCCCATGCAGGAGGAACATACGCCAACTCCACAGGCAGTTCGCGATGGCCGCGCAGGTTTCCGCGTAAGCCATTTTATTGGGGAGCTCATAATCTTCGCCAAAGGCTTCTCCGTCGCGCCGCGAACCAATTCCACCCGTAACATACATTCTGGCCCGGACCATGCGGTCCCATATGCGGTCTATCGCCTCGATGTAAGCCTTTTCCCCCGTGCAGGCTGCGACATCCGCGACACCGGCGAAGAAATATGCCGCCCGGACCGCGTGCCCAACCGGAGCATCCTGCTGGAGCACCGGGATAAAATCGCCGTACTGGGGACCGAACAGCTGTTTGCGCACTTCGGGATTGCCCCGGCAGTCCACAAAAAACTTCGCCAGGTCCAGGTACCGCCGTTCGCCGGTTGCCCGGTACAGTTTCACCAGCGCGAGCTCGAGTTCGGGATGGCCTGTCGCCTCATGCCGGGCCTGGGGCCCAAACACGCTGCCGATCAGATCGGCCGCCTTGCGGGCCACCTGTAAAAACGCGTCTGATCCTGTCGCGTCGTAATGCGCGACGGCGGCCTCGATCATATGCCCCATGCAGTACAGCTCATGGGCATCCTTGATGTTGTCCCAGCGATTTTTTCCGGATCCCGGCGCGGGATTGTCCGGATCGATGGTCCGGGCGGTGTACAGGTAACCGTCGGGTTCCTGGGCGGCCGCGAACAGCTCCACCAGGGCGTCCACCCGTTCGCGCAGGGCCGGATCAGGATCCAGCGCCAGCGAATATGCCGCGCCCTCCACGATTTTATATACGTCCGAATCATCAAAGTAGATGCCCTGGTGTTTGCCTTGCTTCCGCTTCGCCGCCTTCTCGAAATTGGCGATGCGGCCGGTCTCTTCCGCTTTTCGAAAGTTTGCTTCGAGGGTAACCCGCCGGTTTGTTTCCATCCGGTTCTTCCAGAATCCCTCCTGCACCTTCACTGACGTGAACTTCACCGGGGTAATCGGATAATCCGCGTTCCGCATCTGTTGTCCCTCCGGTTCAGCGGCCTGTCCCGCGGCGGACAGGGCTGGCACTACAGCCAAAACCATCATTCGGCATACAGCGGTAACGATGTTTTTCATAATCTCCACTCCCCATCGTTGCGCTCGGCTGTGTCAGCAGAACTGTTCCAGATGCCACGCCGCGCGGGCAAATCCTTCCTCAACCAACTGATATTCATCTTCATGTTCAATGCTCAGCACGCCGTCATAGCCGTTCTGGCGGAGATGGCTGATAAGTTCTCCCCAACGTATTTCCCCGAACCCCGGCAGCACGTACCGCCACCAGCCTTCGCCGAGGATGCCCACCCGGGCCCGCCGCGCCCGGTCTATCAGCACATCCTTCGCGTGCACGTGAAAAATCCGGTCCCGGAACATGGAGATTGGGGCCAGCCAGTCGCATTCCTGCCGAACCAGGTGAGACGGGTCATAGTTGAGACCGAAGTGCTCGGCCGGTATGGCATCAAACAGCAGTTCAAAGGTATCCAGGCCGCGCAGGCAGGTTCTGGGCCAGTTTTCCACGGCAATCCGGATATTTTTTTCTTTGGCCCGCGCCAGAACCGGCGCGAAGGCTTCCGGCAAAACCTTGCGGATGGTGTCCAGCGGGGTGGTTCCCGGCGCGGGGTATCCGGCCAGCGTGCACACCACGCCGACCCCGAGCTGCGCCGCCGCGTCGACGGCTGAAAGAATCTGGTCCCGTGCTTTTTCATATCCGGCCGGATCTGTCAGGTGCGGCGTGTAGCAGGCCAACGCGCTGATGTAGAGCGAATGGCGTTCAACGGTCTGGCGTATGGCCTGGGCGCGTTTTTTGTCCAGCCGGGCCGTGTCTATGTGCGCCCCCCCGGGCTCCGCCGGAATTTCAAGCGCCTTGATGGAAACGGATTCCGCGAATTCACATACTTCCTCCAGCGGCTTCTGAGCCAGCGGTACGGTCAGCATCCCAGTTTCCATGGCTGTTTCCTTAGCTTTTCGCGGACGATTTCCCGCGGCAACTTAGTATATCCGCGAAAGGGGGTTCCCGCGTAACCGACGCAAGAGAGAAAACGCCAGGTTGGCGCGCAACGCGGCTGGTCTCTCATATAAAATCTTTTGGTGCCTCAAATCACTTTTATGTGTACTATACTGTTTTAAGTACCGTATGCCTATAATAAGTTTACGGGAGGATTTTGGCCATGGCTGATCAAAGCGCAACAACTATTTTGGGGCTGGATCTGGGCGCCAACTCGGTAGGCTGGGCCCTGATCGAGTATGAGGACGACCGGCCGAAGCGCATTCTGGGGATGGGCAGCCGTATTTTTGACGCGGCAGTTGAAGGAGACCTGGAAAAGGGCCAGGAAGAATCCCGCGCCGTTGCCCGGCGGAAGGCCCGCCAGCTGCGCCGCCAGGGCAAACGTCGGGTAATGCGAATGATTAAAGTGGGAGAACTGCTGCAGAAAGCAGGATTGCTGCCGCCGGGGAACCTGCGGGACAGCGTGGAGCGGGACACGCTGTTCAAAGTGCTGGACCGAACGCTGCGGGAACAGTACGCGGACCGGGGATTCGACGCGGCCGGGCTGGACGGCATCCGGGGAATCGCCTATTTTTTGCGGGCCCGGGCCCTGTATGAGCCGCTGGAACCCTACGCGCTGGGCCGGGCGATCTATCACCTGGCCATGCGGCGGGGCTTCCTGAGCAACCGCAAAGCGCCCATGAAAAAAGATGAAGAAGAAGGCGAAGTTAAAAAGGGCATCTCGGAACTGGAACAGGAAATCCGCGCGAAGGGCGCGCTGACCCTCGGGGAATATTTCTACAAAGTTGACCCGGTGCAGGAGAAGCGTATCCGCAAGCGCTGGACAGCCCGCCAGATGTATCAGCAGGAGTTTGAAATCATCCTTGCGCGCCAGCAGGAATTCGGCTCGATATCCCTGGCGCCGAAAACAGTCCGAAAACTGTATAAGGCCATTTTCCGCCAGCGTCCGCTGAAAAGCCAGCGGGGCACGGTTGGGCCCTGCAGTTTGGAACCGAAAGAGACCCGCGCGCCCTGGCACTCGCTTCTGGCTCAGGAATTCCGCCTCCTGCAGAAAATTAATGATTTGAAACTGATCTCCCCTGAACAGGAAAAACGGAAGTTAACCGAAGAGGAACGGAAGAAACTTTACGATTACCTCATGGAACATGCGGAGATATCGTTCCCTGCGCTGCTCAGGGAGTTGGGACTCAAATCCCGAGATGGATGGGCTATTAATCTGACATCGGGCGAAGAAACCCGACTCAAGGGAAACGAAGTAGCATCCCGGCTGATAGAAATTTTCGGGCGGGACCGCTGGCTGAGCATGAGCGACGCGGAAAAGGCACAGCTGATCAACGAGCTCAACTCCAACATTAAAGACGCAAAACTGCTCCGCCGCGCCCGGGAAGTCTGGAAACTGGATGAGGAAAACGCACAGAAACTGGTGAGCCTGCGCCTGCCTCAGGGCTACTGCTCTCTTTCCCGAACAGCGCTCAAAAAAATTGTTCCTCTCATGCGGCAAGGGCTGGATTATGCAACCGCTGTGGAGCAAGCGTATGGAAAACGTAACCATCGGATCTACGATCTGCTGCCGCCTTTTCTGGACGTAGACCGAACGCTGCGCAGCCCCGTGGTCATCCGGACCCTCACGGAAACCAGGAAGGTGGTCAACGAGATCATCCGCAAATTCGGAAAGCCGGACCGGATCCATATTGAGCTGGCCCGGGAAATGAAACAGAGCCGAAAAAGAAGAGAAAAACGCATGAAAGAAATGCGGGAGCGGGAGAAACAGCGCTCCGCGGCGCGCGAGGCCATTAAGAACAACCTCCGTTTAGACCCCAATGCCATCAGCGCGCGGGACATCGAAAAGTGGCTGCTGGCTGAAGAATGCGGCTGGATATGCCCCTACTCCGGAAAAGCGATTAACTACCACAATCTATTCGGCCCCCAGGCGGAATTCGACATCGAGCACATCCTGCCGTATTCAAAAAGCCTGGATAATTCGTTTGTGAACAAAACCCTGTGCCATCGGGAGTGGAACCTGCGGAAAGGCAACCGCACCCCGGCCCAGGCGTTCAAAGATACGCCGGAATGGCCAGCGATGCTGCAGCGGGTCCGGGCATTCCGGCCGCTGGCCGCGGTGAATAAGCCCCAATTCACGCCAAAAGGACACCCTGATATTGCTTCAAAATTGGAGCTGTTCATGAAGGAAGAAATTCCACCGGATTTCGTGGACCAGAAGATGAACGACACCCGCCATGCCTCCGTCGCGGCCAAAAGATATCTGGAACTGCTGTATCCCCAGGATGAACGGTTGAAGAGAATCAAGGCTTTTTCAGGCGGCGTTACGGCGGAGCTGCGCAAATGCTGGAAACTGAACAGCATCCTCGGAGACCCCGAATCGCCGGACCCCAGGAAAAACCGGGCAGACCACCGGCACCATGCCATTGACGCGCTGGTGCTGGCCCTGGCCACGCCGGGAATGGTCAAGTACCTGAGCGATGCCGTGGAAAAACAGCAACAGTGCCAGCGGAGCATCCGGGGATACCAGAAGTGGGTGGAGGAACCCTGGAGCGGATTTCTGGATGATGTCCGGAACGCGGTCAGCGCCATCGTGGTATCGCATCGTGTGGACCACCGCCTGCAGGGCCAGCTCCATAACGACACGTTCTATTCTCCGCCGCGGGTGGACGAAAATGGCAAGACGTACCACGTGGTGCGCAAACCGCTGGACGGCACTTTCGATGACAAAAAGGCAAAACGGATTGAGGACCCGAAGATCCGGAGTATCGTGCTGCAACACCTGGAAGCGCATGGAAACGATCCCAAAAAGGCTTTCAACGCCCCCGCGAACCATCCAAGGATTAACGGCGTGCCGATCCACGCGGTGCGGATACGGGATTACGTCAAGCCGGAAAAAATCGGCAAAGCATTCTGCCCGCGTTACGCCCTGACCGATTCAAACCACCACATGGAAGTTATCGAGGAAAAAGACAAAAAAGGCAACCCGGTGTGGAAAGGGATTGTCGTG
>JAKOTZ010000186.1 GCA_029776995.1 Candidatus Hydrogenedentota bacterium
CAGCACGCCGTTCAGGTAGGCTTTGTAGCGGGGACCGTCCAGAATCAGTTCCACGGAATTCCATTCGCCCTCGGGTTTGTTGGGACGGCACAGGGGAGGAATCGCGTCGTAAATTGAGCCTGTGGAGGTTTTAGTGATTTCAGGATCTTTACTGTCACCAAGGATCTGGAATTCGAAACCGAATCTGGAAGCGCGTCCCGCTCTGGGCGCGCGGAGCCAGACGCCGCTGTTTCCGTTTTCAACGATTTTCCAGTCGAACCTGAGGATGAAGTTGTCAAACCGCCTGGCGGTAACCAGCGCCTGCCCGCCGCCCCGGACCCATTCCAGGCAGCCGTTGCGGGGTTCGTAGGAGAGGACTCCCGGCTTGTAGGGTCGCCAGCCGTTCATGGTTTTCCCGTCGAACAGCGGAAGGAAACCCTCTTTGGCTTCTTCTTCTGACAGCAGGGACGGGTCGGGGTTCCATGGGATATTCTCTTCCGGCGTTGTCAGCCGCTGATCCAGCAGCGCGTACAGATCCGGTTTGTCGGGAACGACGAAATGCGGTGATGCATTCAGGTCGTCGGGAATGAATCCATTCGCCATGGCCAGAGGTCCCGCAAGCTTATCAGGCGAATCCGCAAGGGTGAGATGCCCTCCGCGGGGGGATACCGTAAACAGCCGCGGCGCCAGCTTGCGAAACAGCGTAGTCAATTCAGCGGCGTCCGGGCCGTCAATCCAGAATATCGCCCGCTGACAGTCGGCAAAAGCGGCGGCTGTGGCGCGGACGGCCTCCTTTCTGCGGGCTTTCTCATCAGGTGGTATGGCACCCAGAACCCTGACCATAGGAGCCGTGTGGGAATCATGGCACTCTTCGGCATAGCGTGTTACAGCGTTGATTACAGTCGGGTCCAGCGTTTTTCCATCGGCGCTGAATCCGTAAAGGTCAAACGCGACCGTGGTGCCGCCCACCTCAACAATCCGCGTCATGACGTTCCAGTCGAAAGCAGGGTTCTGATGAATCAGGTCCGGAAGATAGAAAGCGCGGACATAAAACTCCTGTCCCCGTTTCATGACGCTGTTGCCGGAGATTCTAACGGCATCTTTATCCGCGCCGGGTGACGCCGGGGCCGGCACCGAAGCACAGGAGACGGTAAGCAACCCCGCCAGCAGAAGAATAGCCGCAGAAAGCACGTATTTTTTAGTGGGCATGCTCCAAATCCTTTATTATGGTTCGGACTACAGATGAGATTAATGGTTATTTTCCGCCGCAGCTGGGGTAGAATGCAAAAATGCGGGCGAACGGTTTTGATGTCGCTGAAATGAGTGAAAGAAGAGGTTTACAGGAGAAAACCGATGCGGATACTTTTGGCCGGTGGCGCGGGATATGTTGGATCGGTACTGACCCCTCTGCTGCGCGAGGCGGGGCATGAGGTTACCGTCGCGGATGAATGCTGGTTTGGCGTTCATTTGCCCGAGGGCGTTGATGTGGTCCGCGCCGACCTGTTCTCGCTGAACCGGCATTTTTTGAAGGGGTTTGACCGGGTGGTTTTTATCGCGGGGCTGTCGAATGACCCAATGGCGGAATTTGATCCCGCGCTGAACTTTGTGCAGAACGCCGCGCTTCCGGCGTACATGGCGTATGAGGCTCGGGAAGCGGGCGTAAGGCGCTTTGTCTACGGCTCCTCCTGTTCCGTCTACGGATTTACGGGGGATGAAATCTGCACGGAAGACCACCGGGTGAACTGCCCTTATCCGTACGGGATTTCCAAATGGCAGGGGGAACAGGGGGTGATGCATCTTGCCCGGGAGGATTTTTCGGCGATCGCGCTGCGGCAGGGGACCGTGAACGGGCACAGCCCGAGGATGCGCTTTGACCTGGTGGTCAACACCATGTTCAAAAGCGCGATGACAACCGGCCGCATTACCGTCAATGATCCCAGCATATGGCGGCCGCTGCTGGATATACGGGATACCTCAAGGGCATTTCTGGCAGCCATAGAAGCCCCTGAATCCGTCAGCGGCGTGTTCAACGTGGCGTGGGGAAACCTGCGCATCGGTGAACTGGCGGAGCTGATCCGGGATACGCTGGTTTCCCTTGGCGGCCCTCAAGCCGAGATTGAAACCCTCAACCGTTCGGATTACCGGAACTACCGGGTGGACTGCTCCCGTATCCGTGAGGTTTTGAATTTTACGCCCCGGTATGACATGGCGGAAACCGTCCGTTCCCTGTGGGAACATCGCCACGAGTATGGTGACATGGAGCGCGAGGATTATTACAATATCCGGGTGTTCAAAAAGATCTGTGAACATCTTCAGGTGAGCCGCCTGCGCGCTCCGGGCGGCGATCACGCTTAAGGTATTCTGTCCAATTCGCTGCATACAAAAAAATCTGGCAGGGGTGCGGCGCCACATGTTTCCGGGCGCCTGTGTTTTTTTCAGATGAGGTTTTCCCGCGCAACGGATCGTTTGATCGGTTGTCGCTGAGATTGGCAGAATGGGTTTGCATTGCTGATGCGTGAACAGGTAGGTTAATACCTGAGCGACAGGAATGTTAATATTGGGCGCATTGCAGTAAACGGGAAGTCTGATGAGGCCAAAGTCTTCACGGAAGAATTCAGAACTTTTACCGCCGTTAATTCACCGCATTACCGTCCTGGGGGGCAGCAGCGTTTACGTGCCCGAACTGGTAAACGCGATAATCGCCCGAAATCTCCCGGTGGAGGAGATCGTTCTTTTCGGCCATCCGGGGCGGAAACTGGAAACCGTGGCCAACTTCTGCAGGCGCCTGATCAACCGGGCCGGATATCCCACGGTGATTATTCCGGAAACGGATATACGGCGGGCGGTTGAAGGCGCCAAATACATTATCAATCAAATGCGGGTGGGCGGGATGAAAGCCAGGTTCCGCGATGAATCCACCCCGCCGCAATTTGACCTGCTGGGCAGTGAACAGGTGGGCGCGGGCGCGGTTACGAACGCGCTGAGGTCGCTGCCGGTGGTACTGGAGTACGCCAGGGTAATCGAAGAGCTGGCGCCGAATGCCATATTCGTTAACATGATGAGCCCGGTCGGCGTTGTCGTTGAGGCGTTGACCCGGCTGACATCGCTGAAGGTCGTAGGGGTTTGCGACCTTGCCCGTAAGTACTGCAGCAGGATTGCGCTGCTGCTGGGGGTTCCTCCAGCAGAGCTGGAGGTTGATTATTTCGGGCTGTACCATTTTGGCTGGATTCAGGATGTGCGCCACGATGGCCGCAGCCGGATGGCGCAATTGCTGGACGCGATAGAGCAGAGCGAAGACAGCAGTTTTGATCGGGATCTCGTTTCGCTGTTTCGGCTGATTCCCACGCCGGAGGCGGCCGCGTATTTCCGGAGGGGGGAAATTCTCTGGAGCCAGAAAAGGAACCAGCGTTACCGCTCTGAGATGCTAATTGAGGCGGAATCCCAGATTCTGCGCATATATGAAGACAGCAGGGTGGATATGATCCCCGAAGCGACGAGGCAGCGAAACGCGATCTGGTACGAAGAATCTGTGCTGCCGCTTCTGGAGAGTTTTGAGGGCCATCACGACGCCAGGCCGATACTCTGCGTGTCGAACAAAGGCGCAATTCTGGACCTGCCCGAGGAATCCTGCGTGGAAATTCCGGTGACGATAAGCCAGGGTGCCGTCACTTCGCGGAAAATCGGAGCCCTGCCGCGATTCCTGCGCGGACTGTTCTGCCTGATGAAGGAAAGCGACCGGCTGGTGATTGAGGCCGTCCGGCACGCGTCTTTTGAACTGGCGCTTCAGGCCCTGGCGGTAAATCCTTTTGTGGATTCCCTGGCCTCGGCGCGGAAATACCTGGAAAAGGTGGTCCGCACGGAGAACCTGAACCTGGGCTGATCCGAAAGCAGTTTGACGGCCTTTAAATCCGTATGGTAGGGTATGGGGGTAAGAGGGAGTAAACCATCACGGGGTTTCCCGCCGTCGGGCCCCGTACAACGGGACATCGGCGAACCCGGTCAGGTCCGAGAGGAAGCAGCCGTAGTCGAGCGTTTCCGTGTGTTGCGGTCCTGTCCGGCGGCGGGGCTCCGTGTCCATTATTATTCCGATGCGGGGAACCGATGTCGAAAGAAAGCTACACCGCGCTGGCCCGTAAATGGCGTCCCCAGGGTTTCGATGAGGTTGTGGGCCAGGAGCATATCACTCGGACATTGCGCAACGCGCTGGCCAGCGGACGGATCCACCACGCATACCTTTTCCTGGGGTCCCGCGGCATCGGTAAGACGACGACAGCGCGCATTCTGGCGAAGGCCCTGAACTGCCTGTCCTCGGACGGTCCCACGCCGACTCCGTGCGGGACCTGTGATAATTGCCGCGCGATCGCGTCAGGCAACAGTATCGACGTCATTGAGATTGACGGCGCGTCGAATAACGGTGTGGAACATGCCCGCGAAATCCGCGAGAACGTTCGCATGGTGCCGACCTCGGGCCGATACAAGGTTTATATCATCGACGAGGTGCACCAGCTGTCGTCCGGCGCGTTCAACGCGCTGCTGAAGACGCTTGAAGAACCGCCTCCCCACGCGGTATTCGTGCTGGCCACCACGGAGGCGCATAAAGTTCCCGCGACCATCATATCCAGGTGCCAGCGGTACGATTTCCGGCGGGTACCGGCAGCCAAAATCGTGGAACTGCTTCGCCGCATTCTCGACCAGGAAGGGATCCGGGCAACGGACGACGCTCTGTACGCGATCGCCCGCGCGTCTGAGGGGGGGATCCGGGACGCGGAAAGCATTCTGGACCAGCTTATCGCTTACTGTGACGGCGAGATTACCTACGGGGACGTCTTTGACGTGCTGGGCCTGGTGGACTGGGCCGTATTTCACCGGCTTTGCGATGCCATCGCGGGCGGGGATGTAAATGAAATTCTCCGTGTTATCGAAGACGTGGTGGCGGCGGGAAAAGACCTGGGGTATTTCGTGGAAGAACTGGTGCGTTATTTTCGCAACCTCCTGGTGAGCGCCACTACGTCTGATACAACACTGCTTCCCGTTCCTGAAGAGGACGTTCCGGAATTGCGTTCCCGCGCGGGACGCTTTGGGCCGGTAAGGCTCATGCGTATCGTGGAACAGCTGGCGGGACTGGCTGGCAATTATGACACCATGCTGGCGCAGCGCACGGCGCTGGAGGCCATGCTGATACGTATCTCTAAAGGTGTGGAAGAAATATCGCTCGACACAGTGCTTGAGAAATTGATGATGTTGGCTGAGGGCGGGACCATTGCCTCGAATCCGTCCGCGCCCTTAAAAAATAACCACACAGCGTCACCGGCGGAAGGAGGCCGGCCGCCAAACCCTACTGAACGGGACCGGCTTCGCGGGGAATATCCACCGCAGGAACCGGTTCCTCATGCAGCGCCAAACAACGCGGGCGCCAAGCCTGCCCGCGGCGGTTCGGTAACAAAATCGGACAGATTCGCCCGGAACTCCGCCCAGATTCGGGAACAGACGCCAGCCGTCGATCCGGCTGGAACCAAAGAGGGAACGGTTCGGCAGCGGCCACCAGTTGGGGAAGAAGTCTCACTGCTCGCTCCGGTGATGAATCTTTTTCCCGGAAGTTTTGTGGTAGAGCTGCCCGAAAGGAAAGTAAGCCTTTCCGCAGTCCCGCCGGACCTTGATCTGCATGAAGAGGATCTGTCTGGCGGCGAAGATTTGGACGATTGATGTTAAACGCGGCCGCCGAACCGGATTGAACAGACGTGATGCTTTCAAAATTCACGGGATTTACGGAAAGATATGGAATGGGGCGCTGATATTCCATTTGAGGATCCGGAGCGTGATCAATCCCTGCTGGCGGCTGTTGAGGAAGGCGCTCCGGAAAACCTGCTTCCAGTGTTGCGGGATTGCCTTACGCGCTCTGCCGATCCATCGCGGGCCGTGCGCGCATTGGCCCGATTTCTGGAACGCTGTTTTGATCCGACCACGGAACGCGTGATGATGGCTGAGGCGCCCAGCTATTGCCGCATGCTGGTTACGCTTTTTGAGAACAGCCCTTTCCTGGAGGACATCCTTTGCCGGAACCCGGAATATGCTTCATGGCTGTGGACGGAGGCCGAGCTGAATGACGCGGTAGACGTTGATACACATTCGCGGGAGCTGCAGCGGCTGGTCAGCCACCATAACCGGCTGGAGGAACGGCGCTCCGCGCTGCGGCGTTTTATACGCCGGGAACTGCTTCGGATTGCCGCCCGTGAGGTCTGGAAGCGGATGCCGCTGCCATCGGTGGTCATGGATCTGAGCAACCTGGCAGACGCGGTGATTGGCTGCGCGTTAATGATTGCCAGGGCGGAAATGGAGCCCCTTTATGGATTCCCCCCCGGTTACAGCGACGAGCCGGAATATCCGTTCGTTGTGCTGGCGCTGGGAAAACTGGGGGGACGGGAACTCAATTTCAGTTCCGATATAGACCTGATTTTTTTGTGCGCAGAACGCGGCGAAAGCACGGGAGGAACACGGGGGACCCTCGAGCATGAGGAATACTACCGGAAACTGGGCGAGCTGATTATCCGTGTGCTCTCGGAGCC
>JAKOTZ010000134.1 GCA_029776995.1 Candidatus Hydrogenedentota bacterium
TGATCAGGATAAGTTTCCGGAAGAAATAAAGCATAAGGAGGAAAATGACCAGCATGGCCAGGGGCGCCGATATGGCCATCTGAATGAACATTTCGACCCCGAAGGTATCATTGACGACAGGCAGCCCCGTGATGTGAAACTGGTCGTCAACCTGTCCAAAGGAATTAATTTTTTCCTGGAGTTTTTTGGAGATCCGGTAACTCAGGTTTTTGGCAGTTATGGGCAGATAAAGCGCGATGGCTTTACCGGACTCGGCCACGAGCGTGCCCTGAAGAAAAGGCAGTCGAGCCGCTTTGTCGCGGATGGCCAGCGCCTCTTCACGGGTCTTGGGAGGCGCGGGCATGAGCCACTCAAAGCGCACTTCTCCAGGGGCGCCGGGTTGAATATTGTCCACGGTTCCGGGCGCTATAACGTCGACGGCGATTACTCCCGCGTCGGGATCATTAACGCCGATAGCTTCCCCCCGAAGGGTTTTGGCGTACTCGGTGAGTTCAGCAATCCGCCGAAGGGAGTCCGGATTGAAAACGCCGTCCGGATCGCGGTCATTGACCACCCCGACCACGATGATCTCACTGAGATCAAATACCCGTTTCATATCATTGTGGAAAACTCGGACCGGTTCATCGCTGTCAAGCATATTTTCCGGATCCGTGTCCACGCGGATAGGGCTCAGAAAAGGGAACATCCCCGGGAGCAGTGTCGGGAGCAGCGCCAGGGCAACAACTGCGGCCGTCAGCAGGAAGGTCCCGAAAACAACGAACCGGGGCCGGGCAACCGCCCATTCCATCAGACGCGCACCGAAGAAAGTCATGGCTTCTCCTCCACTTAACTATCTTTTTACGAAACTACCAAGCCACTTAACTATACAAGTAATCTGGCGGTATTATTCCCACGTGCTTCGGCGCAACAAAATGATTATACACAGATTACAGGGGATTTCCCCGGAAACAGCCGTCAGAGGCCAATCAGGACCCCGCAGTTTTGTCCCCTCCGAATTCACGGGTCCGCAGTGACAGCGCGGAGGCTCCCAGAAACAGGCTGATCAGGACCAAAAGCACCACCAGCGCTTTCACGGCGCCGACAGCAAACACTTCCCGCTGAAAGGTACCCAGCGCCGTCTGGATTTCCACCAGGTTGCGCTGGGTCGCCAAAACAGGTTTCAAGCCATCGATGTATTTCTGTATGGTCAGAAAATCAACCACGCCGGGCACAAAAGCGGCGACCCGCTGCCAGCCATAAATCAGCAGAACGCCGTACACGATAGGCCGCTTAGTTAAGGCGCCCAGAAACAGGGAAAAAGCGCCATAGACCGCCAGAGCGATGGTCTGCACGGCAACGTAATGGATAAACAGTTTGAGGTCATTGAAATTAGACAGCACGAACCCCTGGCGTTCCACGCTGCAGGCAACGGCAGTTATGGCAAGGGAAACCAGCAGAATAGGCGCGGCGGCCAGCAAAAATGCCGTGAACCGTCCCAGTACCCAAATTCCCCGGCGGATGGGACGCGTCAGGATGTAATTGATGGTGCGCAGCTCCACATCCTCGGCAATGAGCATGGTGGCAAAAAAAAGCCCAAGCAGCGGGGAGAGGAGGTCTATGTACAGCTTTTCAGCCAGGCGGGTAAACAGTTCAGAAGCCATCAGCGCATAGACAGATCGTCCGAAAAAGGATTCCATTATGGGCACGAGGGCGGGAAGAAACGTCAGGGCGGCCGCCAACGCGAATCGCCGGCGCCGGGTCATAATAATAAAAGCGTGAGCTACCGACGCCCGGAACTGCTGCAGCAGGCCGGGCTGAATGGCACCTCTTTGAGCCCACAGGATATCAGGTTCTGCCGTGTTATTGGGGCTCATAACGCATTTTTCCTGGTGAGATAGTCAAATACGGCCTGAAGATTATTGTCCACGCACTCGATGGAGCGGACCCAGTCCGGCGATTCCGCCGCCAGCGCGTTCAGCGCATCGTAGCAACTGTCCGGCGTCAGGGTCCGTATGGTTACCGCGGAGCCTTTTGTCTCAACCGCGAATACGCCAGGCTCGCCGGCAAAGCGTTTGGCCAGCAGGGCAGGCTGATCGGAAAGCACCTGAATGGTGTGGGGGTAGCGATCGATCAGCTCCCGTATTTCCCGGACCCGCCCCTGCGCGATCAGGGCCCCCCCGATCAGCAGCACAACATTGTCCGTGATCCGCTCAATTTCATAAAGGATGTGGCTGCTGACCAGGACGGATATTCCCCGATTTCCCAACTCCCGGATCAGCGCGTACATCTCTTCCCGGCTGCGCGGGTCCAGTCCATTCATGGGTTCATCGAGAAAAATCAATTCGGGCGAAAGGGCCAGGGCCTGGGCGATTTTGATCCGCTGCCGCATGCCTTTGCTGTACTCGTCCACCGGATCATCCATCCGGTCGGTGATGCGCACCATTTCACAGGCCCGTTCCGCGGCGGTTTCTGCCGCGCGGGGAGACATTCCCCAGTAACGGCACAGCCAGTAAACGAATTCGAACCCGCTGATATGGTCATAGAAGTGATCCACCTCGGGGCACCACCCGATCCGGGACAGCACGCGGTAATTATTCCGCGGCGGCTCGCCCAGCACGCGTATTTCCCCCCGGCTGGGCGCGTAAAGTCCCAGCGCGAGCTTGATAAACGTGCTCTTTCCCGCGCCGTTTGGGCCCAGCACGCCCGTAACCCCCGGCTCGATCGAGACCGTAAGGTTATTCAGGGCGACAACCTCGCCAAACCACTTGGACAGGCACCGCGCTTCAATAACCGGCTTCGGGGAATGCTCGTTCATGTGGCCACTTCCATTTTCCGTATGCGGAACGCCAGCCAAAGCAGGCACAGCAAAGAAAAGACCGCTACATAAAGCAGGCTCCAGGTCCAGGGCACCGTGAGGGCGATCTGGGGACGGGCCAGCCGGAAGAGTTTTTCTCCCACGTGCCCGACTGCCACCGGCAGAGAGAACAGAAACCAGTTCTGATAGCGGAGGGTCTCGGCAAACATGGCCGCCAGCGCTGTATTGGCAATCAGGGCCATAATCACCGTGATGGCGGCATAGTTCTGGCCGTTCACCAGGGATGAACACAACAGAATAAACAGGGCGGCCGGTACAACGGCAGCCGCGGCATATCCCAGCGAACCGCCCGCCCAGTTCAGGCAGTCCCCGACCACCTTCCACGATGGACTCATCAGCGCGTGCTGAAGGATCAGCAGCAACGCCATAACCGCCGTGAGAGAAAACCCCACCAGAAACAATGCGAGAAATTTCCCGAACAGATAGTCATACCACCGCAGCGGCTTTGAAAAATAGATTTCGGGAAGATTATTCCGGATATCGTTACAGATCATACCGGAACCGGCATACAGGAGGGTCACAAACATCAGGGAGAGCTGAAAGTTGATGAAGTCATAAAAAGTCTGGCCGCTGATATAAAACATATCCGCCTGTCGCAGAAGGGGCGCCAGCGGATTATTGGGATCCTGAGCCACGATATCGTAGGCCACGATCTGAAGCACCCGAAAAAGATAATGGAGTCCGCCCAGAAAAACAAGAAACTTGAACACCCTGGACACGGCCAGCACGCGCAATTCCTGCGCGGCGACAAAGCGCCACCGCCACCGCAAAGGCGGTCCCCCTTCAAAACTGCGGTAGGTTTGCTCAAATACCGGCATGCGCGGCCTCCATACCGGTCTCTTCCAGCGAATCCAGGAACACGGATTCCAGGGTGGTCCTGACCGGAACGCAATGGCGAATCTGAACGCCCGCATTCAGGGCCAGCCTGAACAGATCCTGGCATCCGGCTTTTTCCGGAAGATCCACAACAAAATAGCCATTTCCAGGGTGGCGATGAAACGACCAACCCACCCCGCTTACAGCGCTTTCCAGTTTCGGTTCATCGCCGGGACGGACACCAATTTCGTACCGGTGATCCAGCGGCCGGATAAGTTCCTCCAGCGGACCGTGGCGGATAACCTTTCCCCGATTCAGCATGATAACGTACTGACATACCTGTTGCACATCAGGAAGCAGGTGGGAAGAAAGCAGTACGGTCACTTTCCTCCGGGCCACAATTTCCTGTATCAGCGCCAGCATCTCGAGCCGGCCGTCAGGATCCAGCCCATTGGTGGGTTCATCGAGAAAAAGGAGCTTGGGATCGTGGATAAGCGCCTGAGCCAGCTTAACCCGCTGGAGCATGCCGGTGGAATATTCCTGCATGAGCCGGTACCGCGCTTCCCCGAGACCGACATAGTTCAGCACTTCATGGGCCCGCTCCAGGGCATCAGAGCGGGTCATGCCGAACATTCTGCCGCAATAGGCCAGAAACGACACCGCGCTTACCCGGGGACTGGAAACCTCTTTTTCCGGCATATACCCCATACGCCGCCGGACTTCCAGGGCCTGCTCGGGCAAGCGAAACCCCATGACGGAAGCCGTTCCGGACCGGGGACGCAAAAAGCCCAGGAGCGTTTTGAGAAGGGTACTTTTGCCGGCGCCGTTCGGTCCCAGGAGTCCCACCGCTCCCGAATCAATTTCCAGGGTAAGGCCATCCAGCGCCCGGAAATCGCCGTATTCGACAACTAGATTATTCAGGGAAACAAAAGACATGTAAAGATTCCATTAGATTGACCATTATATTAGGGTCTTCCCGCTGGATCTAATTAAAGCCAATTATGTGTTTTCTTAATGGTCCGGAATCTAAAAATTACCCGTTTCATCAGAAAGCCACCGGCAGGTTCAGCGTGAGATTGGCCCCGGCATCCACGGAAACCAGTTCAGCGTGGACATACCGCAACGCCAGCGGATTGGGACCGTCAAATTCGAAATAATAGACGTCCAGCTGCCAGTCTCCGGGAGGCACATCCGTCAGGGTGAATGTACCGCCCGGGGTAATCCCCGTGCTCTGGCCGATCAGCTGGCTGAGATCCGCCATCGCCCCCAGCGGCAGGGGGTTGGCTCCCGGCAAATTAAGGACAACCCGGCCTCCGAGAAGATTTCCCGGACCCGGAACACAGGTGCCCGTGATCCGCCCGCCGATCTCCTGGCCGAAATCGCAGCGGGAGACCTTCCCTTCCTCCACCATGACCTGACGTCCCTGGGCGCCGTAAATACTGTCCAGCGACCCGCTCGAGACGTC
>JAKOTZ010000136.1 GCA_029776995.1 Candidatus Hydrogenedentota bacterium
ACAATTACTATTATCAGCTGGCCGCATGGATCCGGAAATTCAAAGGCGCCAGGCCGATTCCAAAAAGCAATGGCCCACACAGCATCAACATTGACGGTACCTTTGCGGACTGGGCGGATGTGGCGCCGGAGTACCGGGATACCGTCGGCGACACCATGCATCGAAATCATCCGGGTTACGGCAGCCTGGTCTATCAGGACAATACCGGCCGAAACGATATTGTCTGCTCAAAAACCACTTATGACGATGAAAATGTTTATTTTTATCTAAAAACAAACGAAAAGATATCCCCGAGAACAGATCCATACTGGCTGCTCCTCCTTCTCGACCTGGATCAGAACGCGGCTACTGGATGGCTCGGCTATGATGCCGTAATCAACGATGAAGTAACGGGCGACCGCGAAACTACGGTAAAAATCCGGCATCAGGACACCTGGAAAACGGTCGGCGCCGCTGCCATGGCGCTGGGGGAATACGAGCTGGAACTGGCTGTCCCACGCGCTTTAATCGGTAAAGAAACCGGTTCACCGCGCTTCGACTTCCACTGGGCGGACAATATTCCCAATTACGGCGACGTATCCGTGCTCGGCGTGCACGGGGACAGCGCGCCCAACCGCCGCTGGAACTATCGGTTTATGCCGGCTGACTGATCGGAGCACAGCCCAATCTTCCGTAAACAGGGGAACCTATTCCCCTTTCCGGTGCAACAGTTCGCTTACCCGGTCAGGTCCCGGTCAGCTATCGGTTTCCCGAACGCCGGCTGCGACCCGCTCCCCGGGTATTGCGTCTGGTGGAACTGACGATTCACCCTCAGTCCTGTAAATACTTCTGTTCAGTATGGTAAACTGTATGTTCGAAAACGTCTTCAAGCTGTATGGGATCCTGAAATGACTCATCACGCCGATACGGAATGCGCAAAAATATCACCTGTTGGTCTGGGCATGTCAGTAGCGTCCGGTGTGGACTGGGAGCCCTTTCCGCAGTCCCGCAAGGTATATTTACAGGGATCAGACCCATCGATCCGGGTCCCCATGCGGGAAATTCACCTCTCTCCCACCCAGGATCGGGACGGCAGCATCATCGAAGATAACCCTCCCATCCGGGTTTACGACGTTACTGGCCCCTATACGGACCCTGATTTTACGGGAACGCTGGGAGAAGGACTGCCTGCCGTACGCGCGGCCTGGATTGAACAGCGGAACGACACGGAACCGGTCCGGGAAGTTCCGGCGGGCGCGTGCAGCGGTTTACGGCTTTCCCGGGTGGTCCGCCGCGCTAAAACGGGGCAGCGGGTTACCCAGCGTTATTACGCCCGCAAAGGCATCATCACCCCTGAAATGGAATTTGTGGTCCTGCGGGAGAATCTGCTGGCCGCCCAGAAGCAACTCCCGGAGTCAATACTTTTCCAGCATGCCGCCCCGTCCTCCGCGCGCCCGGAACCGCTGACGCCTGAGTGGATTCGGGAGCAGGTTGCGGCGGGACGCATAGCCATACCGGCCAATATCAATCATCCGGAGCTGGAGCCCATGGGCATCGGTTCCGCGCTGCTGACCAAAATCAACGCCAATATCGGCAATTCGGCCCTGGCCGGATCCATTGAAGAAGAAGTGGAAAAAATGCTGTGGGCAATCCGCTGGGGAGCGGATACGGTTATGGACCTCAGCACGGGACCGGATATCCATGCAACCCGCGAGTGGATTTTGCGGCACGCGCCGGTGCCGGTAGGCACGGTTCCGCTGTACCAGGCGCTGGAACGGGTTGGAGGCGTTCCTGAGGATCTTTCCTGGGATATTTTCCGGGAAGTGCTGATCGAGCAGGCCGAACAGGGGGTGGACTACATGACCATCCATGCCGCACTGCTCCGGGACTTCATTCCCGATGCCGCGTCCCGCCTGACCGGAATTGTCAGCCGCGGGGGATCGGTGATGGCCCGCTGGTGCCAGGCGCATCAGAGCGAAAATTTCCTGTATACCCACTGGGACGAGATCTGCGAAATTCTGGCGGCTTACGATGTCACTGTATCCATCGGCGACGGCCTGCGTCCGGGATCCCAGCGGGACGCCAATGACCGCGCCCAGTTCGGGGAACTCCGGGTACAGGGTGAACTGACCCGCCGCGCCTGGGAGCAGGACGTCCAGGTCATCAACGAAGGGCCGGGTCATATTCCGCTTCACATGATCGCGCGGAACATGGCCAACCAGCGGGAATGGTGCCACGAAGCGCCTTTCTATACCCTCGGTCCGCTCGTTACGGATATCGCGGCTGGTTATGACCATCTGGCTTCCGCCATCGGCGCGGCGGTGATCGGTTCTCTCGGGACGGCCATGCTGTGTTATGTCACGCCCAGGGAACACCTGGGGCTGCCCAGGCGGGAAGACGTGCGCGAGGGCGTGGTCGCCTACAAGATCGCCGCCCACGCCGCAGACCTGGCCAAAGGAATCCCGGGCGCCCAGATCCTCGACAACGCCATGAGCAAGGCCCGTTTCGAATTCCGGTGGGATGATCAGATTGCCCTGGCGCTCGATCCGTGGAAAGCCCGGGAACTGCACCAGAAAGGGCCGGATGAGCAGGACGGCAGCGGAAACCGCTGCTGCACGATGTGCGGCCCGAATTTTTGCGCCATGCGCGTTTCCCATGACGTCAGGGACTGCGCCCGCCCGCGGAACGTTTCCGATACGGCCCGCAACGCCCAACCATCGAGGTAACCGCCCGTGCGGATTGGTACGCTCGACATATACCATCCACTTTGCCTGGCGCCGATGGAAAGCGTTTCCGACCCGCCTTTCCGCCGGCTGTGCAGGCAGTTCGGCGCGGATCTGCTCTGGACCGAGTTCGCCAACTGTGAAGCCATCGTGCGGAACGTTTCCCGCGAATCCCGTAAACTGCAGGTATCCCCGGACGAGCACCCGATTGCCATTCAGATTTACGGCTCCGCCGAGGATTCCATGGAGCGGGCCGCGGCAAACGCCGAAGCCATGAACCCGGACTGGATCGATATCAACTGCGGATGCTGGGTCAAAAAAATCGCGAACCGGGGAGACGGCGCCGGACTGTTGCGAGATCTTAAAAAATTTGAAAAGGTTGTCCGCTCCGTAATGCGCGGCTCTTCGCTTCCCGTCACGGTAAAGACCCGTCTGGGGTGGGATGCTGACTCCATCGTGATCCTCGATGTGGCCCGCATGCTGGAGCAGCTGGGCGTGGCCGCCCTGACCCTCCACTGCCGGACCCGATCTCAGGGGTACTCCGGCAAGGCGGACTGGTCCTGGATACCCCGCGTTAAAGCAGCCGCCCCTTCCCTGCCCCTGATCGCAAACGGCGATATACGCAGCCCTGAGGACGCGAAATACTGCCTGGACCTGGGCGCCGACGGTATCATGATCGGGCGGGCGGCCATTGACCGCCCCTGGATTTTCCGGCAAATCCGCGCCAGCCTGGCCGGCCAGCCCATCCCGCCGGAACCGGACCTGCGTGACAGGATTAGCCTGGCCCTGGAGCACCTCCGGGCGCATACCGCGTACCATGGAGAGAAACGGGGCGTATTCTCCTTCCGGCGGCGCTGGGCGGCTTACCTGCACGCGGCCCCCGGCATCGCCAGGCTGCGCGCTGAACTGATGACCCTGGAAACGGTTGCGCAGATCGAGGATCGCCTGGCCCGATACCTGGAACGGGCGATATCTCTTGGATACCCGATTGATTGCGAAGAAACCCCGGCCGAGACTATTGAGGAGCAGGAACCATGCATGAAGAACTGCGCGTCCGCGTGCTGGAAATGAATCTGTCCATTGAAGCGGAGGGACTGGTTTTTCAGACATGGGGCAACGCCAGCGCCATCGACCGGGAACAGGGCGTTATCGCCATTAAACCAAGCGGCGTGGCCTATGCCGATCTGACTGCCGACAGCATCGTGGTTGTGGATTTGGAAGGGCGTCACGTTTACGGCAAGCTGGCCCCATCCGTGGACCTTCCAACGCACCTGATGATCTACAGAGGGTTTCATGAAGTCGGCGCGGTCGTTCATGCCCATTCCCACTTCGCCACCGTCTTTGCCCAGGCGCGCCGTCCCATTCCCTGCCTGGGTACCACTCATGCGGATTATTTCAACGGTGAAATCCCCCTCATCCCGGCTCCAGACCATGACGAGATAACCCTGGGGTACGAACGGGCCATCGGCGACCTGATCGTTCGGCATTTTATCAATCGGGACCCGCTGGAGTGCCCGGCCGCCCTGTGCGCGGGCCACGGTCCCTTCATCTGGGGGCGGACGCCGCGGCAGGCCGTGGAAAATGCCGTGGTGCTCGAAGAACTGGCCGCGATGGCTTTCCACACGATGCTTCTCAACCCGGCGGCGCCTGTCCTGGAAAACCACCTGCTGAATAAACATTTCCTGCGTAAGCACGGCAAGGATGCTTATTACGGGCAGAAAGGCTGAGCCATGGCGCAAAACGCTTCAGAACTGGAATTTCGAACGGTTGCCGTCATTATGGCCGGCGGAATCGGAGAACGGTTCTGGCCGCTCTCCCGGGAAAACCGTCCCAAGCAGCTGCTGCCGCTGTCTGCTTCCGGAAAACCGCTGCTGCTGGATACCCTCGACCGACTGGACGGGCTGGTTGACGCGGAAAACCGGTTTCTGGTCGCTGCCGCGCCGCTGTGCGCCGAAATCAGCCGTTCGACAGGCTCTCTCAAACCGGAAAATTATCTGGTGGAACCCGCCCGGCGCAATACAGCCGGATGCCTGGCCTGGGCGGCGGCCTGTCTGCTCGCCCGCGGCGCCGACCCCGACAGCACGGTCATGGTGGCCCTGCCCGCGGATGCCTGGGTTTCTGATCAGCAGGCTTATCGAAAGGTTCTCCGCGCGGCCTGCGAAGCTGCCGCCCGGCACCCGGCCATCGTGGTCGTCGGTGTAACCCCAACCCGCGCCGAGACAGGATACGGTTACATCGAACTGGCCGACAATACCCCTGTTTTCCAAAGCGCCGACGGATTGCCGGTGTACCCCGTTGCCCGATTCCGCGAAAAACCCAACCGGCAGACCGCCGAGGAGTATCTCACATCCGGAAAGCACTACTGGAACGCGGGGATTTTCGTGTGGCGGCTGGATACTTTCCTGAGGGAGCTGGAACAGGCCGGCACCCCTCACGGCGCCGCCATTCCGCGGATGGCCGACGCGCTCAGGCGTGAACGGCACGCGGAAGCGGAATGCATATTCCTGGACCTGCCCTCCATTTCAATCGATTTCGCGCTGATGGAGCGGGCCCGGAACATTTGGGTCGTGCCGGCGGATTTTCACTGGGACGACGTGGGAGAATGGAGCGCCCTGGAGCGGATCCTGCCCAGAGATTCTGCTGGAAACGCCGTCTCCGGGAACCCCGCCTTGATTGACGTATCCGACTCCGTGATTTATCAGGATCCGACAGCGTCAGGCATAACAGTGGCCGCGCTGGGCGTGCGGGACCTTGTACTGGTCGTAACGGCCGACGCGGTAATGGTACTGCCGAAATCCCGCGCGCAGGACGTGCGAAAAATCGTTGAGTTTCTGCGGGGCCGGAATAACGAATAGAGATAATTTTCCTCATATTGCTAACTTTGCAGACCGGCTGCGGAATTGTTTATTATTTCCGCCAGTATGGAGGACTGTAGCGCGCTGCATCAGATAAGGAATGGTTAATATGGTTATTTTTGTGCCGAAAGAAACCTGGCCCGGCGAAACCCGGGTCCCCCTGATCCCCGACTCCGCCGCCAAGCTGGCCAAACTGGGCGCGGACCTGGTGATTGAGTCCGGCATGGGCGTCCCCATCGGTTGGGACGACGCGGCCTATGAAAAAACTGGCGCTCGGATCAGCAGCCAGCCGGAAAAGGACCTCGCCTCCGCGGACGTGGTGCTGCGCCTGCGCAAACCCGATCCGGCATGGGTGGCCAAACTCAAGCCGGGAGCTATTCTGGTCAGTTATATGGATCCCTTCTTTGACCACGAACTGGTCGACGCCCTGCTGGAACATAAAATCAGCGGCATCTGCATGGAAATGATTCCGCGCACCACCCTGGCCCAGAAAATGGACGTGCTGAGTTCGCAGGCCAATCTCGCCGGATACGTGGCGGTGCTGGTTGCCGCGAACCGCCTCGGGCAGGTCCTGCCGATGATGATGACCCCGGCCGGAACCCTTAAACCCTCCCGGGTGTTCATCATCGGCGTTGGCGTCGCGGGGCTGCAGGCCATCGCCACGGCTAAACGGCTGGGCGCGCGGGTGGAAGCTTTCGACACCCGTCCCGTGGTCGAAGAGCAGGTGCTCTCCCTGGGGGCGAAATTCGTCAAGATCGACCTGGGCGAGACCGGGCAGACCAAAGACGGATACGCCGTCGAGCTGACGCCCGAACAGCGCCAGAAACAGATGGAGGCCATGGCTAAAGTCATCGCGCAGTCCGATGTCGTCATCACGACCGCCCAGGTTTTCGGAAAGCGCGCCCCGCGCATCGTTTCCAAAGAGATGGTCGCGTCCATGCGTCCGGGAAGCGTGGTGGTGGACCTTGCCGCGGAAACCGGCGGGAATGTCGAAGGCAGCGAACCCGGAAAAGAAGTCGTGATCAACGGCGTGATCGTTATCGGCGCCCAGAATTTCCCCGGCCGGGTGCCGGTCCACGCCAGCCAGATGTATTCCGCCAATATTTCCAACCTGATCGAGCACTTCTGGAACAAAGACTCAAAATCACTTGAGCTGAGGACCGAAGACGAAATCATGAACGGGTGCCTGATCACCCATAACGGTGAACTGCGCAGCGAAATGCTCCGCAAGGCACGGGAGAACCGCTGATGGAAATGCTGCTGTTACTCTTCACTTTTACCCTGGCGATCTTCCTGGGGTTTGAGCTGATCTCAAAAGTTCCTTCCCAGCTCCACACGCCGCTGATGTCCGGATCCAACGCCATATCCGGCATCAGTATCGTGGGCGCCCTGCTTGCCGCCGGACTGGCTGCCAACGACGTTCTTGGATATATCGTCGGTTTCGTCGCGGTGGCATGCGGAGCCATTAACGTGGTGGGCGGCTACATAGTCACCCACCGTATGCTCTCCATGTTCAAAGGCAAGGAAGGAGGTAAATAACCATGAATCACCTGGATGCGGTAATCCAGATCGCTTATATCGTCTCGGCCATCCTGTTCATTCTCGGCCTCAAGATGATGAGCAAAATCCCGACCGCGGCAAAGGGCAACCTGATTTCCTCGGTGGGTATGCTGATCGCCATCGTGGCCACGCTGCTGTATAAGTTCAAATACGACGAAATGGGCTTTGTCACCATTGGCGCCGGGCTGATTGCCGGCGGCCTGATCGGCGCGGTCGCCGCCGTGCGCGTGCCTATGACCTCCATGCCGGAGTTCGTGGCGCTTTTCAATGGGTCCGGCGGCCTGGCCAGCATGCTGGTGGGCGTCGCGGAGTACTACAAACTCCTCGGCAACGCTGACCACAAGATGACGTTCATCTCGCTGCTGGCCACTTACCTGGCGATTCTTATCGGCGGCGTCACGTTCACCGGCAGTGTCGTGGCATATGCCAAGCTTGCTGAAAAAATTGACGGCAAACCTATCCTCTTCAAAGGCCAGCAGCTCATCAACGGGCTGGTGCTGGCCCTGCTGCTGATCGGCGCCGTGGCGTTTCTGGTCGATCCCGTAACGCCAATCGCCAAGCTTGCCTTTGTCGTTGCCTGTGTGCTCTCCCTGATCCTGGGCGTGCTGGTTACAATCCCCATCGGCGGGGCGGATATGCCCGTGGTCATCTCGCTGCTGAACAGCTATTCAGGGCTGGCGGCCTGCGCGGCGGGCTTTGTGATCTCGAACACCGTGCTGATCGTCGCAGGGTCCCTGGTCGGCGCCAGCGGCATCATCCTGACGAACATCATGTGCAAAGCCATGAACCGTTCCCTGGCCAACGTGCTCTTCAGCGGTTTCGGCGCGTCAACCGTCGGCGCCGGAAAAGCTGTCCAGGGCGAGGTTAAAGCCCTGAGCGTGGAAGATGCCTATTACGTGCTTGAAGCGGCCAGTTCTGTCGTGTTCGTTCCCGGCTACGGCATGGCTGTCGCCCAGGCCCAGCATGCGGTCCGGGAACTGGGCGAACTGCTCGAAAAGAATGGCGCGGAAGTCAAATACGCGATCCATCCCGTGGCCGGACGCATGCCCGGGCATATGAACGTCCTCCTGGCCGAGGCCAACGTCCCCTACGAACAGCTGGTCGAAATAGATGACATCAACCCCATTATTGAAACCGTGGATGTCTGTGTCGTGATCGGCGCGAACGACGTGGTCAATCCCGCGGCCCGCGAAGACGAAACCAGCCCGATTTACGGCATGCCCATCATCAACGTAGACAAAGCCAAAACCTGCTTTGTCATCAAACGTTCCATGCGGTCCGGTTTCGCGGGGATTGAAAACCCCCTGTTTTACAAGGAAAACACCCGCATGGTATTCGGTGACGCCAAAGCGGTCATTACCGGGCTGATCGAACAGTTCAAGGAATAACGGGGATACTTAACACACCGTGAAACGGAACAGCCTTTTTCCCGCCGGAATCCGTCGTAAATGGCGGATTCCGGCGTTGCTTTTGCTGCTCCCGGCGCTGCTGGCGCTGGCAGGATACCGACAGACTCACGTCGGGTCTTTTCTGGAACAAATTTTTGCCCAGGCCCGGACCGACCACCGGCCCATCCAACAGTCCGACGGACGCCACAACAGTGGCGGCAGTCCCCAAAACACCCCTACTGAACCGTTTAAAGCCCGGTGCGTTGGCGTCAAAGACGGAGACACGGTTGCCGTGCTCACTGAACAGCAACGGGAAATTACCGTCCGCCTGTTCGGAATTAACGCCCCGGAAAAAAAACAGCCTTACGGAGAACGGGCGCGACAGTTCCTCTCTGACATCATCTTTGGGAAAACGGTTCAGGTGGTGCCCCGAAACCGCGACCGGTACGGGCGGCTGGTCGCGGACATCCTGTTGGAAGACAATCGCCGGGTTAATGAACTGGTGGTTCAGGCGGGCATGGCCTGGTGGTACCGGACATACGCGCCCAATGATACGGTCCTCCGCCAGCTGGAACAGCAGGCCAAAAACGCGAAAACCGGGCTGTGGAAGGATCCGAACCCAATTCCGCCCTGGGAATTCCGGCGGTCCGGGAAAAAACACTAAAAACATGCCGGAGCAACACCATCTTCTCCGGAGTAACGGCCGCTCGCGCGCCGCATTCAAAGATTTCTGAAAAAAATGTTGTAATTTCAGGCAGTGTATGTTAGGATACCTCCAGCGGGTCGACCGGACAGACCCGCCGGCGACGTCGATCAGATCCTATTGGTGTGTTCGTGAGTGTGTCGACCCCGGATAGGCTGTGACGGCTGAGAGAATGATGATGCGGGGGCCGGACCCGCGAACAACCAAAAGGAGATGGTTGATGAACATTTACGTAGGTAACCTGTCTTACCAGACCACGGACGATTCCCTCCGGGAAGCCTTTGAAGCCTTTGGCGAAGTGTCTTCCGCCCGTGTAATCATGGACCGGGAAACCGGTCGGTCCCGGGGATTCGGGTTCGTCGAAATGCCTTCCAAAGATGAAGGCAACGCGGCCATCGCCGCCCTGAACGGCCGCGATCTGGACGGCCGTTCCATTACGGTGAATGAAGCCCGTCCCAAAGAAGAACATCGCGGTCCCCGCGGCGGCGGATTCCGGGATCGCGGCGACCGGGGCGGCCGGGGCGATTTCCGCCCCCGCCGTTACTGATAGTGGCGGTACCTTTTATGAACGACACTAATCCGGAAATCAACCCTGACAGCGTCCGGCACGCGGCAATGGGCGATACGGTAACCGTGCATTACCGGGTCTCCACGCTGGACGGGAAAACGGTAGGCATGAGCCCGGATGATGAGCCCCTCACCCTCGTCCTGGGAGAAGGGGTTTTTCTGCCCGGGTTTGAAGCGGGCATAGAAGGCATGAGCGCCGGCGAAATCCGGGACTTCGTGATCGCGCCCGAAGAAGCCTTCGGGCCGGTCGTCGAGGAAATGATCCAGGAAGTCGGCATCGAAGCCTTCGGGCCGGACGCCCATGTGGAAGTCGGGCAGACCTACACCTTTGACGACCCATCCGGTATGACGGAAGGCCGGCTTTTCCTGCGGGTGGTGGCTGTTGACGGCGACCGCGTGGTGCTGGACGCAAACCACCCCCTCGCGGGCGAACCGTTGCGCTGCCAGATCAAACTGCTGTCCATCGCGGACGAAGCGCCTGAAGCGTAGGCTTCGGCGTCTGCTGACAGAACCCGTTGAATCACACCGATCCGCCGGTCAGCCGGCGGATCGGTTCTTTTTGAGTGGAACCCGTTTCTTCGTCCGGAACGGGCACATTCCCGCCCAGGCCGTATTCCCGGAGTTTCCGCCACAGGGTGGAACGGGATATCCCCAGCGCTTTCGCAGCCAGGCTCTGGTTCCCGCCGAAGTGTTCCAGCGCGCGCTGAATTGCGCGGGCTTCCACCTTTTCCAGGGGCTCCACCTCCTGGCGGGTTTCGTGATATTCCAGCGCGGGATAAATGGCCGCCCCGCGCCTGACCGCGTCTGGCAGGTCCTGCGCGCGGATGAGCGGCTGGTCCGCCATAATTACGCCATGGGCGACAATACTTTCCAATTCCCTGATATTCCCCGGAAACGGATAACGCCGTAGGCAGGCCATCGCCTCCTCATCGATCCCCTGAACATTCCGGTCAAAACGTCGGTTCGCCAGCTGGATAAAGTGCCGAACGAGCGCCGGAAGCGCGTCCAGCCGTTCCCGCAGGGGCGGTATGCGGATCTGGAAGACGTTCAGCCGGTAATAGAGGTCTTCCCGGAAACGCTTTTCCGCCACCGCCCGGGCAAGATCCACATTGGTGGCGGCAATAACCCGCACGTTAACCTTTTGCGGCGCCGTAGCGCCAACCTGCCGTATTTCCCCGTTCTGCAGCGCGCGCAGCAGTTTCGCCTGGGTAGCTAGCGCCATGTCCCCTACTTCATCCAGAAACAGCGTCCCCCCGTCCGCCTCGGCAAACAGCCCCCGCTTGTCCCGGTCCGCCCCGGTAAACGCGCCTTTGACATGGCCGAAAAGTTCGCTTTCCAGCAAACCCTCCGGAAGCGCCGCGCAATTCACGGCGACAAACGGCCGGTTCCTGCGGCGGCTTAGGCGGTGCAGCGTCTGCGCCACAATCTCTTTGCCGGTGCCGCTTTCTCCCAGCAGGAGCACCGTGCTGTCCGTCGGCGCGACTTTCCGGATAAGGTGCACCACCCGGCGCATCCCCTCAGATCCCCCGGCCAGCGATTCAAACAGATTCTGCTCATAGGTATCCAGGGTCTGTTGGGACACCACGCGGGAAACCGCCCGTTTCAGCACCAGCGCGATATCCGAGGACCGGCAGCCATCCGGAAGCAGGCTGGCGGCTCCCCGGCGCAGAGATTCAAGTCCCTGCTCCCACCGGTGGGGAGGATACAATACGATCACCTGCAAAGCCGGATGGCGCTCCAGCGAAAAGGAAACCAGATCTATATCCGGCGGATTGAGTGACAAGTCCAGCACCAGCGCCACCGGATCCCGCCTGGAAATCAACCGGAACACGGCTGCCCCGTCGGGACAGCGTTCTGTCCTGAATCCTTCCTCCTCCAGATCCCGGCAGATCTCATTGCGCCTGACCGGATCAGCAATCCCCACGATAACCAATGGGTTAACAGACTTCTCGCTCAAATCTGACACACTCCAGTATCGTTAAATTAATACTGTTTCAATTTGCTTCAATTATACAACTCCGCAACAATCCAAAGGGTTAACGCAAATGAAACAGCCCCCTCCCACCTGAACCGAAGAAAAAAGTGCTACAGGGAAACGGCAACCGTGTCAGGTACCGCCAGCTTCACCACAGGTAACTGTAACCAAGACAGAACGACAGGGCGCTGGCGCTGATCGTGCTCCCTTTGCCGACAACTGAAAAGATATCGCCTTTGCCGGTGTCGGTAATGGCATGGTGTGGCGCGTATACGCCGACCAGATGCACATGGTGGTGATCCGTGATCCGATAGGTGACGCCACCGGTATAATGGTCTTCCACCGTCACTGGTACCAGCGCGCTCAGAAACGCGTGGTCCTCGTCAATAGGCGTGGTGGAATGGGCAAAACCGCCCATCAGGGTCCACTTGGGATGAACTGTCCACTCCAGGCCCAGTTTGACGCCATGCTGGTCATCCCAGTTGAACCCGCCTTTTGAAAGCGGCTTGCCGTAGGAGGGTATGGCCTTCCAGTTCAGCCACTTATAATCAGCTGTGAATTCCAGGTTGGGACGAAGCTTCCAGGCAAAACCCGCCTGCACCACCCGGGGGGTATCCAGCGCGTTTGCCAGCAGATCCGTATATTTATCCATCGTCTCCGTCCAGTGCCGTGAACTGTAGGCGGCTCCAATTGAAAATCTTTCCCAGCTCTTGTAAATGCCCAGGCCGAACCCGGCCCCCAGCGAAGAATCCCACTCAAAATCTCCCCTGCACGGGTTGAAACTGAGCGTCAGATGATCCGTTCTGAACCGGGAGATGGAACCATGGAGGCTGGCGCCAATAGCCCATCCATTATCAAACGGGTACGCGTAGGACAGAACCCCCCGGATATGCTGGTAGGATAGGCGCCGGTCCGTATTCCCCTGAAAAATCCGGCTGAACCAGGTCCGCGACCCCTCATAATCCACGCCGGACCCGCTGGGGATAAAAATTCCCCCGCCCAGCACGCCAACCTCAAGTGGATAAATAAAACCGGATGAAAAAATATTGGGGGCCAGCGTGGATTCCATATCCCCGTTGAGCCGGTTTCCGAGTAGGCCGCGCGGCTCCAGTTCAACATCCGTAAAAACGGAGTACCAATTCACATCCAGCCGGCGCTCAAGATCAACCATCGACGCGGGATTGAGATAACTCCAATAGGAACTCCGGGGACTGGCAATGCCGCTTCCGGCGCGCCCCAGGTGCTGCGCGTCATTACCCAGCAGAAAGACTCCCTCACTGGCCATGGCCATCGTAGACACCATCCCGCAGAGCACCGCCGCCCATACGTAACCTGCCAGAACACGCCGGAAATGCATCACTATACCTCCCATGACCGAACCTGCTTTTAGATGAAAAATTGAAAAAATGGAATATACGGGAAGTATAGCAAC
This sequence comes from Candidatus Hydrogenedentota bacterium, assembly GCA_029776995.1. GTDB lineage: Bacteria > Hydrogenedentota > Hydrogenedentia > Hydrogenedentales > CAITNO01 > JAGPFE01. The sequence continues at coordinate 13,183 of JAKOTZ010000136.1, forward strand.
AGGACCTTTTTAAAATCAAATTTCAGGAAAATAAAAGAAAATAACTGGTTTTATAAATATTTCCAGAAAAATTGGTTAAAACAAAACACCCCACCCCTGCTCATTCATCTCGAAATTTCAGTACTGGAAGCCCCGCTGTTCCTTTTCCAGCTGTTCCTGGTATTCCCGGGTGTACCGGGCAGTCGGCATCACCTTCAGGCGTTCAATGGGAATCGGCTTGCCGCTGCCCATGCAGATGCCATACGTGCCTTTCCGGATACGATCCAGGGCGTCCTCAATCTCCCGAAGTCGGGTGGCTTCCCGTCCCATCAGATTCAGGGAAGTCTCAATCCCAAAAGAATCAGAGTGCTGATCCAGCCCGTCATCCCCTTCTCCCCCCAGTCCTTCTTGATCCGCGCTGCGCGTTTCTTCGTATAAGCCGCGCAGGGTGCGCAATAACTTCTCCCGCTCCTCCAGAAGCATCTTTTCAAACATTTTCAGTTCCGTCTTCGTCAGTTTGCTTGCTTTACGCTCCGTTTTGCTGCGGTCGGGGGCCACTTTCGGGTCTCCTTTTGCCGTGCTTGTTATGGGTTCCTCTAAAACAATACCTCAGGACTCCGCAGATTCATTCCCGGATGTTCCA
>JAKOTZ010000140.1 GCA_029776995.1 Candidatus Hydrogenedentota bacterium
CAAGGGACTGATCACCAAAGGCGTTCTTTTCCAGGAGTTGGGTTTCAACTACATCGGCCCGGTGGACGGCCATGACCAGCCGCTGTTGATCGAACTGCTGCAGCGCCTCAAGACCATGCGGGGTCCGGTGTTTCTGCATTGCGCCACGGAAAAAGGCAAAGGGCTGGAACTGGCGGAGCGCGATCCCGAACGGTACCACGGCGTCAAGCCGCGGTTTATTCCGAGGGATCCGGGAGAAGGAGACCCGGTTCCCGCCAAAGTGGAGGCCGTTCCGCCCGCGCAGCCGACGTTTACCGACGTTTTTGCCGGGGCACTGATCCGCGCGGCCGAGCGGGATTCTCGCATATGCGCCATTACGGCGGCGATGCCTACCGGGACCGGATTAAGCCGGTTTGCGGCGCGGTTTCCCGAGCGGTGTTTCGACGTGGGTATCTGCGAACAGCACGCCGTGACCATGGCGGCCGGGATGGCGGCGGCAGGCATGAAACCGGTCGCGGCCATCTACTCCACCTTTCTGCAGCGGGGATATGACCAGCTGATCCACGACGTGTGCCTTCAGGGGCTGCCGGTGGTATTCGCGATCGACCGGGCGGGCCTGGTGGGTGAAGACAGCCCCACCCAGAACGGCGTGTACGACCTGAGTTTTCTGCGGGCGGTGCCCGGCCTGGTGATCGGCGCCCCCCGCGACGGAGCCGACCTGGAACAGATGCTGGACTATGCGCTGGGCCTGTCCGGCCCCTGCGCCCTGCGGTACGCGCGGAGCGAGGCGCCTCAGATCGGCCCGGAAACGGGCCGTTCCCCCATTACCCGGGGGCAGGTCCTACGGGAAGGCAGTGACGCGGTTTTCCTCACGGTGGGGCCCTGCGCCGGGGAAGCCCTGACTGCGGCCGAGCAGCTGGCATTGGCAGGCCGACAGGTCGGCGTGATCGACGCGCGGTGGGTCAAACCCCTCGACACGGATCTGCTGGACCGGCTGGCCGGGGTGCCGATCATGACGGTCGAAGAGAATACCCTGGAGGGTGGATTCGGAAGCGCCGTGCTGGAATATTATGAGTGCCAGGGTATGCTGAACCTGGTGCGCCTGCGCCGGGCGGGCGTGCCGGACCGCTATATCCAGCACGCGACCCGGCGGGAACAGCTGGCGGAATGCGGACTGGACGCGGCCGGCCTGTACCGGCAAATGCAGGCCTGGCTGGAGGCGGAATGTCCCGCGGAACCCCTGGTTCGCAAATAGAAGGATTATCGGGAGGACCATTGATCACGCTGATCCGCCATAACACCGCGCGCGCGGCGCGTCCGGCGAAAGTGTTTTATTTTGCATTTCTGCTGGTTTTGGCGGGGCAGTTGCTGCCGGGAATTCCGGAGGGGGCGGCGCAGTCGCCGCTCCAGTCAATCACGGAAACGGTCAACCCGCCCAGGGCGCCGGAAACCACGCCCGCCATTTCTACACTTCCGCCGGAACCGGGCCGGGAAGAAATCATCGCCTGCCTTGCGGATGCGGAGGCGGTCAAAAAGGCAGTGGAAGAAGCGGACAATGCCGTGAAGCTGTGGAACGGGCGCCGGGAACAGGCTGCCTCCCAGCTGGAAATGCCGCCCGAAGGCGTCAGTGCCGAACTGGTCCAGAACCGGATGGCTGTCATTGACGAGGCGGTCGGGGCGTGGCAGCGCCGGCAGCAGGTGCTCTCCCTGCTGCGCGAACTTCGGGAAAAGAACCAGACCCAGCGCGCCGTACTGGATGCGTTCAACGGCATCGAGGACCCTCCACCGTACACCCTGCAGTTCTGCGACCAGTTTTTCCGCACCGTGGAAGCCCAGCGGATTTCCCTGGAAGCGGAACAGGTGGCATTGGATACGGCATGGGGATACCTTGAGTCCATCCGCCGGGAAAGGCCGCTCCTGGACGCGTCGGTGAACCGGGCCGCGGAACAGCTTCGCCAGTCGCAGGAATCCGGCCGCGCCGCCGCGGCTTTCGCGCTGGAGACCGCGCGGCTGGCCCTGGACGCGCTTAACGCGCGGCTGAAAGAAGCGGAGGCCCTGGTATGCCGGGCGGCCGCGCGCCGGGACCTGGCCGAGACTGAATATACCCTGGCCGCCCGCCGGGCTGAATGGGTCGAACAGCGCACGCTCTACCGCCGGGAAGAACTCGAAAACCGCCAGAAAGCGGAATCCGGGGCGCTGCAGTCCCTGGAGAAAGAACGGGTCAAAACGCGGCGGGAACTTGAAAAACGGCAGTCGGAGACCGCCGCCGCGCGCCGCGAAGCGGATCGGGATGCCGGCGCCCAGCCCCGGCTGGAACGGGCGCTCCAGCGCGAGCAGTCGGCCATAGAAATGCTGGACATCCTTAACGAGCTGATCACGCTGGAGACGGTGTATACCGAT
>JAKOTZ010000151.1 GCA_029776995.1 Candidatus Hydrogenedentota bacterium
GGATCAGCCCCCGGAAAAAATCTCCGGGGGCTTTCTTTTTCGAGTACAGCGAATTATACGGAGACGGGCCTGGGAAACGCTGAAACAAACGATTCTCCACAAACCGCCAGAACTCATCCACGGGCGGACCACATAAGGCGGCGGGTTAAAAATTGAACCCTTCCTGAAAATGGTTTATACTGGTTGCAATGCGCTGATCCGCCTGGAAAGCTGCCATGGACTCGCACGTACTGGTGCTGAACAAGTCATGGGTGGCGGTCAATGTGACCCCGCTCAGGCGTGCGCTTGTCCTCATTTTCGACGGGGCAGCCCGGGCGGTGGACCCCGAAGATTTCAGCCTCCACGATTTTGATTCCTGGTGCGCGCTTTCTCTGGCCAAAGATGACCCGAGATGGCGGTACGTGCGGACCCCTTCACTTAAAATTCGGGTGCCGGAAGTCATCCTGCTGGAACAGTTTAACCGGGTACTCCGTCCAGTGGCCCATCTGTGCCGCCGGAATATTTTTTTACGGGACCGCAACACGTGCCAGTACTGCGGAAAACGGTTTGCCAAACATGAACTGACCATCGACCATGTAATTCCCCGGTCGCGGGGCGGCATCGATTCCTGGGAGAATCTGGTCCTGGCATGCCTGGCCTGCAATACCCGTAAAAAGAACCGTACTCCGGACGAAGCAGGCATGCCTTTGCTCAGAAAACCGATCGCGCCCCGGTGGCTTCCCCGCTTTTCCCTCAGAATCCCTCCGGAATCGCTGTCCACATGGCAGCAGTTTGTGGACGTTGCCTACTGGAACGTGCAGATTGGCACGGATGAGGAAACGGTATAATAGGCAGCCGCGCCCAACGGCGTCCCTTCTGAAATCGATCCGCCCTTTAACAGGAGTTATGTATGCCCTCTGATCATCCGATATCCGCTGCAACGATGAAACCCGGTGAGGACCGCCGGGTACTCCGCGGCCACCGCTGGGTATACCGCAATGAAATACACGCCATCACGCCAGTGCCCCCTGACGGTGGTCTTGTGGATATTTATTCGGCGGAAAAGCGTTTTATCGGGCGGGGATATTACCAGCAGTCCGGAGGGATTGCCGCGCGCATTTTTTCGTCCCATCAGGAAACGCCGGACAGATCCTTCTGGGAAAAAAGGCTTCGGCGCGCGCTGGCCCTGCGAGAGACTCTTTATCCCGGGGAAGCGGTATACCGCTGGATATTCGGGGAAAGTGATCAGCTGCCGGGACTGATTGTAGACCGGTACGGCAATATGGCCGTGGCGGAATTTGAAAGCCCATTTTACCGGCAGCACCTGGAACATCTGGTGGAGGCCATTCGGTCCCTGAGCCCTGTCTGCTCGGTTTACGTACGTCAACGAAACCATACGCCCGAATGGTACGGCCCGCCTGTGGAACGCGTGACATTTTCCATCGGCAATCTGCAGGGCTCTTTCCAACCGGAACGGACACAAAAAACCGGGCTTTTTTTGGACCAGCGATCCAACTGGCCGTTGATTCGTCCCTTTTCGGCGGGCGCGGCTGTGCTGGACGGGCACTGTTACCACGGGTGGTGGGGGCTGCACGCGGCTCTCGGAGGCGCGGTAACCATCACGGCATGCGACACGTCATCCGCCGCACTGGAACAGGCCCGGGAAAACGCGCGGTTGAATGGCGTCGAAGATCGGTTCCAGTTTGAGGAGTGTCCGGTGGAAACCCTGCTGGCCAACGCGAGCCGGCAGTTTGACGTAATCGTCCTGGATCCTCCCGCCCTGGCTAAAAACCGGACACACGTAAAACCCGCCATGAACCGCTACATTGAGATCAACACGCTTGCCCTGCGAAACCTTCGTCCGGACGGCATTCTCATTACCGCGTCCTGCTCGCACTTTGTCGATGACCCTCTTTTTGAGGAAATACTTAAACGGGCCGCATACAAGGCCCGGCGCAGGGTCAGCGTTCTGGCGTGGCGGGGCGCGTCTCCGGATCACCCTGTTCTGCTGGCCATACCGGAGACCAGTTACCTGAAGTGCGTGATGCTGCGTGTGGAATGAAGCGCGCTTTCTGTTATCTCACCCAGAAAAACAGGACATCCAGCACGCTGGACAGGGTCGAAATCGTCCAGGTGAGGAAGGGCTTCCTCCGGTCCTGGACTTCGTGGAATGTCCGCACATCCCGGATTACGTTGTGAAGGTTCAGGATATCCCGGAAGGTGAATGCTTCCCGTTTACCCCAGGCGGTCCAGAGTTTTCCTCCCTGTTCCTCCGGATCAAAAGCAACGATGTAATAAGTTCCATCCGCGGCCAGATTGAATTCCTCTTCCACCAGAATCCAGGACTGGGTGCCCGTGAATGGCTCGTCAAAGAATTTAGGATCTTTTCCCGCCGAGTCGAAACGCCTGGCAGTTAATCCTTCGGGCAACTCAAAAGGCACCCGATCCTCGCCCGTACCGGCGGGACCCACCAGCGCCAGGGAAGGCCTGTAATCAGACAGATGTTCCAGGTATGGCATACCAAGCTGGAGGTAAATGGGGTCTCCCGCTTTCGCCTCGAACTTCAGCCAAAGCTGACCGCCGTTCGGCAGGGGATCATATACCACCTGGGACAGGCTGAGATCCGTAATCTGCAGCGCGGATTCGGCAGATCGATGGCTAAGGTCATTGGGAACATAGTTGTGCGCGTACCCCCATCCGGAAAAGATCAGGACAGACGCAACCACCGGCATTAAAAAACGTTTCATGGAATTTTCCTCGGTACTTTTCACTCGCTATGGAGAAAACTTCCGTGAAACGTGTTTTCATTCCCTGCCTGGGGTTATCTGGAATCCAGTTCGGTTACCAGTTCCTCGGCAAGAGCATCGGTGAAGGTAATCTCAACCGGCTCGGGTTGAACGGCCTGATCCAAAACCCGAAGGAATCTGCTGTTCCATTCCCGCTCGGGCATAACCACCCGATATCCCCGGTTCGCGTCCAGCCGGTCCGCCGCAATATCCCCTTCCGCGGTGGCCATCGCCGTCAGCCCTTTCTTCGTTTTCAGCAGATAGGCCTGATAATTCCGAAGGACCTGGCCGCGCAATTGAGCGCTGACCAATTTTTCTCCCCGCTGCCCTCCCGTGCGAAACACGGCGTTCCGGTCCACCACACCCGCCGGTAAGGAGTCCCTGAAAATCAGTCCGGTGTGACAGCAGCCTATATCCGCCTTACCCTTCCTGGCAAAAGCCCGCGCGGCCAGCCGCGCCAGCTGCCCGACACCCATACCCGTTTCGGAACGCCCCAGCACTTCCGAGGCTTCCGGGCAAACCTGGTTTTCCCGTTCCCGGATTGCGGCAAGCATCGCTTCGTCCGGTTGAATCTTGTCGTGGTCCATGGGTACCAGTTCCGCCGATTTGAGCAGAACTTTCCGGGATTCAGGATCCACTTCCAGTTCCACTCGTCCGACATATTCACCGTAGCTGCCTGCCTGCACAATCCACGCTCCGCTGTCCGCTTTAACCGGCTCCAGCAGCACTTCATGGGCGTGGCCCCCGACAAAGAGATGCACATCCGGACACGCTTCCGCCAGAATAAGGCATTCCCGCTTTCCAAGATGCGCCAACACTACCAGTACATCGGACCGGGATTTCAGCCGTTCCACCTCCTGCTGTAATGCCGTGACCGTTTTGGTCCAGGGCAGCACTTTGGCGTCATCCGTATCCGTGATCAGCCCGATAATGGCCACGCGGATTCTATTTTTTTCAAGCACCGCGGAGGGCGCAGTCAGCGGTTGGCCCTGATCGTCCAGAAGGTTGGCGCACACCACATGAGCCCCCTGCAAGAGATCCAGGCACGCCCGCAAATGGGGCCAGCCGTAAGCAAAATCGTGGTTGCCCACCGTTACGGCATCATAATTCAGTCGGCCCAACAGTTCATAGGTAAATTTGCTTTGGGTGAGGTGCGCCACCAGGTCGCCCTTCTCCATAACATCCCCCGCGTCCAGCAGCAGGACATCTGTACGTCCGGCCCGTTCCCGCGCGATGTATCCTGCCATGTACGGCAGTCCGCCTCTGCCGTCGTAATCGGGCCGGACATGATCATGCAGGTCATTGGTATGCAGAATCACCAGGCTCCTGAAATCCGCCCACCCCGCCGTGACATACAGACATATCAGCCACAGGAACATTGCCATCCGAAAGGTCTTGCCAGACACAGCACACTCCTTATTCGTTGTTAGAAACCCTAGGAATTGGACCCGCTGTTGCAACGTTCGGATTCATATAGTGTATGGACAATCTTTATGAACAGCAGGTTCCGTTCCGGTTAAATGTTTATTCGTCCCGCCGCTCGGTATCGCCACCCGGGATAACCGGCAGCTGCCTGGGGAGTTCATGCAGCGCTTTTACCTCCGGCAACTGTTTCGATATCTGGACACCCAGTTCCGGGAAACGCCGCGCGCTGACCAGCAGCCGACTTTCGAGGGAACTGACGGCCTTGTTGTAGGACTTCACGGATTTTTCCAGGCTTTCGCCGACATCCTTCAAATGTTCCGTGAAGACGCGGAAGCGATCCAGGAATTCCGACCCCAACTCCTTGATTTTGAGGGCGTTCTGGGTAATGTCATGCTGCTGCCACCCATAAGCCACTGCCCGCAGCAGCGCGATCAGCGTGGTCGGCGTTGCAAACATGATTTTCCGTTCGGCGGCATATTCGATCAGCCCCAGATCCCGGCGTAAGGCCTCGCTGAAAAACGGCTCGCCCGGAATAAACATCACCACAAAATCGGGGGTATCGCTGAAAGATTCCCAGTAGGATTTGCTGCTCAGCCGATTGACGTGCTGTTTAACCTGCGAAGCATGCTCGCGCAAATATTGTTCCTGTTCCTGTGGATCGGCAGATTCCACCGCTTTAAGGTAAGCGTCCAGCGAAACCTTGGCGTCCACGATAATTCGTCTTCCCCCAGGCAGATTCACCACCATGTCCGGGCGAAGCTGGCCGCTGCCATCTCCGCGAACGGAAACCTGTTCTTCAAAATCGCAGTAGTTCTGCATGCCGGCCAGCTCAACCACCCTGCGAAGCTGCATCTCTCCCCAGCGCCCCCGCTGCTGGGGCTGCCGCAGCGCCCGTACGAGGTTGCCGGTTTCCTGCTGGAGTTTCTGCTGAGACTCCAGCAGGCCGCGGATCTGCTGCGTCAGGGCGCCCTGCATTTCGTGGCGCTTCTGCTCTGATTCCTGAAGTTCCTTTTGGAGCTTTTCCAGGGTATCCCGCATGGGACTTAACAGTTCTCCCACCGCCTTGTGGTGATGCTGGAATTCTCCTTTCGCCTGTTCCTGGTACTGCTGAAACATATGTTTGGCCTGTTCCAGCAGAGCGGCAGTGTTTTGCTTCAGGGTTTCGGAAGACAGCGATTTAAAGGCATCACTGAGCTGTTCCCGGGCCTTTTCCAGCAGGGCCAGTTTTTCTTCCGTGGCGCGCCGTT
>JAKOTZ010000168.1 GCA_029776995.1 Candidatus Hydrogenedentota bacterium
CTGGGACGGGGATGGAGACATGGACCTGGTCTGCGGCTCTTTCCTGGACACGCTGACCTGGTTTGAAAACCTGGGCGGCGCCGGCGAGCCGTCCTTTTCCCCGGGACGGCCGGTCATGGCTGAGGGCGCGCCGCTCCGACTGGAGCTGCAGATGCTGCAGGTTGTCGCGGCCGACTGGGACGGGGACGGAGACCCGGATCTGATTGTGGGCAAGGAAGACGGACGGGTTGTCCTGGTGGAAAATGCCGGATATGACCCGGAACACCATATGCCGCGGCTGAAACAGCCCGCCTATTTCAGGCAGCAGGCGGATAAAGTCAAGTGCGGCGCGCTGGCCACTCCCGATATCGCGGACTGGGACGGCGACGGCGACATGGACCTGATCAGCGGCAACACGGCCGGATTCCTGGAATTTATCGAAAACCTCGGCGGAAATCCGCCCCGATGGGAACCTCCCGTCCGGCTGGCCGCAGGCGGAGAAATCATCCGGTTCCAGGCCGGCCCCAACCTGTCCATCCAGGGTCCCGCCGAGGCAAAATGGGGGTACACCATTCCCACAGTGGCCGACTGGAATGGCGACGGGCTGCCGGATATCCTGTGCAACACGATCATCGGAAAAGTGGTCTGGTTCCGTAACATCGGCACGCGGCACCGCCCTGAACTGGCCCCGGCGGAACCGGTCCGGGTCAAATGGCCGGGTACGCCGCCCATCCCACACTGGAACTGGTGGCGTCCGGGACCGGATGAACTGGTCATTGAATGGCGGACGAAACTGGGCGTTCGGGACCTGAACCAGGACGGGCGGCCGGACCTGATCGCGGTGGACCACGAGGGGTTCTTGGCCTGGTATGAACGGCTGGGCCCGGAATCCAACTTCGCCCTGGCCCCCGGCAGGCGGATCTTTCACGTGACGGATCCGGAAACCATGGGCGTTATGGACGGATCCGGAAAGCCTACGCGCATTGACGTTAACGCGGACGGCATAAATGATTTGCTCCAGCGGTCCCCTGCCGGACAGCCTCTTTTTCTGTTCAGCGACAGGGTCCGGGACCGGACGGTTGTCCGGGATTTTAAAACGGTGTTTTATCCGGAGCTTCCGGTTATGTTTCGCAATCCCCCGAACGGTGAAGGCACGCTTCTTCGGGCAAACGGGGGATGGGCGGGCCGTTCAGGCCGCCGGACCTTCGTCATCACCGACTGGGACCAGGACGGCAGGGCGGACCTGATCATGAACAGCGTCAGCGTCAACCTGTGGCGGGGCGTCGATTCGGAAAACGGCCACTATACATTCCGGGATGAAGGCCCCATGACAAGCCTTGTTCTCTCGGGCCACTCCACCTGCCCCGCCGTGGGCGACCTGAACGGAGACGGCCAAGCGGAACTGCTGATCGGCGCGGAAGACGGCTTTTTTTACTGGTTCCCCGCGGACATGCCCTGACGCCGGAACCGGTTACTCCTGAACCGCCCCGTACACCATCATATCCCGGGCGGGGAGTTCAGACCGGCCCATCAGATATTCATCGATCTGGCGCGCGGCCTCCCGGCCTTCGGAAATCGCCCAGACGACCAGGGACTGTCCCCGTCGGGCATCGCCCGCGACAAACACGCCCGGCCGGGTGGTCGCGTAGCCGTCGACGGCCCGGATAGCCTGGCCGAACCGGTTGCGCTCCATCTCCAGCCCCAGGGACGGAACGATCCGTTCCGCTTCCGGCTCGACAAAGCCCATGGCCAGCAGCACCAGGTCGCATTCAATGCGCATTTCCGAGCCGGGGATTTCCCGCATCTGGCGCCGGCCGGCCGCGTCCGGTTCGCTCCACTCCACCCGGACCGCGTGCAGGGCGCACACATGGCCGGTCCCGTCATCTTCAAACCGCTTTGTGTTGATACACCACTCGCGGCAGTCTCCACCCGGCGCTTCCTTGTGGCTGCTGGACGTGCGCAGCACAAAATCCCATTCGGGCCACGGGTTCCGCGGGGCCCGCTGCAGGGGCGGACGGGGAAACAGCTCAATATTCAGCACGGATGCCGCGCCCTGGCGCAGCGAGGTGCCGACACAGTCGGAACCCGTGTCGCCGCCGCCGATCACCACGACACGTTTACCGGCAGCCGTGATTTCCCGGTCATTAATGGGCTTGCCCAATACTCTCCGGGTGGCCTGGGTCAGGAAACGCATCGCCGGATATATGCCCTCCAGGTCGGCTCCGGGAATGCCCAGGTCCGCCATGGTCCGCGGCCGGGTGGATCCGATTGCCAGCAGTACCGCGTCATACTGATCCAACTCGCTCAGCGGTATGTTGACGCCCACCTCGGCGTTACACCGGAACTCAACTCCTTCCGCTTCGATCTGGGCGATGCGGCGCCGGACAACGTTTTTGTCCAGTTTGAAATTGGGGATGCCGTACATCAGCAGGCCGCCGGGCTCATCAGCCCGCTCGTAGACCACAACCGTATGCCCGGCGCGGTTCAGCTGCTGCGCGGCGGCCAGCCCCGACGGTCCCGACCCCACGACCGCAACCCGCTTTCCGGTGCGGACCCGCGGCGGTTCCGGGCGGATCCAGCCTTCCGCCCAACCGCGGTCGGCGATTTCCTTTTCGATCATTTCAATGGTCACCGGCGGTTCATTGATCCCGAGGACGCACGCGCTCTCGCAGGGGGCCGGGCAGATGCGGCCGGTAAATTCCGGGAAATTATTGGTGCTGAGCAGCACCTCAAGGGCGCCCCGCCAGTCGTCGTCTTTCACCAGATCGTTAAAATCCGGAATCTGGTTTCCCAGCGGACATCCGCTGTGGCAGAAAGGCACCCCGCAATTCATGCAGCGGTAGCCCTGCGCCTTGAGCCGGTCGGCCGGCAGCGACGAGGTAAATTCCTGGAAATGCTTAACCCGGGATTCGGGCGGTTCGTAGGGAGGCAACTCCCGGGTAAACGTCATGAACCCTTTATATTTGGGCGGCCACATGTTCTTTCTCCTTCATCGCCAGGGCAGCGCGTTCGCGCTCCCGACGCTCCCGAATCACCCGGGCATAATCTTTGGGCATTACCCGGATGAAATGCCGCAGTTCTTCATCCCATCGTTCCAGAATGCGGGCGGCAATCGGGCTGCCGGTGTAGCGGGCGTGCCTTTCGAGCATCCGCCTCAGTTCAGGCAAACTTTCCTCGTGGAGGGGTTTCAGGTCCACCATCGCCGTGTTGCAGCGGCCGGGAAACACGCCGCTGGGGTCGTACACGAAGGCAATGCCGCCGCTCATGCCCGCAGCAAAGTTTCGTCCCGTGGGCCCGAGGATCACCGCGCGCCCGCCGGTCATGTATTCGCAGCCGTGGTCGCCCACGCCTTCGACCACGGCCCAGGCGCCGCTGTTCCGCACGCAGAACCGTTCACCGGCTACGCCGCGGAAATAGGCTTCGCCGCCGGTCGCGCCGAACAGCGCCACGTTGCCCACGATGATGTTCAGTTCCGGAACGCCGGGGAAATCGGATGGCGGCTTGATGATGATCTTGCCGCCGGACAACCCTTTACCGCAGTAGTCGTTGGCCTCACCCGTCACGCAGAGGGTAACCCCCTGGATGGCGAAGGCGCCGAAACTCTGGCCCGCCACGCCTTCACAGTCGATCCACACCGTATCTTCAGGCAGGTGCCCGCCGTACATGCCCAGTTTATGGCGGCGGGTCAGTTCACTGGACAGCATGGTGCCCACCGTACGGTTCACGTTTCGGATCTGCACGGAAAACCGCACGGGTTCACGGCGTTCCAGCGCCGGACGCGCTTTTTCCATCAGCACGTGGTCCAGCGCCCGGTCGATGCCGTGGTCCTGCTTCTTCGAACAATAGCGCGTGGAGCCCTCCCAGGGTTCCACCCGTTCCAGCACGCGGGACAGATCGACCTTCTTCGCCTTCCAGTGCTCCGGCATCGGATCGAATTCGAGCATATCCGACCGGCCGATCATTTCATCCACCGTGCGGAAGCCCAGCTCGGCCATGATCTGGCGCAGCTCCTCCGCCACGAAGAAGAAATAACGGATTACATATTCCGGCTTGCCACTGAATTTACGGCGCAATTCAGGATCCTGTGTCGCCACGCCCACCGGACAGGTGTTCAGGTGGCACTTGCGCATCATGATGCAGCCGCTGACGATCAGGGGCGCCGTGGCGAAACCGAATTCGTCCGCGCCAAGCAGAGCCGCCACGGCCACGTCCCGTCCCGTTTTGAGCTGGCCGTCCACCTGCACGCGGATCCTGTCGCGCAGGTCGTTGCGGACCAGCACCTGATGGGTCTCGGCCAGTCCGAGCTCCCAGGGCAGCCCCGCGTATTTAATGGAGCTGAGGGGCGACGCGCCCGTTCCGCCGTCATGGCCGCTGATCAGCACCAGGTCCGCCTTGCCCTTGGAAACCCCCGCGGCGATGGTGCCCACGCCCACCTCCGACACGAGCTTAACGGACACGGCGGCATACACATTGGAGTTCTTCAGGTCGTGGATCAGCTGGGCCAGGTCCTCGATGGAGTAAATATCGTGATGGGGCGGCGGCGAGATCAGCTCGACGCCGGGCGTGGAATAGCGGACCCGGGCAATCTCTTCAAACACTTTGTGTCCCGGGAGCTGTCCGCCTTCGCCGGGCTTGGCGCCCTGGGCCATCTTGATCTGCAGCTCGTCCGCGTTGACCAGGTATTCGTTGGTGACGCCGAAACGCCCCGACGCCACCTGTTTGATGGCGCTGCGGCGCAGCCGGCCGTCCGGATCCGGTTCAAACCGCTTCGGGTCTTCACCGCCTTCGCCCGTATTGCTGCGCCCGCCGATTTCGTTCATGGCGATGGCAAGGGTTTCGTGGGCTTCGCGGCTGATCGAGCCGAAGGACATCGCTCCCGTGCAGAACCGCTTTACGATATTCGCCGCGGGTTCCACCTCCTCCAGGGGAATCGGGTTACCCTTCCTGAAACGCAGCAATCCCCGCAGGGTGGCAAAGGTGCGGTTCCGGTCATTCACCTCCCGGGCAAACTCCTCGTATGTTTTCTCATCGCCCAGGCGGGTGGCATGCTGAATTTTGGCGATGGTTACCGGGTTCCACTGGTGAAATTCCCCGCGGCGGCGCCAGCGGTACCGGCCGCCCGGATCCCGGAAGGGCGCGCGGGTCCACGGCCACGCGGCGCCGTGGCGCATCAGGGTTTCCCGGCCGATGTCCTCGAAATCTATGCCGGCGATGCGGGAAGCCGTGCCCGCGAAACACCGGTCCACCACCTCCTGGGAAAGCCCAAGGGCCTCAAAAATCTGCGCGCACTGGTAGCTCTGAAGGGTGGAGATGCCGATTTTAGACATGGTTTTGAGAATGCCTTTGTCCACGGCCTTGATAAACAGGGCTTTGGCTTTCTCCACGTCCGGGGCGTCAATTTTTCCGGCCGCGAACATGTCTTCGATCACTTCGAAGGCCAGCCACGGGTTGACCGCGCCCGCGCCATAGCCCAGCAGCAGGCAGAAATGCATCACCTCCCGGGGCTCGCCCGACTCGACCACAATGCCGCACAGGGTCCGTTTCTGCTTGCGGACCAAATGATGGTGGACGCCTCCCGTGGCCAGCAGGGCGGGCAGGGCAGCCTGGTCCCGGCTAACGCCCCGATCGGAAAGCACCAGGATAGAACAGCCTTCGTCGACGGCCGCTTCCGCCTCGGCGCACAGGCGGTCCAGCGCCCGAACCACACCGGAGGGGCCTTCTTCCGCCGGAAACAGCATGGACAGGGTCCGCGCCCGGAGCCCCGGCTGGTCCAGCCCTTTTATCCAGGCCGTCTGCGCGTCCGTAAGGATCGGCACCGGGAGGTGCAGCTGGCGGCAGTCATCCGGGTGTTCCGCCAGCAGGTTGCCTTCCCGCCCGATCGTAGTCTCCAGGGACATCACGATCTCTTCGCGGATCGGGTCAATGGGCGGATTGGTTACCTGGGCGAACAGCTGTTTGAAGTAGTTGTACAGCAACTGCGGGCGGCTGGACAGGACCGCCAGCGGCTCGTCGTTGCCCATAGAGCCCACCGGCTCCTGGCCGGTTTCCGCCATGGGCCCGATCAGAATTTCACGGTCTTCCACCGTGTAGCCGAATACGACCTCGCGCTCCAATAACGAGCTCGGCTCGGCCGGGGGAACGGGAGCGCTTTCCCTGTCGGGCTGTTTCGGCACGGAGACCAGGTTCCGGGAGAGCCATTCCCCATAAGGATGCCGCTTCGCGAAACTCTCCTTGATCTCATCGTCCTCGACGATGCGCCCTTCGGCGGTATCCACGAAAAACATGCGTCCCGGCTGGAGGCGCCCTTTCCGGATGATATCCTGCTGGGGCACATCCAGCACGCCGGCTTCAGACGCCATAATGACCCGGCCGTCCCGGGTAACCCAGTAGCGTGAAGGGCGGAGCCCGTTCCGGTCCAGGACTGCCCCCACCCGGGTTCCGTCCGAGAACGTCATCGACGCGGGACCGTCCCAGGGTTCCATTTTGCAGGCCATGAACCGGTAAAAATCCTTCTTCTCCTGGGGCATCGATTCATGGCCGCTCCAGGGCTCAGGAATCATCATTGCCATGGCCAGCTGGATGGGATAGCCGCCCCGGACCAGCAATTCGAAGGCATTGTCGAAAATGGCGGAATCGCTGAAATCAGGGGTCAGCACGGGGAGCAGCTTCGACACGTCATCGCCCAGGTGGGGCGAAGCGAGCTGGTGCTCCCGGGAGGCGAACATGTTGATGTTGCCCCGGAGGGTATTGATCTCGCCGTTGTGCGCCAGGAACCGGAAAGGCTGGGCGAGCGGCCAGGACGGCATGGTATTGGTGCTGTAGCGCTGGTGCACCAGGGCAATGGCGCTGACGAAATCGTCATCCCGGAGGTCTTCATAGTAGCGGTCCATCGCCTCGGGCAGCATCAGCCCCTTGTACACGATGGTGCGACTGGAAAAGCTGGGGGCATAGTATGTCTCGGTGCCGGGCACGCCGCTGTTGCGGATGGCAAGGGAGGAACGTTTTCGGGTTATGAAAAGCCGGGTTTCAAACCGGTCGGGATCCATGCCGTCCGGCGCGGCCACGAACACCTGGCGGATATCCGGCTCATTGCGGCGGGCCAGCCAGCCGATGGCCTCCCGGTCCCGTGGGACCTCCCGCCAGCCCAGCAGCCGCAGCCCTTCTTCCCGGATAACCCGCTCAATGGTTTCCATGGCGAAGTCGCGGGCCGCCTTTTCCCGGGGCAGAAACAGCATGCCGACGCCGTATCGCCCCGGACCTGGCAGATCAAACCCCGCGTCTGCCGCGACCCGGGCGAAGAGGGGGTGGGGCAGCTGCATCAGCATGCCGCACCCGTCGCCGGTCTCCGGGTCACATCCGCAGGCGCCGCGGTGGGTCAGGTTCACCAGGATCCGGAAACCGTCCCGAACGATCTGGTGGGATGGGGTTCCGTCAATGTTGCACAGGAATCCGATCCCGCAGGCGTCGTGTTCCGTGGCGGGTTCGTACAGATCGGATCCCCGCCGATAAGTAGGAATATGTTTTTCCTGATTCATTTTGCCAGTTCCAGCCTGACCGATGGACCGCCTTTATGGGGACCAAACGGCCGTTTTTAAATTTTTTCATTCCATTTGGTATGGTATTTGGAAGAACACCCAATAATCAATAAAAATTTATAATACAAAACAATAAGATTAATATATTGAAAATAAAAGCTTTATAAGAAAAATTTAAATTTTTAACTTTAAAAAAGATACCATTTTGTATCTTTTTTAGTCATGCTGAAACAGGAATACTTCAAGAAATGCCTGTAAAACCAGTTTGATCGGCCAGGGAAAGCCGCGTGAAGGAGGGTTAACTGTAACGGGCCGCGGGGTGGTAACTGACCACCGCGCCTGTGGTTCCGGTGGGGATAAATTCATTCGCGTCGGTCAGGCCGATCCCCAGGGTATTGCCCGCATCCAGCAGGTCGAACAGAACCCGGTTCATGGATATGTCGGTCATGCCCGGATAACCGGGGGACCACCTCAGGCCGGTTCCGGGAGGAAGCCCCAGCAGATCCAGCTGCATGCCGTTCACAAAATCGGCCATATCCTCCGCCAGCCGGTCCGACAGCCCCTGGAGATACAGGGCGGATTCACTGTCCCCCTCCTGTTTCATCCGTTCGATTATTACGTCCACCCCCGCGCCCCCCGTGGTAATCTGGACGCCCGCGGCACCGACCCGCCCGCTGTCCCTGGGAGGGAAATACTGGGCGCCTGAAACAATGTCCTCATCCCCGGCGCCCAGCACCGTGTTGAAATGCACCCGTGCGATCTCCCGGTCCGGCGCTTCCGGATCGAACAGCACGACCCATTCCCCTTCCGAGACACAGGGGAATATCCCGAAAACGCCCGCCGGACGCAGCCAGCCTTCCCTGTCCGCCCGGTCCAGCCATTCGTGCAGCAGCCGTTCCAGCGATTCATCGGTGTGCCCGGTCCGTTCCCGCGCGGAACTGCCGCCAAAGATCCAGTTCAGGGAGAAGAGCGTTTTCCGGTCGATCCGTGGCGCGAATTCCCGCAGCCCCACCGTTACGCGCCGCATCCGGAACCGCGGTTCCGGGGGAATCCAAACGCCTTCCCATGAGACTTTCCGCCGGGGCAGCGCGGCCAGCAGGCGTTCTTCCCGTTCCTGTTTCTGGCGGGCGACCGCGGCCTTGCGCAACAGTTTTTCCCGGTTGCGGGCGTATTCCGCCTCCCGCTCTTCCGGGGTCATGTCCATCAGCCGGTTCATGACATTCACGCCGTCCATGGCTGTCCGGCAATAGAAAACGTCCCCCCGCATGCGGGACTCGTCCGTTTCGCCCATCATGGCCACGGTAGCGGCGTGCCGTTCATTCACGGGGGCACCTCCGATCAGCAGCGGAATGTTCAAACCCTGTTCCCGGGCCATGCGGGCCACGGTGATCATGTGGTTGGAGGTCTGCACCAGCAGGGCGGACATGCCGATCGCGTCCGCCTGATATTCCCGGGCCGTGTCAATGTACTGCTGCAGGGGCACCATGGTCCCCAGGTCGATTACCCGGTATCCGTAGTTTTCGAGCAGGGTTTTGGCCAAGTCTTTCCCGATGGAATGCACATCCTGGAATACCGTTCCCAGCACCACGGTGCCTTTGTACTTCACCGCGCCATGGAGGTCGATGCCCGCCTCGTCGCGCATAACCTGCTCCAGAAAGCCCATGGCCTGCCGCATGATGTCGGCCGATTTGAGCAGGTGCGGCAGGGAAACTTCACCCCGGCCGAAGCCGTCCCCCAGTTCCTGCATGGCGCGCATCAGGTACCGGTTGATGAAGTCCAGGGGTTCGAAAGCGTCCAGCGCGCGCGCCACGTATTCCACGATCCGGTCCGCATAGACATACTCCCGGCCCCGGAACGTGAGTCGTCCGTCGCAGCGCTGTTTGCGGGCGCGCACAATGAGTTCGACACAGGCCTCCTCCGGAGGAAGCGCGTCCAGGTCAAGCGCGTCCTGGGGTTTGGCGTCGCCTTTCCGGGCCAACGCAATTTCCTCGAGCGCCGCGAAGGCATCCATATCCCGCTGAAAAATCACCCGGAGCGCGAGCCGGTAATGTTCCGGGTCAAGGTCCTGGGGGAACAGGTAATGGTTCGGGTTCAGGATGGCCGCGTCCAGCCCCCGTTTCCGGGCTTCATCGAGAAATACCGAGGTCAGCACGGTGCGCATGTAGGGCTTGGAAGCCAGCCCGTTGGTCAGGTTGCCCACACCCAGGATGGTGCGCGTGTCCGGATACTTTTCCTTGACCAGGCGGATGCCCTCCAGGGTCTCCACCGCGAAGTTCATGGACTCGTCGGACTCGGAACCGATGGGAAAGACGTTTACATCCACAAACAGCCGGTCCGGGGAAATGCCGTAACGGTTCCGGGCCCGTTCAATGATCGCGGACGCGACTTCCAGCTTCTCCCGCGCGGTTGCCGCCGGACCGCCCGGCCCCGTACACAGCGCCACGTAAAGCGGCGCGTGCCCACCGGTGGCTTCGATAACCGCGTCGAGCTTGGGAACCCCCGGCGCAATCTCTTCCATGGATATGGAGTTGATGATCGGCCTGCCGGGATACACCTTCACGGCTTCCGCCAGGGCGTCAACCTGAAACGAGTCCAGGCACATGGCGCCTTTGAAATCGGTGGTCTGCGCGCGCACCACCTCACGCAGGGCCGCCACCGTGTCCACCACGTTGGAGTCCATGCAGACGTCGATTACTTCGCAGCCCAGCCCCTCCACCTGCTCCCGGACCACCTCCTCCAGGACATCATGGTCGATATCCCCTTCGCGTTCCACGGCCTCGCGGACTTTTTTCGATCCCCGCACATTCAGCCGTTCCCCGAATCGAATCAGCGCGGCGGAACCATCCAGCCGTACGGCTTCCTGTGGTCCCGACACGAACAGCCCGGGATCCGGCGCGCGTTCCCGGGGACGGACGTCCCGGATCGCCTCCACGGTAGCGCGGATATGGTCCGGCGTCGTTCCGCAGCACCCGCCGACAATGTTCACCCCGTACTCCGAAACGAATTCACGCAGGTGCCCGGCGAATTTCTCCGGATCAAAGCGGTAAACCGTCCGACCCCCTTCGGATACGGGCAGGCCCGCGTTGGGAATCACCGATATGGGCAGGCGGGAATACCGGCTCAGGATCTCCACAGTCCTGGCCATCAGGTCCGGGCCGATCGAGCAGTTGATGCCGAACACGTCAATGCCGATATCCTGCATGGTCACCAGCGCGGCATGGGCGTGGGTGTTGAAAATCTGCATGCGGCTGAACTGGTCTACCGTGACCTGGGCCATGATGGGCACCTGCCGGTTCAGGTCGGCCATGGCGCGTTTCGCGCCGAACACCGCCGCCTTAAGTTCCAGCACGTCCTGCTGGGTTTCGAACAGGAGGACATCCGCGCCGCCTTCCAGCAACCCCAGGCACTGCTCCCGGAAGTTTTCCGCCACTTCGTCGAAGGTGGCGCGCCGCAGGTCGGCCCGGGTACTCGAGACCACCCGGTTGGACGGCCCGATCGATCCCACAACGAACAGCGGCTGGCCGTCCCATTTTCCGCTTTCCCGGTAGCGGCGAACGGCTTCCCGGGCCAGCCGGGCGGCGCGGCGGCTCAGCAGCCTGGCCAGCGCGCCATGGCTAAGCCGGCGGGGATCGATCCCTTCCGGATCCGGGGACCAGGCGCGCAAATCCAGGCCGGTAAAGTCATACTCCGACAGCCGGAACGCCGACGCCCCGAAGCTGTTCGTCTCCACGGCATGCGCGCCCGCCTCAAGGTACGCGCCATGGATGCGGGTAATCTCCTCGGGGAGCGACAGGCAGAGCAGGTCTCCCAGCATGCGGTAGTCGGCCCCGCCGTAATATTCGTCGCCGAGCCCCAGGGCCTGGACCATGGTGCCCATCGCGCCGTCAAGACAAAGCGGGCGGCTCCTTATGTAACTGTTGAAATCGTCCATGCGTGAAAACCGGACTCACTTCACCACGAAGTTAACCATCTTCCCCGGCACATAGATTTCTTTAAGCACCTGGCGGTTTTCCAGGTGCGGCTGAATCTTCGGGTCGGCTTTTGCCGCGGCGATAATCGCCTCCGGAGACGCATCCTTCGGCACGACCACCTTGCCCCGCAGTTTTCCCTGCACCTGGACCGGAATTTCCACGGTGTCTTCTTCCAGCAGGGACTCGTCCCACGCGGGCCAGGGCTCATAGGCCAGCGTGCCGGCGTGCCCAAGCCGCTCCCAGAGTTCTTCCGCCAGATGCGGCGCGAAGGGCGAAAGCACCAGCACAAACTTTTCCGCCGCGTCCCGGCCGACCGCTTCCGTTTTCAGGGCGAGGTTCACGAATTCCATCATCCGCGCGATGGCGGTGTTAAAAGACAGGTTTTCAATGTCCTGCGTAACGGATTTAACCACCCGGTGGATTTCGCGCGCCACCGCCGGATCCGGATCGGCCGCGGTAACGCGCGGGGCCAGTGAGCCATTTTCCGCGATGAACAGGGACCAGACGCGCTTCAGAAACCGGTGGACGCCCTGTATGCCTTCATCGGTCCAGGGTTTATCCCGGTCCAGCGGCCCCATGAACATTTCGTACAGCCGCATGAAATCGGCGCCATAGGTGGCCACCACATCATCCGGGTTGACCACGTTGTACCGGGATTTGCTCATCTTCTCGATCTGCGTCTGAACCGGTTCGCCCGTGTCCCGCAGCACCCACTGTTCACCGCGCCGTTCCACCTCATGGGGATAGTGGTACTTGCCCAGGCTGTCCCGGTAGGAGTAGGCGAGAATCATGCCCTGGTTAAACAGTTTCGTGAAGGGCTCGGGCGTGGACACCAGCCCGGCGTCATACAGCACCTTGTGCCAGAACCGGGCGTACAGCAGATGGAGCACGGCGTGTTCCGCGCCGCCGATATACAGGTCCACGGGCATCCAGTAGGATTCGGCTTCCCGGGACCAGGCCTCCCGGTCGTTCCGGGGATCGGTGAAACGCAGGTAATACCAGCAGGAACCGGCCCACTGTGGCATGGTGTTGGTCTCCCGCCTGGCCGGCCGTCCCGTCTCGGGATCTGTGGTATTTACCCAGTCCACGGCCCGCGCCAAGGGGGGCTGACCGTCCGGCGTGGGACGGTAGTCTTCCAGTTCCGGGAGCAGCACCGGCAGGTCTTTAAGCGGGACCGTCTTGACGGTTCCATCTTCCAGGCGGATCAGCGGGAAGGGTTCCCCCCAGTAACGCTGGCGGGAAAAGAGCCAGTCGCGAAGCTTATAATTCACGGCGCGGCGCCCCAGGCCCTGCTCCTCCAGCCAGGCCGTGATCTTTTTCTTGGCCTCGGGCACGCGCAGGCCGTTTATGAGCGGCGAATTCACCAGTATGCCGTCTCCGGTGAAGGCTTCTTTCGTGATGTCCCCGCCGGAGATGACTTCAATAATCGGCAGGTTGAAGGTCTTCGCGAATTCGTAGTCCCGGGTATCGTGCGCCGGAACCGCCATGATCGCGCCATAGCCGTAATCCGCCAGCACGTAATCCGCCGTCCAGATGGGAATCCTGGCGCCATTCACAGGGTTGACGGCATGGGCTCCCGTGAACACTCCGGTTTTTTTGCGTTCGTCCTGCATGCGTTCCTGGGCGCTTTTGCGGGAAGCCTGCGCGACATATTCCTCCACCGCGGCCCGCTGGCCTTCCGTGGCAATCCGGAGCGTCAGCGGATGCTCGGGCGCCAGGACACAATAAGTGGCGCCAAACAAGGTATCCGGCCGGGTGGTAAACACCGTGAACCGGTCGCCCGTCTCGGCAACGGTAAACTCGACGTCAGCCCCTTCGCTTCGGCTGATCCACTCCCGCTGCATGGCCTTGATCCCTTCGGGCCAGTCCAGGCCTTCGAGGTCTTCCAGCAGGCGTTCCGCGTATGCCGTAATCCGCAGCATCCACTGGCGCATGAGCCGCCGTTCGACCGGATCGCCGGTCTCCACGTAGCGTCCGTCCTTGACTTCCTCATTCGCCAGCACCGTGCCCAGCGCGGGACACCAGTTGACGGGCGCCTCAACTTCGTAGGCCAGCCCCCGCTCGAACAGCACCGTAAAAATCCACTGGGTCCATTTGTAGTAGTTCGGGTCCGTGGTGTCGATTTCCCGATCCCAGTCGTAAGAAAGCCCCAGCCGCTGAATCTGCCGGCGGAAGGTGTCACAGTTCTTGCGTGTGATGATCGCGGGATGCTCGCCGGTACGTACGGCGTGGCGTTCCGCGGGCAGACCGAACGCGTCCCACCCCATGGGATGCAGGACATTGAACCCCCGCATGCGCTTGTAGCGCGCGACGATATCGGTAGCCGTGTACCCTTCCGGGTGCCCCACGTGAAGCCCCGCGCCGCTCGGGTAGGGGAACATATCCAGGACATAGTACTTCGGTTTGGCGGGGTCAATTTCCGCTTTGAACGTTTTGTTCCGCAGCCAGTACTCCTGCCATTTCCGCTCTATGGCGTCAAAATCATATATACTGGGATTCATGGCGTAACTCATACAGGAACTCCCCATCAATGGAAGTTGGAGATCACGGCAAGCCCCTATAGGGTAACACAAGCCGCCTTTTCCGCGCATGCGAAGGCGTTATCCCGGGCGATCGGGTGATACATTACAGGAAAGCGGTCCGTGGTTGTATGCGTACATTTTCGGCGCACCGGTTTGAGGGAAGGGCCCTTTCAACCGCCGCTTCGAGACAGAAATCATAAAATCGGGGATGATAACAGGCCTGTTTAAAAAGCTGCTTCGCGCCGGAATGGTTTTCGGCATCGCGGCGGGGATTTCGGTCGCCCTGCTGTGCACCGTTGAAATGGCGTTGCGGTATTCCGGCTGGGGAGAAGACCGGTCACCCTTTATCCGCCGGGAGGCCCAGGGGAAGGTATGGCACGTCCGCAACTTCAACTTCTACCGGCAGTTTTCAGGCACTCAGCCCCGGGATAATTTCTTTTTCGCGGTTCCAGACCGGAAAGCGCCCGACACCTGCCGGATTTTTGTTTTTGGCAGTTCAGCGGCCGCGGACTGGCCCACGGTGGGCACAGGCTTTTCCAGCATCCTCTGGCTGATGCTGGCTGAACGCTATCCCGGCGTCCAGTTCGAAGTGTATAACTGCGCGGACGCGGGCGTGAACTCCCACATCATGCGGACGATGGCCAAAGCGTGCGAAAAATTTAAGCCGGATGTGTTTCTGGTCTATACCGGAAACAATGAGTTGAACGGCCCCTTCGGAATAACTACGGCCATGCGTTCCGGCGCTGTCCCCTCCGCAGGCATGGCGCAAAGGCTGATCGCTCTGCGGGGACTGCGACTCACGCAGTTACGGGAAGCCTACACGACGCGACCGGGCAACCCGTACGGTTCCCAGAGCGGGTTCCCATACGCCTACCTGGCGCTGCGCCGCCTGCCCGGAACGCCTGAAATAGACCGGATAGTCCAGAACTACCGGGAAAACCTCACGGCCATCTGCCGATCGGCATCCAGAAGCGGCGCGCGAACGGTCCTGTGCACCCTCGCCGTCAACCTGCGGGACTGGGCCCCTGAAGATCCGGCCCACCTCGTTTCGCTTTCCCCGGAGGAGACTGAACGATGGGACCGCCTGTTCGAGGAGGGGATATCCCTGGCCGAACAGGGCAGGTGGGAGGATGCCCTGCAGCGCTATGACCAGGCGCGCGCGATCGACGATACCCACGCCGGCCTGTGGTGGCGTACAGCCCAATGCCTCCTCCGGCTGAACCGGAAAGACGAAGCGCGGCAGGCTTTTCAGGCGGCGCGAGACCGCGACTCGGCGCGCTGGTCCGCCACGCGGTCCTTCCTTAACGAAACCGTCCGTGAAGTCGCCCGCCGGGAGAGATCCGGCGGCGTTTTGTTGGCGGATGTGGAGAAATCGCTTGCTGAACGTTCGGAAGATGGCATCACGGGCGGCCAGTTTATTCCGGACAGCTGCCATTTCAGCTTCCGGGGACACTGGGAGGCTGCCCGGGCGATCCTGCCCGCGCTTGAATCGGCCCTGCCGGAAACTGTCCGCCAGAAACGGGCCGAGCCTGAATCGGCGGTATCCGAAGATGATATGGCCCTTCTGCTCCACAATGAACCGTCTCTCATGCTGACGTTTCTTCGGGGCCTGCAGGGCGTTGTCCAGACCGCGGAAAACCGGCAATACCTCCAGCGGCAGATCGACCAGTACGAACAGTACGCCCGTCAGCCGAATGACCCGCTGAAGCGCCTAAGCGCACTTGAATCCTATCGTGAAAAGGTAAAGAGGTGTCCATGCAGGGCTGCATTTGAGCTGGATGCCCTGTCGAGCTTTCCTCCCCGCGACCATGTCGCTTCCGGCCGGGAGCTCCTGGCGCAGTGCCCGCAATACGCCGTCGCGTATGTCGGCTTTCTGGAAAGGCTGCGTACGGACCAGCAGTGGGAATCTCTCTGGGAGATATCCCGGTCAGCCCTGACCATGTTTCCGGAAGCCCCCAGTTTTTGGGTTCGTCATATCCAGGCGGCCAAACATCTGGGTAACACCGATGAAGTGGCTAAAAAATTAACTGCCTGGCTAAAGCGGTTTCCATGGAGCGCAGACCTCTGGTATTGCCATGGTGATCTGGAATTTGAACGGCGCCGCACGCAGACCGCGGTTGACGCGTGGTTCACGGCCCTGCTGATCAGTCCGCCGCAGTGCCAGGCCCTAGGATGGCTGTCCGAGCTTTCCCCGGCAGAGATTACGGTTGATCCAGATCGCCTGCCCCGCAGGGTCATCCGCACGGATATGCTGCCTTTCTTTCTCGCGTGCCTGGATTACCTCAATAGCATCCCGCACGCGTCCGGCAACGGGGACAGCAGCACAGCAGGAGGCCATGCCAGCCCAAAAGCATCGGCAATCCTGAATGCCCTGGCCAACTCTCCCCTGAACGCGCCGGCCTACTGGCGAGACCAGCTGCTGGCTGCCGCCGCCGGCCTGGAAAATGAGGATAGGCCCGCCCCCGCCAAGGCTCTGCGCCAGCTGGCCGAACTGCTGCATACCGCATCGGGCACGCGTACGCCCTGAAGCCTTTTTTATCCCGAGACAGGACAACGTGGCATACTATCCGGCAAGCCTCCCGAGGGAGCCATATAACCTATCAAAAAGGAAAATCCTCTGAGTTCTTCTCGCGCGCAACAGAACCGGAGTTACAGCGCCCCGCGCCAATTGATTATCACGTGGGCGATCACGGGACTGCTGTTTCTCCTGTTTAACCTGCTCTGGTGGCCCGCGGAGTACCGGCGGCTGGCGGCTGACCCGGAACGTTTCCCCGAGCAGGCCAAGGTGTTGCTGCAGTCCGGCAAACGGGAAGAAGCACTGCGCATGCTGGAAGAGGGGCTCTCCAGATTTCATCCGCCCGCGCCCGATCCGTGGAATGCCTATGCCGGACTGATTCGCGGACCGGCAAAGATCCAGGCATCCCTGCGCGCCGGATGGCTCTCCTGGAGGATGAACCGGGGCGGTGCGGATCAGCTGCTGGAGCTCAGCCGGAAAGCATGCGGCGCCTGGCCCTGCTGCGCGGGAGCACCCGAGGCTAATGAAACCACGGCCGGACTTGCCCGGTGCTGGCAGCTCGCGCTTGGCCTGCCGGAGAATTTTTCGTTTTCTCTCCGCGACCTGGCGGCCCTGGCCTGGTTAACCGGCGGGCGGGTCTCCTGTGACGGCATGATCGGCGCCACCGGATTCCGAACGGATAGGCTCCTCGCGGTCTGGAGCCCAGGCGCGGATGCCCGCGCGGGCGTCCTGATTGCGCTGGGCAGCACGGTCTACACGGACACCAGGCGGGGCATGCACGTAGCCCTGCTGACGCCCGGCCTGGACCAGCCCACGCCAACTTTCTACTGTTTCGATTTCTGGAACGGCGAAGAAACCGCCCGGGAATTCAGTCGTATTCTCAAGTCCGCGCCCACCGGAACCATCGGGATTTTCGCGGTCACCCAGGACAGCCGGCTCAATTTCAGCGATTCCGCCGAGCAGTGCCTGGCGGAGTTCGGCATACCCGTTGAAGCCTGGGAAAATGGCCACCTGGTTTCTTTCGGGCTTCGGCACGCGTTCTGCGCGATCGGCGCCCGGGGAGCCCCCGCAGGCACGGCCATGGCCGCCTGGTCTCCCCATACCTGGCGCGGCACGCCCGGCCATCCCGTATCCTGCATGGTATACCCGGAGCACAGCCCATGATTTTCCCCGGTCCGCTGGAGTATCTGCTGACCACCGCGGTGGCGTTTCTGGTCGCCGTGGCCACGACACCGCTGTTTCGCGCCGTAGCCCGACGGTACGGCATTCTGGACCATCCCGTCCTGCCCCGAAAAATCCACGCCAGATCTGTTCCCTACCTGGGTGGCATGGCTTTTTTAACGGCCTATCTGGCCGTGCTGGTGGAATCCATCTGGCGGCGGCCCGAACTCATCGCCCCCGTGCATTACCCCCTCGCCGCGCTGGGCACGGTCATCATATTGCTCGGATTGGCCGACGATATTTTCGATCTGTCAGGAATAGTGAAATTGCTGGTTGAACTGGCAGTAGGCGGTCTGCTGTATTACTGGGCCGTTGGGGAACAGGGGCTCGCGAAACCCCTCCATGCGATTGTCGACCTTGGGCCATTCGCGCCCGCAATCGCCGCGCTCTGGGTGGCCGGGGTCATGAACGCGATTAATTTCACCGACGGCCTGGACGGCCTGGCCGCCGGCCTGGTCGCCATAGCGTCCGCCATGCTCCTGGTCGTCGGCATCATCAACCAGCAGCCGGCCACCTGCCTCGTCATGGCCACGCTGCTGGGTTCCTGCCTGGGTTTTCTGGTGTATAACTTTCATCCCGCGTCGATTTTCATGGGAGATGCCGGCGCGCTGTTTCTGGGCTTCATGCTCGGGGGCGCCACGCTTGTGGAACAGCAGAAAGGCGCCGCGGTTGTCGCGCTGCTGGTGCCCGTAATTACGATTGCGCTTCCTATCGCGGATACCCTGCTCAGTTTTCTGAGACGCCTGCGCAGGGCGCGTGAAGGGCAGTTTTTCCATCCGGACCGGGAACACCTGCATCACCGGCTGCTGGCCCTGGGCCTGAATCAGCGGCGCGCCGTGCTGACCATGTATCTTTTTTCGTTCTTCATGGGGCTGCTGGCCATCCTGGCCGGCGTGCTTCCCGGCCGCCTGAAACCGGCGGTGCCGTTCGCGGCTGCCGCGTTTACTGCCGCGGCGGTATTATGGCTGCACCGTCTGGAACAGCGGCAACGGTCGAAAGAACAGGCATCCGCAACCATCCGCATCGATGACCCTAACATTCCCGCCTGAGTCCTGCGCGTCTTACCACAGCACAGAACCAGGACCGCCGGCGGGGACGTTCCCCGCCGGCGGCGCGAGCAGGAGGATGGAGCAGGTGAGTTCCACACGGAAGGTCAGAAGCTGATCTGAGTCTCTATGAAGAGGTAGTCGTAATCATCATCTCCGGATCCGTTCCAGGCCAGCAGCCCGTTACCGATAAACCGGTTATCCGCCAGGCCGTCGTTGCCGAAGAAATGCACGTACCCGGCGTTAAAGGTCAGGTCCTCGCTGTAGGCGTAGCTGCCATAGAGCCCCAGTTCCAGGCCGATGTTTCTGTCCGCCCGGCGGCTGCCGAAGAGCCCGCTGGAGACCAGCGCCCGTTCATCCGCTACAAAGTAACCGCCAACCAGCTGCAGCGTTACGGCTTCGGTGGGGGTGAGGTCCAGGCCAAGGCCGTAATAGAAGAAGTTGCTCTCGTCCGTGTTGGCGAAGAATTCCGTGTACTCGTAGTTGGAGAAAAGGCGGTTGAACGGAAGGGTCCGGTCATTGGACCACGGGCTGTTGTCCGGATCTCCGCCATCCAGCCACGAAAACCGCGCGAACAGCCTGGGTTTCCAGGTAATGTCGAAGGTATAGCCGGCCTGGGCAAATACCCCGAAACTGTCGTACTTCACGTCAGCCTCGCCGAATCCGGCCGGACACGCGGAAGGCAGCCCATCCACGTCCCCGAACTGATAGGCGCCTTCCACCTCATAATCGAAAGCGCCGAATACGCCGGCAGCGCGGATGCCAACCGTGTGCAGGTCCACATCGAAGGCGGTCAGGAAATTATCGTCCCGGACATAGAACCAGTAGGCGTCAAACGTATGGTCCTCGATGGCGGTAACGGAGGCGTACACCCCGTAGAAATCCAGGTCGTCCGACCCAAAATCACTGGTCACGGTTTCTCCCAGTTTTGCCGCAAAGCCGTCCACCCTGAATGCCTCATCGACCCAGGACAGGCGGATTGCGTCGAAAGAGAGCCCCTGGTAAAACGACGCGGCGTCGTTCACTCCGACCAGCCACTGGCTTCCAAACGCAAGTTCCTGGCGACCGACTCTAAGCTGAATCGGCGTACCCCACATATTTCGGGCTTCGATATACGCCTGGTATATCTCAACATCATCGGAACTGTTCGCGCGGCCGTCAATTCCACGGAGATAGTCCGACCGGAAATCCTCACCCCAGAGATCAAAGCTGTCCAGCTCCACGAAAGCCGTCACTTCATCGGTGAAATCCGCCTTTACACTCAGCCGGGTGCGCTGTTCAATGTAGGAAAGATCCCCCAGGCTGTCCAGGTTGTAATAGTTCCCCCGAATCCGCAGGCTTCCGCCAACTTCCACATTCTGCAGTTCGGCGTAAAGTGGACCCGCCAAAAACAGTACGGCTGCCAAAGGCAAGATATAGCGTCGGTTCATAGATATTCTCCTTGTCAGTGTTTGTTGAGTTCGACTCGTGTATACGCGCAAATCAGAAATCAGGTCCCGCTGCGTTGCTGACATCCCTCCTTTCCTGCGGCAGTCTGACCCGATCCTGAAACTGTTGCTGATCCGGCAGTCTCCTCTTGCGGTCCGGAGACCCGGGATCACGGCCCGGATCCCCGGCACCGCACTGGGCTGACGCAAATCTGATTCAAGGAGGGCAATCCATGTGCCAAAAAAATCGTATGGCCGGCCTGCTCTTGCCGCGCTTGTAAAATTTTTTCTAAGTTCAATTTTTTGAATTGTTTAAGAAAAAGTTTTGCCATGGTCACGGCTTAACGATTATTGGAAGCCCGATACCATACCGTCTTATTGATGCGCTTATCCTACCCACCGGTAGTTTTTTAAATCTCCCGGCTCTGCGGGCAGATTCCACCCCTATCCCCCCGGCAGATGATTTTTCTCGCAAAAGAAAAAAAGAACTCCCCGGCCGGGGAAGCCGACCGGGGAGCGAAGCGCCTTCAGAAATGACCTCAGAAGGAGATCATCATTTCGGCGAAGACATAGTCGTAATCATCGTCATCAGCGATGCCGATGTTGGTCAGGCCGTTGTTGTCAACCACCTGCACATCGTTGTCATCAGCCGTGGCGAAGAAGTGGGCATAACCGGCGCGGAACGCCAGGTCTTCGGTGTAGTTGTACTTGCCGACCAGGCTCAGTTCCCAGCCCAGATCGCCGTCCGTGCCATAGTCTTCATCCGCATCGAAGTACTTGCCGGCCAGTTTCAGGGAAACGGCTTCCGTCGGCATCGCTTCGACCGCAAGGCCATACACGAAGATGTTGCTCAGGTTGGCGGCGCCCACGTTGTCCAGGAAGTAGCTGTATTCTTTGTCGCTGAACAGCCGGTTGAAGGGCAGTTCGCGGTCATTGGACCAGCAGCTTTCATCCGGATCGCCACCATCGTACCAGGCGAACAGGGCGGACACGCGGGGCTGCCAGGCGACGTCGAAGGTGTAGCCAAGGTCAGCACTCACGGCCCAGGCCTGGTAATCGACATCCGCTTCGCCGAAGCCAAACGGGCAGGCGGAGGGCTGTCCGTCAACTTCGCCAAACTGGTAAGCGACTTCAACGTCGAAATCGAAGCCGCCCATTTTGCCAGCGCCGCGCAGGCCGACGGTGTGGATGTCAACGTTGTCGCCCAGCAGGACTTCGTCATCGCGGACATACAGCCAGTAAGCGTCGATCACGACATCTTCGATGCCCATGTAGGACCCGTAAATGCCATACAGATCGATGTCATCGGAAGCGAAA
The DNA here is from genome assembly GCA_029776995.1 of Candidatus Hydrogenedentota bacterium. Taxonomy (GTDB): domain Bacteria; phylum Hydrogenedentota; class Hydrogenedentia; order Hydrogenedentales; family CAITNO01; genus JAGPFE01. The sequence continues at coordinate 21,534 of JAKOTZ010000168.1, forward strand.
TCGCTGATGATGGTGTCGGCCAGTTTCGCGGTGAACGCGTCAACGCGGAAGGTGTCGGTCACATACGCCAGACGGATGGCGTCAAAGGACAGGCCACGGAACAGGGCTTCCGTGTCATTGTTGCCCAGCAGGAATTCACTGCCGAATACCAGTTCCTGACGGCCGACCCGCATCATGAGGGGCGTTCCCCACATTTCGCGGGCTTCGATGTAGGCCTGGTAGAATTCGACGTCATCCGTGCTGGCCTGGCGGCCATCGGCGCCGGTGAAGTAATTGGAACGAAAATCTTCGCCCCAAATGTCATAGCTGTCCAGCTCCACGAACGCCGTCACGTTGTCCGTGAAATCCGCTTTCACGTTCAGCTGCGTGCGCTGTTCGTAGAAGGAGATCTCCTGATCCTGGCCGTCATCCAGGGACCAGTAGTTGCCGCGGATGTGCAGTTTGCCACCCACTTCCACATTCTGCAGTTCAGCGGTCGCAATGCCGCCCAGCGTCAGGACGAGCGCTGCCAAAACGATCATTTTCATCGTACGCATGTACGTATTCTCCTATGTTGTTTGCATTGACCAACTTCTGTCACGCGACTCGCATGACACGGATACCGGACCCGGTCCGGCACCCTCGATATATCGCCACATCTGAGCCCGTTCCGCACGGAGTTATGGCCCCTACGGCCTTTAACGCGCATCCCTCCTTTCTGCTCCAGGTTGTGCGGTCTGGAGATGGCAATGCCTGATTCACACGCGCGCCCGGGCGCAACACACGATCCAGGCGCCGCAAAAAACTTAAACTTTCCCGCACTGTTGAACAGACAGTCAACCAGTGCACCTCAAAAATGCTCCGCTGTTTGCAGGACAGTTTACCACGTTTTCACGCCAAAGTCAAGTCTTTTCTCAAACTTTTTTTGCTACGGATTGTGCTTTTTTTAGGATGTCAATAATAAAAACGCAAGATCTTGGGATTTATTCAATCCGCGCAGGTTCATGCGCCCACGCGAACCACCACTTTCCCCAGAGGACCTTCAGCCAGGCGGCCGAACGCGGCCTGTACGGATTCAAAATCAAAAACACGGTCAATCAGCGGTTTTCTTCCTGTTTTGTCCAGGAGTCCCGTGATTTCGGTCCAGGCCTCTTGCGCTTCTTCCGGCGTGTACGCGCTCACGCTGAGCCCTTCCACCCGCAGGTTTTTGTGGATCAGCAGTCCGATGGTCACTTCCGCGGTCAGGCCCGCCAACAGTCCCACCACCATAACACGCCCGTGGGGAGCCGCCATCCGCAGGCAGCGGTCCAGCCAGTCTCCGCCCAGGTTCTCCACCACCAGACGCACGCCCTCCGGCGCGGCAGCTTTAACCTGTTTTTCCAGGTCCGCGGCGGTCGCGTCCAACACGGCATCGGCTCCCAGGGCACCCAGTGCTTCCCTTTTGGCCGCATCCCGGGAAAGCGCGATGACCCGCGCGCCCAGCCCTGAGGCCAGCATCACCGCCGCCGAACCTACGCCGCCCGAGGCGCCCGTTATCAGCACTGTCTCCCCGGGTTCCAGGCCGCCCCGTACCCGCAACGCCCGCCATGCGGTAAGAAAGGTCAGCGGTCCCGCCGCGGCCTCTTCCAGAGTCCATCCATCCGGCACCGGCGCCAGCCAGGCATCCGGCACGGCGCAGTATTCCGCCAGCAGGCCCGGCATGGAAATACCCGTGAGTCCCCCCAGCACACATACCTGATCCCCTTCCCGGAAGCGGCCGGAACTCCCCGGCTTTACCACGATCCCCGCGCCATCCCTGCCCGGCGTAAACGGCGGCCTGCCCGCGCGGGGATACTGCCCCTGAACCAGGTACCGGTCCGCGGGGTTCAGGGCAGCCGCAACGACCCGGATCAGCGACTCGTCCGGGCCAGGTTGGGGGTCCGGAACCGTGTCGAGCACCAGATTTTTGATATCGCCTGTTTCGTGAAACCGCCACGCGCGCATAAGCCGTCCCTCCAGCTACGCCATTATTCTGAACTTATAATTGTGATAAATTCAAACCCCGATTCACCGCGCAATCTTCCTGCTGGCGTGCCAAACAGCATTAAACACCGGATCCGTCCCTCCCCGGGGGTAAAATACGGGCGGAGTATTAATACATGGGAAAAAAAATCCGAATTCTGGGATGGGACGGAGCGGACCCTGACCTGGCCGCGGCGTGGATGGCGGATGGACTCCTTCCCAATCTGCAGCGGTTGACCGCCGGGGGAGGGTATTGCGGACCGCTGGGTGGGGTTACCCCTCCTGTCACCTTTCCGGCCTGGACGACCTGCGTGACAGGCGTTACCCCGGGCCGGCACGGCATTATTGATTTTACAGTCATCCCGCCGGGGACGCGCCGGCTGCATTTTGTGACCGGGGCCAACCGCAGGGCGCCCGCCGTGTGGGAAACGCTGTCCGCGGCGGGAGCGCGCTGCGCCGTGCTGGGCGTGCCGGCTACCTGGCCCGCGGCGCCGCTGAACGGCGTCATGATCGCCGGATTTGACTCTCCCCTGGGTGGGGGGATCACGCCTTCCCACGTGTACCCCGAAACCCTGCTGCCTCTGGCGCGGCACTGGCGATACGCCGACACGGATGAGCACTTCACCGGGCGGCCGGGCTGGCACCACCGGTTTGCGGAACACCTCCTGGCGCGCCTGGAGGATAAACTGGCTGTCGCGCTGCAAATCCTGGATATGGAGCCCTGGGATTTTTTCATGTGCGTGCTGGGGGAGGCGGACGCGGCGTCCCATCATTTCTGGAGGTTCATGGATGCCCGGTCGCCCAGATATTGCCGGGATGACAGTCTCGCCACGGTAATCCTTCGCGCCTACCAGCGGCTGGACGCTTTTCTGGGCGAGGTCATGCGGCGATCGGATGGCGACACCGTGATCATGGTGGTGTCGGACCACGGTTTCACCGGCGCGGGCATCCATCAGGCCAGCCTGAATCGGTACCTGGAAGAATGCGGATGGCTGTCCCGCCGGAGACATCCAGCCGCCGGGGTTAAACAGATGCTGCTTCGGGCGGTGCCCGCAACCAGCCGGGCCAGGCTCGCCCGACAGTTTCCGCGCCTGTTCGGCGGTTTGGAAGCCCGGGCGCGCATGGGAGGAATCGACTGGTCCCGCACCCGAGCCTGGTCCGAAGAGCTTTCTTATTTCCCGTCCGCGCGGCTGAACCTTGCCGGGCGCGATCCGGACGGCATCGTGCCCCCGGAGAAATACCGTGAAACGGTTATGGAACTGGCCGCGCTGCTGGAAGCCTGGGAGCCCGTCCGGCGCGCTGTGCCGCGGTGGGAATGCTTTGATATGCCCGGGCAGGAATTCGCGCCGGACCTGATTATTGAGCCGGCCGCCGTGAATGGGTACCCCTGGGGGTTTTGCCGCCGGCAGGCAGGACCGTCCACCCGTATCCTGGATCAGGACTCCTACGCCGGCGGACGGGAGCAGGGTTTCAACGGGGTTCACCGAAATCCCGCTTTTTTTGCCGCAAACGTTTCCTGTGGCGCGGCTGCCCCCTCGCTGACCGATATTACCCCGACCGTGCTGGGATTATTCGGCCTGCCTGCCGAAGGGCTTGACGGTTCGGATCTGCTGGCGGCCGGCAAGAAATCCTTCCCTTCCAGGAGCAATAAGGGGCTCTTTCCGGAGAGCGCCAAGGTCCATCGGCGCCTCACGCCCCGGGAAGAAGCCGAACTGGAAGACCGGCTCCGCAGGATGGGATACCTGGACTGACGGCAAACGCTAGCCCCTGGGAGATCCGGCCTCGGATGGCGGGCTGGGCGGTTCCGGCGGCACCAGCGGATTTCGGCGCAATTCAAAACCCCGGACCAGCACATAGGCCACCAGCGCGAACACAAAAAACACCAGCAGCATCCAGGCAATACTGGACAGGGTATCCACCAGCGTACGGTAGACCTCCAGCACCCACCGTTCCGGGGTAAGCTCCAGAGCCGCGCCACAGGCACGGGAATCTCCATCTCCGGCCGGAGCGTTGGGGCCCGTTATATATCGTTCCAGTTCATATATGCGGACCCCGCCCGAAACGCCGACCACCAGGATGGCAAACTCCAGATACCGCCTCCAGGCGCCGCTGATCTCATGGGAGACAATCCGGTCCAGAATGGACTGGATCGGATTCCGGAAAATCCGGCTGACGCCATAGCTGGCCGTAAGCGACACCAGCAATGTCACGCTGAGCAACGCAAAAAACATAATCTGCTCCTCCTGTTCTACGGAACCCTATTTTAAACGATTTCTCCCGGTATAGGGCGGGATTTCCGGATGAGCCCCGCCGAAGAGTAAAATATTGAATATTTCAGAATAAACTATTGTTGCTTTACTAAGTTTCAGGTTTGCCGTGGCGGCTTATGCTGTTGAGCCGGGCGGACAACAGGCAGGAACAACCGTGAAATATCAGGTACTCATCGGTGACGGCATGGCTGATCACCCGCTTGAAGAGCTGGGTGGCCGGACGCCCCTGGAAGCGGCGCCCACGCCGGCCATGGACGAACTGGTCCGGCGGGGGGTGATCGGGCTGTACTGCCCGATCCCGGAAGGGCTGCCCCCGGGCAGCGACATCGGGAACCTTTCCCTGTTCGGGTACAACCCCCGGGAAGTGTTCACCGGCCGCGCGCCGATCGAAGCCGCCAGCCAGGGAATCCGGCTGGGGCCAAAAGATGTCGCATTCCGCTGCAATCTGGTTACCCTGACCGACGGCGTGATGGCCGATTTCACAGCCGGGCATATCACGTCGGAAGAGGCGGCGGAACTGATCGCCGCGTTAAACCAAACGCTGGGGGCCCGGTATCGGATCCATTTCAACGCGGGGGTGAGCTACCGGCACCTGACGGTTTTCCCCGGCGACAGCCATCCATCCGACGCGCTGGCCCGGGCAGCCTGCGAGCCGCCCCACAACATTACCGGCCAACCCTACGCGCCCGCTTTGCCTTCCGGTCCGGGAAGCGAACTGCTGCGCGAAATCATGGAACAGTCGCGGACGGTCCTTGCGGAGCATCCGGTCAACCGCGCCCGGGTTGCGTCCGGAAAACTTCCCGCGACTTCCATATGGCTGTGGGGGCAGGGGCTGGCGCCGAAGATGTCTTCCTTCGCCGAGACCCACGGGCTGACCGGCGCCGTGATATCCGCGGTGGACCTGGTGCGGGGCATCGGCACCTGCGCCGGCATGGAAATCATCCGGGTGCCGGGCGCAACCGGCTGGCTGGACACCAACTATGAAGGCAAGGTCAGCGCGGCGCTGGACGCGCTGGAACGCCTGGACGTTGCGTATATCCACGTGGAAGCGCCGGATGAAACCGCCCACCAGGGCAGAACCGACCTGAAAATCCAGGCCATAACGGATTTCGACGCGCGGGTGGTCGCCCCCTGCCTGCAGTACGCGGACCGGCATGGCGACATTCGCCTGCTGGTCGCGCCGGACCATTTCACCCTGATCTCAACCAAGACCCACGCCGGAGGCCCGGTTCCTTTCGGCGTGTTCGGCCCGGGAATACCCGCATCCGGCAGCGCCGGATATTCGGAGGGCACCGCCGCGTCAAGCGGCATATTGATTCCGGAAGGGTACACCCTCGTCCGTCGTTTTTTCAGGGAAACGGATTTGCGTTTCTGATTTTCAGGCGGCGGAAACGCTTTAACCAACAGCCTGCCTTGACTGGAATCCACCCATGAAGCAAAAGAAACAGCAAATACTTATATACGACACCACGCTGCGGGATGGCGCACAGGGCGCGGGCGTTAAGTTTTCCGCGGAGGACCAGGTCCAGGTGGTCAAAGCGCTGGACCTGCTGGGCTTCCACTACATTGAAGGCGGACAGCCCGGCTCAAATCCTAAAGCCGCGGAGCTTTTTGAACGGGTTCGGGACATTAAACTCGAAAACGCCGTGATGGCCGCTTTCGGGAGCACCCGGCACCCGCGTAAAGCCGTGGAAGACGACCCCAATATCCAGGCGCTGCTGGATGCCCGCACCAGCGTGGTCACGATATTCGCCAAATCGTCCCGCCTGCATGTCCGCGAGGTACTGGGGGTTTCCCTGGAAGAAAACCTGCGGATTGTGGAAGAGTCTGTCCGGTACCTGGCCGCGCAGGGCCGCCAGGTGTTTCTGGACGCCGAGCACTTTTTCGACGGGTATTTTGAGGATGCCGAATACGCGCTGGCCGTGCTTTCCGCCGCGCTTGAGGCCGGAGCGCACTCCGTGCACCTGTGCGAAACCAATGGCGGCAGGCTGCCTTTTGAGGTGCAGGAGGCCACCCGTGCTGTCCGGGCGCGTTTTCCGGAAGCCATAATCGGGATCCATACCCACGATGACACCGGATGCGCGGTCGCCAATACCCTGATGGCCGTCCGGGAAGGCGCGGTGATTGTCCAGGGGACCATGAACGGATACGGCGAGCGGACCGGAAACGCCAACCTGTGCACGATTATCCCCAACCTGCAGCTCAAGATGGGATATGCCGTGCTGCCTCCGGACCGGCTCGCGCGGCTCACCCGGAAATCCCACCTGATCGCGGAACTGGCCAACATGACGCCGCGGGACTTCGCGCCGTATGTCGGCCGGGACGCGTTCACCCACAAAGGCGGCATGCACGCCGACGCGGTGCGGAAACTCAAAGCCAGCTACGAACACATCGATCCGACCCTGGTGGGCAACCATACCCGGGTCACCGTGAGCGAGGTCTCGGGGCGGTCCAGCCTGATCCAGAAAGCCGCGGAACTGGGCATTACCCTGGAGAAAGACAGCCCGGCAACGCGGCGGATCCTCGCGAAGATCAAGGCGCTGGAAAACGACGGGTTTGAATTCGAAGGCGCGGACGCGTCCCTGGAACTGCTGATCCGGCGGGAACTGGGACATTTTTCGCCGTTTTTCCGGACGGTCGCGTTCCATGCCCGGGTCAACCAGAACGGGTCGGGCGGCGAGCCCGTTTCCGAAGCGACGGTCAAAATGGAACTGCCCGGGGGCGTTATCGAACACACGGTATCCGAAGGGCACGGCCCGGTCGACGCCCTGAACAACGCCATGCGCAAGGCGCTGGAAAGGTGCTATCCCCAGATCGCGGAAGTTCGGCTGAAAGACTTTAAAGTGCGTATTCTGGACGCAAAACAGGCCACCCGAGCCAAAACCCGGGTACTTATTGAGTCCGGCGACAACGAAGAAACCTGGAGCACCGTGGGCGTTTCGGAAAACATTATTTCGGCTTCGTTTATGGCCCTGGTGGACAGCGTGGAATACAAACTACTCAAGACCGCCCGGAAAAACAGGGATTAACCGCAACAAAACAGCACAATTAGGGTATTATTTAAATTAAGCGCGGGTTGCGTTTTAAAAATCCGGCCGGAGGCGTATGATTTTTTTTGACACCTTCCAAAACCATCGGGGGGGAATCCGCATGGCGATACACAGTTTCGCGGTTATGGTGGCCGTTTACTCGACCTATCTGGTTCCGGCCGGCGTCGTCGCCCAGCCGATCACCCTTGCCCTGCAGCGGACCGTGGAGCCGGCCGCGTATGCACCCGGAGAAGATCTTCTGGTCACACTGACCATTACCGCCGAAGGATCAGGGACCGTTACCGCCCTTGGCGGAGAGGAAACCCTTCCCGCGGGATGGCAGTTTAAGGAGTCGGTCGCCGGGCCAAACGGCGATCCGCCCATCATTCCGGGCAAGACCCCGGGGAAAGTGGAATGGGCTTTCATCAACATTCCGGAATTTCCCATCCAGTTTTCGTATCGGGTTACGGTTTCGGCGAGCAGCCGGGGCACCCAGCAGATTTCCGGGTACCTACGCTACCGGCTTACCGGAGGAGAAATCCTGAGCCCGGAAGTAACCACGGAGATTCCCCAGCAATCGGGGCCGGTAATGACCGCGGAGCAGCTCCGTGAACTGCTGCGCAACGCGCTGGGCCAGGCCGATACCGACGGTGACGGGCAAATCAGTTTCGCTGAGGCTTCCGCTTTTTCTTCCGGCATAAGCCAGGAACTGTTCTCGCAACTGGATCTCGATGGCGACGGGTTTCTGTCTCCCCTTGAGCTGGGCGCTGCCATTCAGCGGGGATGCGGCTGCCTGGCCAACCTTCTGGACAAGTCCCCCGGCGCCACCGCCCGGCCCTGGAGCGACCTGCTCGTCCTGCTGTCCGGCCTGCTGGGGCTGGCTGCCGCGGCGGTTAAACGGTAAGCGGCATCCGATAAACCGTCAACGAACCGGAATCAGCGTACAGGCACTTCCAGCATCACCGCTGAAAGCGCCGGGACCTGCACCGTCAGGCGGCCATCATCGGGCACGCGCCGAATTTCCACGCCGCCTTTGGGAGACGGCACAAGGCACAATGCTTCACGGTGGGGTTCCGGAATCCGTACCTGCGCTTCCTGGGGCTCTTCGGTATAGTTAACCAGGAACTGAGCCGTTTTTCCCCGGTACTGCCACCGGCAGGTCAGCAGGGAGGGCATCGGGATCCGCTGGTCCCGCGGGGTAATGAACGGGATATCGCGCGTCCCCTCGACGGGGAAAGGCTTCAGCATCCGCCCCCAGGCCAGGTACGGTTTTCCGGCCCCCCGGCGCCAGGCGTTCAGGTTGCGCATCAGGGTAATGACCGAATCATGGTCCGGGCCCTCGGCGTTCCAATCGCCGCTCCACTCCCAGCAGAGCTTTCCGCCCCCTTTCAGAATGCCCGTCAGCAGATCCCCCGCGATGAAGGACATGGCTACCCGCTGATGCAGGTTCAGGGGCGATTTCTCAATATCCACAAACGCCCGGGTCGCGTTCTGATTCCCCATGAAATTGACCACATACTCGTGGTTCACAAAAGCGTACGCCGGAACCGGTATCCCCGCGTGCAGGTTGAGGTAGTTGCGGTTGTCGTTCATGAGCAGATACGGCCGGAACGGCTCACCGGCGGCGCCTTCGCAACCGATGACCGTATCCGACCCCGTCCGGCGCAGGAGTTCCTGAATCCGGCGGTACAGGTCGGACATGGCTTCGTTCTGCCAGATTCCCGGACCTGGCGGATGTCCGTGGGTTTTCGCGTAACACCGGTAACAGGACCCGCCGAGGTTCTGGTCGAAATACTGCAGGTAATCCACGCCAATGGGGAGGATTTTGGCGATTTCCTTCACCACCACGTCCTTGACCCATTCGTTCGCCGGGCACATGTCGTAGCCGATGCGCTGGGCCTGGGGGCCGCAGCAGACGCCATTTTCCGCCGGTTTGCCCTCGGGATCCCGCACCACGATGTCCACCAGGCGCTTTTCTTCAAACTCCCGGGTCATGTCATAAGCGGGATCCGTATTGCTGCGGATGGTATATCCGGTGCCGCTCGCGTACAGGCCCAGCAGGTGCCCCTTTTCATGGAGCGCGGCCACAAAGCGTCTGAAATCCTCCATGTCGCCGTAGGGCGGCCAGACATAGGGCGGCGCCCAGGGCGCCGAACCTTCCCAGTGCATCAGCAGCGCCATCACCGGGCTGTCCAGTTCCTCGGACAGGCGGAACAGGTGCGGCAGCGCGTTGGTGTAGGGGTAATATTCGTTGGGCGTCATGTCGCCCAGATCCTTTGTGCCCCGCACGGGATAACCGATGACCACAGGCGACTCGGCATACCAGCCCGGCACCGCCGGATTTTCCTCAAACCGGGGCGGACGGGGCATACCGCTGTTTTCCAGCCAGTTCCGATAAATTTCAGCGGCGTCATACCAGTCTCCCCGGAATCCGCCCAGCGCAACTTCGTACGGCAGGGAGATCTCCCGGTCCGGAGCGGCTCCGGTGAAATGGCGCAGGTCCAGAAAAATGCCGCCATCCGGATGGGGATGGTATTCAATCCCTTTGGGATGACCCTGCGGGTCGTGGGCAGCCAGGTACAGCCCCGCCTCCGGCGTGTAATACGCCATGAACTGCATGGGGCAGGATGAAGGATACAGGCCGATCCAGCCCATCGTGGGATGCTCGATAGGACGCCATTTCCACCACCAGCTCTCGCGCAGGGCCATGTCTTCCACCACCACGCCTTCCATGGCCGGCCAGAACAGCCGGGCATCTCCGCCCTGGCCAACCAGCCGGTCCGGAACCACCACAGTGGGGAAATCGACGTGTTCGAGCCGCTGTCCCGTTTCATTCCGCACGGCAATGTGCCAGTACGTCATCGCGCAGGACGCCGGGCAGCGTACCGTGACAACAGCGGAGACGGGCAGGCCGCGCAGCGAATCATAATGAACCAGAAGCAGGTTATCTTTTTCCGCCTGTTTTTGTTCCACCCGGATGGATGACGCTTCCAGCGCGTTGAGATCCGTGGCCGCGCCGGCATCATCCCGCAACCGCAGGGAAAACAGCGCGCGGGGCTTGCCGCTGTTGAAAATCATGTCCCGGCCAAAAATACTGAACGATATGAGGTCTCCCGTGGCCGGATTCATCCGCAGCGCATACTGCTCTGTCTTCATTTCGGGAACCACCTGCCCCATCACGGCAGCCTGCGACAAAACCATTCCAAGAACCGCGAGAACAAACGGCTTACCCACCATGGCCCGACTCCTTGTGGTTTCTGTCAGTGTATACAATCCAACAGAAAAAGCTCAATGCCGCGGACGGCATAAGAAGGCCCGACCGCGTTCAAACGGCGGAAGGGATCATATATTCAGTTTGAAAGCGGAATCAGATTATCCGATTGCAGGTGAGGACCATATTCGGGTGTAATGTGAAAAATAAATCCAACCCGGAGGACAGGTCATGCGCAACTTTGGATGGTTATTAGGGGTATGGCTGGCGGTTATGGCAACGGCGTCCGCCGAAGATGGAACCGCCGCCGGCGCGCCGGCCAGCGGCGTCCCGGCCGTGCGGAATGTCATGGCGTACGGGGTAACGCTGGACGGCACGAGAGATTGCACGGCGGCGTTTCAGCAGGCGCTGAATGAGGTGGCGGCGCTGGGCGGGGGCACGGTCGAAGTGCCCACGGGACGCTACCGTTTTGACGGTTCCCTGGAAATTCCTTCGAATGTCACGCTGCGCGGGACTTTCGCCTACAGCCCGGCCCACGCCGGGATTCGGGATGTGGGCCAGAAAGAACCGCCCGTATTCGGCAGCGTGCTGGAACCTTACGGAGGGGCGGGCTCGGAGGAAGGGGCGCCTTTCCTGCTGCTGCGGGACAACGCCACGGTACAGGGGTTCACCGTGCACTATCCGGCCCAGGATCCGGCGGCGGAAAAGCCGACGCCCTATCCCTGGACCGTCATGATGCGTGGAAACAACTGCGCCCTGCTGGACATGCAGCTGCTCAACCCTTTCAATGCCATTGACGCCCGGGAGAACCAGCGCGTGCTGATCCGAAACATCCACGGCCAGCCAATCCACATTGGGATTATCGTGGACAAGGTATACGACATCGGCCGAATCGAAAACGTGCACTGGAACCCCTGGTGGTCTTTCAGGACTCCGGTATACCAGTGGCAGATGGAAAACGGCACGGCCTTCATTTTCGGCCGGACAGACTGGCATTACGTGCTGAATACGTTCTGTTACGGCTACCACGTGGGGTACCACTTCACGGAAACCAAAGACGGCGCCTGCAACGGCAATTTCCTGGGCATCGGCGCGGACGACTGCAACACGGCCGTCCTGATAGACCAGACCGCGCCCATGGGACTGCTGATCACGAACGGCGAATTCACCTCGTTCAACGGCGATGACCCGGTGATGATCCGGGTATCCCGGCATCACAGCGGCACGGTCCGGTTCGTAAACTGCGCCTTCTGGGGCCCCTGCCGTCGCATCGCGGACGTGGACGGCACCGGAACGGTGGGTTTCGGGGACTGCACGTTTCAGGAATGGAGCCTCGCGCCAAAGGGTTCGCCGGACGCGGACCGGGAATTTCCGGCCATACGCGCGCTGGGCGGGTCTCTGATGGTCCGGGGGTGTGAATTCATGCAGAAACGCCCGCAGCTGGAAATCGGCCCCAACGCGATGCGCGTGCTGTTCTCGGAAAATTTCGTGCTGGGCAACCTCAATGTGCAGAACCGCAATAAGGACGGCAAGGTGCTGATCAAAGACAATCTGGAAACGCCATTGGGCCGCCGGTGGGAATCCCGTTATAAAACGATGCCCGGACTGCGGGGCAGCCGCCTGAGGAAGTGACTGCCGCTCCCGGCAGGGTAGGCGGAAATCTTCGGCATGGGGTATCAGCCACCCCGGCCGGATACGGTACAATACGGCTATTCCTGACAAATTGTTTTTCGGCAAGGCTCAGCGCGAGCCGTTCAGACTGTGGAGCAATGGCCATGACATCGGAAAAAAGAAAAATTGTGCTGGCGTATTCAGGCGGACTGGACACCTCGGTGATCCTGCGTTGGCTGATCGAAACCTATGACGCGGAGATAATCGCCTTTATCGCGGACCTGGGACAGGGTGAAGAGCTGGAAGAAGCCCGGGCCAAAGCCCTGCGGACCGGCGCCACCCACGCGGTCGTCCGGGATGTCAAAGAGGATTTCGTCCGCGATTTCGTATTTCCGGCGATGCGGGCAAACGCGGTTTATGAGGGGTTCTATCTGCTGGGAACCAGCATCGCGCGCCCCCTCATTGCCCGGGAACAGGTGGCGGTGATGCGGGAATTCGGCGCGGATACCATCGCGCACGGCGCCACCGGCAAGGGTAACGACCAGGTGCGTTTTGAAATGACCGCCATGGCGTTATGTCCGGAGGTGAAAATCATCGCGCCCTGGCGGGATCCGAAATGGACCCTGAATTCCCGCGAAAAGATGATTGCATACGCGGAGAAGCATGGCATTCCGGTGCCGGCGAGCAAATCCAAGCCCTACTCCTCGGACCGCAACCTGCTGCATATCTCGTTTGAAGGCGGGATTCTGGAAGATCCCTGGGCGGAACCGCCGGAAGACATGTTTGTGCTGAGCGTGTCGCCCCTGAAAGCGCCGGACGCGCCGGAATACGTGGAGATCGATTTCGAGGCGGGCACGCCGGTGGCGGTAAACGGTGAACGCCTGAGCCCGGCTGCCCTGCTCGCGAAACTGAATGAACTGGGCGGAAGGCACGGCGTGGGACGGGTGGACATGGTGGAAAACCGGTTCGTCGGCATGAAGTCCCGGGGCGTTTATGAAACGCCGGGCGGCACGATCCTTTATGCCGCGCACCGGGCCGTCGAACAGCTGACCATGGACCGGGAAGTCATGCTGCAGCGGGACATGCTGTCGCCGAAAATCGCCCAGCTGATCTACAACGGCTTCTGGTATTCCCCGGAAATGGAAGCCCTGATGGCTTTTGTGGACAAGTCTCAGGAAACCGTGACAGGCACCGCGCGCCTGCGGCTGTACAAGGGCAGCTGTGACATCGTGGGCCGCAAGGCGCCCCGGTCGCTGTATGACCCGGCGCTCAGCACCTTTGAGGATGACGCGGGCGCCTACAACCAGGCGGACGCGACGGGATTCATTCGCCTCAACGCCATGCGCCTGCGGGTACGCAACCGGGCCGGACTCTTTCCGGGAGCCTGATCTCTGCATCCCTCACCAGCCGCGCGCCTGCGCTGAAAGGATCACCGATGACTCGGCGTGACCGGGTAATGGCTGCCCTGAATTTTGAGCCAGTGGACCGGATTCCCCGGGATTTAGGCGGAATGCCGTCCACGGGAATCAGCTGTTTTGCGTATCCCCGGCTGCGCGCGGCGCTTGGCCTTCCGCCGCGTCCGCCGAAAGTGTATGACACCGGACAGATGCTTGCCCTGCCGGATGTGGATGTCCTGGACGCCCTGGACTGTGATGTGGTGACCATCTGCCCGCCGGTAACCAACGCCGTTGAAACGCCGGAACTGTGGCATCCGTTTGATTTTGGAGGACGCCTGGACGCATTAGTGCTGCGTCCCGACGATTTTTCCGTCGCGGAGGATGGAACCGTTCTGCAGCCGGGCGCGGCCAGCCGCATGCCGCCGGACGCGTTCGTGTTCGACCAGGACCACGCGGGACAGCTGTTCTCCCTGGATGCCGAGACGCCCCGCCCGGATCTGGAAGCGGTCCAGGCGCAGCTGGCCGGGGAAGCGGAAAGGCTGGAACAAAACTTTGAGGATTTGGTCAGACTCTTCGAGCGGGCCCGGGCGTCCACGGACCGGGCGATTATGGTCTTCGGCCTGGGGCTTGGCATGGGGATAGGCGAGTTTACCGGAGTGGCGCTGTTCCCCCTGCTGTGCATGGAGGATCCCGATTTTGTGCGCCGGCTGCACCGGATGATCACCGATGCCGCGCTGCGCCGGCTGGAACGGCTGCTGCCGCGGATCCGGGACTGCGTGGACGTGTTCGTGGTCACGGCGGACGACTGGGGCACCCAGCACGGGCCGATCGCGTCGCCGGATATTTACCGGGGACTGTTCGCCCCCTACCACCGGGAAGTGAACGACCTGATTCACGCGCTTGCCCCGAAAACCAAAACTTTTCTGCACTCCTGCGGCGCGGTGGAATCCCTGATTGATGATTTCATCGATGCGCGTTTCGATGTGCTGAACCCGGTCCAGTGGACTGCCGGAAATTCCAGTCCGGAAGCCTGGAAAAATCGCGCGGGCACCCGGTTGGCCCTGTGGGGCGGCGGGGTCAACAGCCAGGAAACGCTTCCCTGGGGCACGCCGGACGCGGTAGCGGATGAAGCCCGCAGGGTATCCGCCGTGCTGAGCCGTGGGGGCGGCTACGTCTTTGCGGCTATCCATAACATTCTTGCCGAGGTTCCGCCGGAAAACATTATCGCGCTTTACCGGGCACTGGACTGATTGGCACGAAAAACCGCTTAAATGATGATGATGCGGAACCATATTTTTCGGGTTTGGGAAACTGTACTGGAGAGGCTGTCTCGCCGCCTTCGGGTCTCCGAGACGGCCGGTCCCCTTTTTCTGGCCCTCGTGGTAGGAAGCGTTGCCGGCATGGCGGCGGTAGCCCTGCGGGTTGCCGTGGAATGGGGCTCCTGGCTGTTTCAGGAAGAGATAGGGGGACGCCTGGCGGATGGACTGTCTCGGCTGAACCCGGCGCTGGGCGGCCTGTGGCCTGTCGCCGTCGTGGCTCTCGGGGGACTGTGCGCGGGGCTTGTCTCCAGGCTGTTCGCGCCCGAGGCGCAGGGACACGGTGTGCCGGAAGTGCTGGCGGCCATAATCCGGGAAGGGGGACGCATTCCCGGGCGGGTGGCGCTGGTGAAGCTGGTGGCGTCCGCCTTTACGATCGGCAGCGGCGGATCCGCCGGAAAAGAGGGGCCGATCGTGCAGATCGGAGCGGCGGCCGGGTCGCGCCTGGCCCAGTGGCTCAGGCTGTCCGACCGGCTGATCATACTCGGGGCGGCATGCGGGGCAGCGGGTGGAATTTCTGCCACCTTTAACGCGCCCATGGCGGGGGTCCTGTTCGTGCTGGAGGTAGTGTTGCGTAAGTTTACCACCCGATATTTTGGCCTGGTGGTGATCAGCAGCCTTACGGCAACGGTAACCATGCGGATGCTCAGCAGGGAAGGCGAATTTCCCCATTTCGCCTAGGCTGAACCATACCGGCTGGCGGGACTGACTGACCTGCTGCTGTTCGCGGCGCTGGGGCTGGTCTGCGCGCTCGGCGCGCGGTTCATGACATCCGCCATGGAGCGGTCCACCGCGCTGTTTCAAAACAAAGTGTCCTCTTCCGTGTGGCGGCCGGCGCTGGGAGGCCTGTTTTCAGGCGCAACAGCCTGCGCGGCGCCGCTCGTGATGGGATCCGGATATCTCGCGATCCGCCACGCCCTGGAACTGAACCAGACGGTCCCTTTCGAAGAGGGGGCCGGCCTGGCGCTCGGGATGTTTGCCCTGTTTATTGCCAAGGTGTGCGCCACGGCATTTACCGTAGGCAGCGGCGGTTCCGGGGGAGTCTTCGTGCCGGCGCTGTTCGCCGGCGCCTCCCTGGGCGGGGCTTTTGGCGTTGTGGCGGGATGGGCCGCTCCCGGCCAGGTTTCCCCGCCGGGCGCTTACGCGCTGGTGGGCATGTCCGCTTTGTTTGCCGCCTCGGCTCACGCGCCCATGACGGGGATCATCCTGCTGGTGGAGCTCACGGATAATTACGGGATTATTCTCCCGCTGATGGGGGCGACCGTGCTGGCTACGTTTATCTCGCAGCGGATGTCCCCATACTCCATCTACACCACCCATCTGCGGCACCGCGGCATCGAGATCCATGAACCGACGGACGTTAACCTGATGGACGCGGTGACCGTCGGCGAGGCCATGGATGAAGTTTTCGACCTGGTATCCGACCACATGAGCATGGCGGACCTGATTGAAAAATTCCGGATGTCCCACGAACGCGGCTGTCCGGTGGTCGACGCGGATGGGAACCTGGTTGGCATCGTAACCCTGCGAGACGTGGAGGAAGCGGTATTGCGGGGCAAAAATCCGGAAACCACCACGGTGGGGGATATCTGTACCCGCCGCGTGGTGGTGTGCCGTCCGGACCAAACCCTGACGGAAGCGCTGTCCATGTTTGGCGGCCACGGGTTCGGTCGCATTCCGGTTATTGATCCTGACAACCCGCGCAAAGTGATTGGCATGCTGCGGCGTGGAGATATTCTGAGGGCTTACCTGAACATCTGGCGGCGGAGCGAAAAGGCCGCGCTGCGGGATGAATTGGTGCGCCTGGCCCGCGAGCGCCAGGCCATGACATCGACACCTACGGCCTTATGCGGACCACTGCGGCCTGGCCCGCGAGCGCCAGGCCATGACCCTCATCACTGCCGTGGCGGGCATAGGCTCCCCCATTGCGTTTCGGCCGATCAAGACCCTGGATTTCCCGAAAGATACCCTGGTGGGCGCGATCCGTCGGGGACATGAAACCCTTACCCCGCGGGGCGACACGGAGATTTATCCGGGAGACGAACTGATTCTGCTGACAACCAGAAACCGCGAAGCCGAAGCACGGGAGTGGCTTCGGCGCAACACATGATCGGAGTTGATTCCGGCGGAAAAATCGTTTACCATAAAAGCGTTTGATTTTTGGAGCTGTCTGTACAGTATTCCGGAAAAACGACAGGAAGCCATTACCACGGGAGGGGCTACCGTATGGAACATGGCGATCGGTGGCTGATGGCGGCAACCCAGGCGGCGCGGGCAGCCGCTTTGTTCCTGGAACGCAATTGGGCACAACCCCAGGAAAAAATCGCTGAACCCGACCATGATGTCAAACTGAGGGCGGACCGGGAAGCGGAAAAGCTGATTCTGGAGAAATTGCAGGATACGCCATTCCCGGTTGTATCCGAGGAAACCCGGTCCGGGGACGCGCCTCAGGACGGCTCTCCCTGGTGGGCGGTGGATCCGCTGGACGGCACCGTGAATTACGAAAAAGGGTTCCCATTCTGCGCGGTATCCGTGGCGCTCATGGAAGGGTCCACGCCAGTGCTGGGAGTCATCCATGATTTCGCGCGGCACGAGGAATTTACCGGCATGGCGGGACGGGGGGCATGGCTGAACGGACGAGTCATCGCGCCGGCGGCTTCTCCTGAAGATCCCGGCCAGGCCCTGCTGGGATGGGGACATCCCCTGACCGGCACGCTGTCGGAACAGGAACTGGCCCGGCACTACCGGATTCAGCGGCGTTTCCGCAAAGTCCGCCAGATGGGAAGCGCCGCGCTGGCCATGGCCTATGTGGCGTGCGGCCGGCTGGATGCCTACTGGATTGACGGCATCATGGTATGGGACGTCGCCGCGGGGACGGCTATCATTAACGCGGCAGGCGGATGGTCCGTGTGGGAGCCGGCCGACGGGACCGGACTGATCGGCGTCTCCCGATCCGCGTCAAGCCGCGACCTGTGGGAAAAAACCTTCGGCAACGCCGACGCGTAACCGTCAACCGTTATTCAGCAAGGACGGCAGATCCCGGAGGTAATCGCCCCACGAATCCAGAACCAACCTGGCGGTCGTCGCTTCACGGAAACGGGGATTGACTCCGGCAAAGAGGATGCCGGTTCCGCCGACCGACTGGATTCCCGCGATGTCTGTCGGTTCGAGGTCGCCGATGTGCGCCAGTTCTTCTGTTGCCACGCCCAGGGCTGACGCCGCCGCCTGAAACGTTACGGCCTGCGGCTTGGCGGCGCCAATTTCATCCGAAAAGACCATCACTTTCATGTGCGAAGCAAATCCGTTGCGTTCCAGCAGGATTTTCAGGCTGGCGCCTGGACTGATGCCCGTGTCAGAAATCAGCCCCACCGGAACGTACCGGGCGGTTTCCCGCACCGCATCCAGCGCCTGCTCAACCGGCTCGGGCGGATGCCGGAGGATTATGGTGGCGAAATCCTTTTCCAGCGCGGCCCTTGCGCCGGGGCTGATGCTGACTCCCAGCTCCTCGCAGGCCATGCGCACGGCGTCGCCGGGGGTCAGCGTCCGCTGTTCCATGATGTGGCACCGGCTGAATTCCGTCATGACGCGATCCAGGCAATTCCGCGCGATTTCCTCGCCGACGCCGGCAGCCTCTGCCAGGCGCCGTACCCTCCAGGCATGGCGCACATCGCTGTCCCGGTCCCGGAACAAGGTTCCCCAGAAATCAAACGTTACGGCTCGAGCCGCCATTCCTGATCCTCTTCGTAACGCACTTTACGAAAGCCCTGGGCCGCCACCAATTCCCTGAACTCCCGAAGCCGCGCCTCGGGCACATTTTCGGTACGGTGCCCCACTTTGCGCGCGGGAATGCCGGCCCATACCTCGCAGGGACCGGTGGATTCAAGCAGCACGCTGTGCGGCGCGAGCACGCTGCTGTCCCCCATGGTCACGCCGGGCCCGACAAAACAGTTGCTGCCTACCAGGCAATTTTCGCCGATATGGATCGGAGCAATATATTCACGCGCTTCCCGCCAGGGAATTTCTGCCCCGCCCAACAGCGGCATGTGATCCCGCAGGATCGTGTATTCCGCTATTCCCGCGAAGCGGCCGATTCTGATCTCCGCCTTCGCGTCCAGCAGGCAACCCCAGCTGCAGCCGCTGCGCATCTCGAAAATGATACGTCCGCCAGGATGGGCCCGAAGGGAAGTATTGTTGCGAAACCGGCAACGGTCTCCCAGGCGGACGTCTCCGCTGACCCACAGGTCCGGCACGGGAAAATTGCAATGTTTCCCCCGGACGGCAAACTTCCGCCCATGCCACCAGACCAGCCACATGCGGGTTAAGGAATTCATCCGGACGGGGCGGTTACTGGTTGCTCACGAAAATCCAGGGGCCGGCCGCGCGGCGGAACTGGGTCCAGGGCGGCAGGTCGTTGTTGCAGGGCCGCCCGCCCACCGTGTATTCCTGCGCGCCTTCGCCGCGCTGGGTGCGCGCCTCGAAGTGGAAATCCAGTTCGCCGTTGGCGTTCAGGTCACGGGTGGCCAGGAAATACGCCCGCAGCGCGGTAATGTGATACAGGTCCCGGCCGTTGTTGGCCTGCTCAGCCGGCACGCCGAGCGGATCGGGCAGGATTCCATAAGTGTTGCCGGCCGGACCTACACCAATCAGCACAAACGTGTCATATTTGGGCGGAGGAAATGATATCTGGGGGAAATCGGGATCCGACGTATCCCACGCTTCCGCGTAGAAGTACCCTTTATTAATCCAGTACTTCTGCACCCGGATAAACTGCGCCCGGTTGACCGGAATGTACACAAAAGGCCGCCTGGACGCCTGCAACTGCCGGGTAATTTCATCGCCGACCGGCGTCACGCCGTCATACCGGGGCAGGCCGCTGTCCAGTACCCACTGTCCGGTGGGCTGCCGCACGCCCCGGGGCAGGAATTCCAGAATGCTCAGCCGGCCGTCGCCGTCCGTGTCATAGGACCGGGAAAACTCGTCGTACAATTCTTCGTTGCCGTGGTATTTCATCAGCGCCAGGTATGGCTTAAGGACGTAGAACTTTTCCTCGTCCGCGGGATTGGCGGGCGGCGTCATCTGGTCCTTTGCTCCCTGCCAGATGTACCCGTACGCCGGCGGATAAGTACTGTTGTCCGTGTAATAGGCGATCAGGGCCGTGTTGACCTGCCGCAATGCTGAATCCATCCGGCGGATCTTGGCCCGCTCGATCATCCGCGGCCCGACCGTCATGGTCAGCGCCGCCAGGATGGCAATAATGGCGATGACGGTCAGCAACTCGATAAGCGTAAACCCCCTTCGTAACTGGTGACTGGCCATGACACACTCCCTTGAAGTGGCAACTGTTTCCTATAACCTTATCATACCACTGATTTTCGGATTCGTCAAACCCGGCGGAGCCCATACGGGACACAACGCCAATCGCCACTTAAGGGAAAACCCGGTTATCGCATCAGAATCCGTCGAAGGGACGGTTGTACCTGCCGAAGGTTCGGGCGCTGTCCACCGTGACGGGGAACCGGTCCGCCGGGTAACGCAGGAACTCGACGTGCCCGTCCAGGTATAAGACGTTCGCACCGCCCGGAAGATGGTTAAAGTCTTTGGTCGCGGTGGTGACGTGATCCCAAAGCACGGGCACAACGCTCTGGGCGGCGGCCGAGCTTCCCGGATTGTTGATATCGGTGATTAAAAACCGCTCAATACCCTCGCGCAAACGGTATATGACATTCCCGCCGCCGGCCTGGGTCCCATAGAATGCCGGCGGGACGGTAAAGTCCCGATGACTGGCCTCGCCGTTTGTGGCGACATTTTCCAGCGCCAGCGCTCCCCAGGGGGTCTGCTGGTATTCCGCCTCCTCGAAACGCCCGCCGGGACCCGTGCCCGTCTGGCCCGCCAGCGGCCCGAGGATATTCCGGTCTTCCAGAACCATCCAGCCGGTGTAATCATAGGGTTCTTTGACCAGTTCGCAGGGTTCCACCGTTCCGTTTTTATTGCCCTTTTCCTGGTCATACCACCGCACCGGATCCGGCCCCAGGTACCAGGAAGGACACATCACCACCGCAAAATCCGACAGGTACTCCGGATACACCTGGGTACCGTCGAAAATCATGTCGGCGCTGAGCTCTCCGTCACAGCGGTACACTTTTCGGGTCGGGAACATGCCCCGCGCCTCACCGGCGTACATTTTGAACACGAGCCCCAACTGCTTCAGGCTGTTCTGGCAGGACGCGCGGCGGGCGGCTTCGCGGGCCCTGGACAAGGCGGGCAGCAGGATGGCAGCCAGAATCCCGATGATCGCGATCACGACCAACAGTTCGATAAGGGTGAATCCCCGGCGCGGGGCAGGGGTTGAAGAGCGGACAATGAAATGAACATGTGGGGAAACCATAAATCGACCTCCACTATTTTTAATTTTACCGACCTGTTTAGTAGATATTAACAAAAAATTTGTATAAAAATCAAGAATTAATGATATATTTCCTTATTGGTTTAGGCTTATGAAAAGGAAATTTTGAATTTTCAATGTCAAACCGTTATACTTTTCTCGATTACTGGGGAGGTAAACATGCGCACAGGTATTTCTGACCGCATCCGTTGTGCGGCCGTAGGGCTGCTGATTCTGACGGTAAGTTTTTCCGTTTGGGCCCAGATTCCCCTGGGCGGACCCGGAACCACGGCCGGGCGGCATCACTTTGAGTTTGTTCCCATGCGGGACGGGACCGGTCTGGCCACGGACGTACACACCCCCGACACGGACGACGGTCCCTGGCCGGTGATCGTGGTGCGCAGCACGTACGGGCGGGATTTCAATTTCAACCGCTTCGTGGAAAACGGTTACGCCGTCGTGGTACAGGACCTGCGGGGCATGGGCGGAAGCCAGGGCACGCCCCACGTGTTCCACGCGGACGGATGGCGGCCGGACCAGCAGGACGGCGCGGATACCATCGCATGGGTGGCCAAACAACCCTTCTGCAACGGGAAAATCGCGACTTACGGCGAGTCCGCGCTGGCCATGACCCAGATGATGCTGGCTCCGGTAGCGCCGCAGGTCACCTGCCAGCATCTGCGGCTGGTACCCTCGAATTTTTACTATGACGTGGTGTATCCCGGCGGGGTATTCCGGAAAAATCTGGTGGAAGGGTGGCTGCTTCTGATCGGGCAGACCTTCATCGTGGACATTTACAAAGGCCAGCCCCGCTACAGTGAATTCTGGTCATGGTATAACACCCTTGACAAAGTGGGAGACATCAACGCGCCGGCCATGTTCGTCAACGGCTGGTACGATATTTTCCTGCAGGGGACTATAGAGGGGTTCCTGGCCCGCGAGCACAAAGGCGGCGAACGCGCCCGCGGCAACAATCACCTGATCCTCACCTGGGCCACCCATAACGATGAACGCAGCGATGATTACCATTACCGGGACAATCTGGGCCGCGTGAACCTCGGAGAACTGCGCGACCGGTTCTTCGCGCGCTGGCTTAAAGAGGACGTCCACGCCCTGGACGGCGTTGCCAAGGTATATTATTACCTGATGGGCGACGATACGGATCCCCAGGCGCCCGGAAACCGCTGGATGCAGGCTGACGCCTGGCCCCTGCCCGCCGAAACGAAACCCCTGTACCTGCTGCCCGACGGAAGGCTGGATGACCGGCCGTCCGCCGAGGCTGGCTGGCGGGAAGTTCTATTCGACCCGGAAAACCCCGTGCCGACCTATGGCGGCGCGAACCTGCTGCCCAACCTCAAGGCGGGGCCCTGGGACCAGCGGGGGGTGGTGGCGGGTCGCAAGGATATCCTGCGGTTTGCCACGCCGCCCCTCTCGGATCCCCTGACCGCCGTGGGCCGCGTGACGGTGCGGCTGTATGTAAGCTCCGATGCTCCGGACACGGATTTTACCGCGAAACTGCTGGATATCTACCCGGAGGGAGATGGGCGGGAAATCCTGGTCACCGACAATATCCGGCGGGTGAAAACACGGCAGGGCTTTGACCGGGTGGCTCCACCGCTCCAGGGGCTGGATGATGTCGTGGAGCTGGAAATAGACCTGTGGAGCATCGGCTGGGCCTTTAACCGGGGCCATCGGATCGGGCTGGACATTGCCAACAGCAACTATCCCCGTTTTGAGGTCAATCCCAACACGGGCGATGATTTTCCGGAACCCGGGAAACCCATGCGCAAGGCCACCAACCGGGTGCACATGAGCCCCGACCGGCCCTCCGCGCTGCTGCTTCCGGTGGTGCGTGAAAAGGAACTGATTCCTGTCGCGGACGCTCAGTGATGGGAGAAACAGCGTTCCATGGTGAACACCATGGCGCAACCCGCTTCGTTG
>JAKOTZ010000192.1 GCA_029776995.1 Candidatus Hydrogenedentota bacterium
CCGGCGGGACTGCATTATTGTCGCGAGCGTGTCGTGCATCTACGGGATTGGCTCGCCGCAGACCTACTGGGGGCTGCGGGCGGAGATTGCCGCGGGGGATCTGCTGTCCCGGGAGGAACTGATCGACCGGCTGGTGGCCATGCAGTACCAGCGGAACGACATGGATTTTCACCGGGGCACGTTCCGGGCGCGGGGGGACACGCTGGACATTTTCCCGGCCTACGAGACGGACCGGGCCGTGCGTGTCCGGTTTTTCGGGGACGAAGTGGAGGAAATCAGCGAGATCGATCCCCTGCGGGGCATTACCCTGCGGAAACTGCCCTATGCCGCGATTTTCCCCGGCAGCCACTATGCCACGCCGGCGGACCAACTCCAGCGGGCGGTCAAGTCGATCCGGGCCGAGCTGTTTGAGCGACTGAACGAACTGCGCGGGGAAGGGAAGGAGCTGTTTGCCCAGCGCCTGGAGCAGCGGACGACCTACGACATCGAGATGCTGGAGGAGATGGGGTACTGTTCCGGCATTGAGAATTATTCCTGGCACCTGGACGGCCGCCGCCCCGGCGAGCCGCCCTATACCCTGATCAATTATTTCCCGGATGATTTCCTGCTGGTGGTGGATGAAAGCCACATGACCATTCCCCAGGTGCAGGCCATGTTCCGGGGGGACCGCGCCCGGAAGGACAAGCTGGTGGAATACGGTTTCCGGCTTCCGTCCTGCCGGGACAACCGGCCGCTGACCTTCCGGGAATTCGAGAAGCGGATCCACCAGGTGATTTACGTCAGCGCCACGCCGGGACCTTATGAACTGAAGCAGACCGGAGGCGCGGTGGTGGAGCAGGTGGTGCGGCCGACGGGGCTGGTGGACCCCGAGATCATCCTGAAGCCGGCCAAAGGCCAGGTGGACGACCTGCTGGAGGAAATCCGCCGGGCGGTGGCGCGCGGGGAGCGAGTGCTGGTGACCACGCTGACCAAACGGATGGCGGAATCCCTCACGGAATACTACGCGGAACTCGGCGTGCGGGTCCGGTACATGCACTCGGACATTGACACGCTGGAGCGGATCGAGATCGTGCGGGACCTGCGGCTGGGCGCGTTTGACGTGCTGGTGGGGATCAACCTGCTCCGGGAGGGGCTGGACATGCCGGAGGTGGCGCTGGTGGCCGTGCTGGACGCGGACAAGGAGGGGTACCTGCGTTCGGAGACCAGCCTGATCCAGACCTGCGGCCGGGCCGCCCGGAACGTGAACGGCCGGGTAATCCTGTACGCCGATAAAATTACCGGATCCATGCGGCGCGCCATGGACGAGATGAACCGGCGCCGGGCGAAGCAGATCGCGTACAACCGGGAACATGGCATCGTACCCCGGTCGATTTCCAAGCCGGTGCCGGACCTGCTGGCCCGGCTGGGGGCGCTGGCGGCGCGGAAAGAGGAAGCCGCGCGGGCCGCGGAGGACGCGGCGCCCTACCTGCTGTCGCCGCGGGAGCTCGAGCGGGAGATTGACCGCCTGCGCAAAGAGATGAAGCGCGCGGCGGACCGGATGGATTTCGAGCGGGCGGCGGCGCTTCGGGACCGGATCCTGGCGATGGAACGGCAGCTGCTCGAAGCGGGCGTCTGACGGCGTCCGTTCCGGTTCCGGAAGGACTGGGGGGTGTGTCCGGCCGGGCAGTGTGTTCCGAGGTCCGGCCGCGGGCCTCAGTCCAGGAACGATTCGCTGGCGATGATGCGGGGGACTTCGTCCTCCGGGGCGAACGCGCGGAGGTTTCGGTTGCGGGTCCGGTCCAGCCCGTATTCAAAGTACAGTTTTTTCAGCTGCTGAATGAATTTTTCCCGGTCGATATGCTGCCGGCGGAGGGCGTTTAGCTGGGTATGGAGGGCGGCGGGCAGGGGGTTGCTGAAGGCGGCGACCAGGATATCGCAGAACCGTTTGGTTTCGTAGCTGTCCGTCTGGGCGATGCATTCCCGGAGGCGCTGGATGACGTGGCGCTGTCCCGGGCGGAGCTGTACCGCGCCGAGCTGCTGGTTGCTCCGGATTTCGACGTCGTTTCGGAACTGTTCCAGCATGGCGGTAACCCGGCTGTTATGCTGCCTGGGGAGGGGCGCGCCCGGCGTGTCGGGGAGGCACCGCAGCCGGCTCAGGGCCGTTTCGATGTCTATGGCTTCGACGCCTTTGTCGTCCGCCCGGTAAAACTGCTGCCATCCGCCGGCCTGGCACAGGGCGATGGCCTCGGCGGGGCTGCTGCCGGGGCGGGCGGCGCGGATGCCGTCGCGCAGGGATTCGATCCGCCGGAACTCGTCCGGGTTTTCTTCGCGCATCCGGCGGAAGAATTCTTCGGCTTCTTCCAGGTCGAGGATGGTTTCGTCGCCTTCTTCGGCGGCGGCCAGGGCTTCTTCTTTTTCCTGGTAGATGGCGTAGAGGGCTTCTTCGTTGAGGGTTTCGCTTTCTTCGAGGATCTGGGCGTCTTCGCCGATCACCCGGTGGATTTCCTCGATCCGTTCGCGCAGGGTTTCGGTCAGCCTGAGGTTTCGTTCGATGCCGGCCTCGGGCAGGAAGTTGAAACCCCAGACGGTATCGTTTTCGGTGCCGATGCGGTCGATGCGGCCGAAGCGCTGGATCAGCCGGACGGGGTTCCAGTGGAGGTCGTAATTGACGATGACGTCGCAGTCCTGGAGGTTCAGGCCTTCGGACATGACGTCGGTGGCGACCAGGACGTTGATTTCCGGCCCTTTTGCCTTCCGCATGGAGGCGTTGGCGCGGGGGGCGAAGCGCGCGGCGATCTGCGCCTGGTTCCTGCTTTGTCCGGTAACCATGGCCACGTCGCCGGAGTCCCGGATGGCGGTAACGGCCCTGAACAGGTAGTCGGCGGTATCGGAGAACTGGGTGAACACGAGGATTTTTCCGCTGTTCCGGAAGAAGCCGTTCCGGATGCCCCGCAGGAAGCGCTGCAGTTTGGCGTCCCGGTCCGGGATGATCGGCCCGGCCATCCGTTCGAGTTCTTCCAGCACGGCGATGTCGCTTTCCACGTCGGCGCGCAGGTTGAGCAGATCGAAGCATTCGATCCGGTAGGGCGATTTTTCGCGGAGGGATTCCCATACCCCTTCGTCGGGCATCGCGCCTTCTTCCAGGAGGACCTGCTGCAGGGTTTTGGGGTCGAACCCGGCTTCCTGGGCGGTGATGACGCCCCGGTTAAGCCCTTCCAGGAAAGCGCGGTTGACCCGGATCATGCGCCGTACGGACTGCTGGAAGGCGTAGACGCTGGATTCCAGCCGCTTGAACATCAGGACGCGGATCAGGCCGCGCAGGTGGATACCCGCCTGATGGAGCTTATTGTAGGGGTGGATTGTTCGGTATTCCGGCAGGACGTAATGTCCCAGGCCGAACCGGGCGTAGGACATGCGGTGGTTGTCCGGGGTCCTGCCATCCCCGGTGAGGAGGTCCCGGATCCGGTCGTACAGGCCGCTGTAGGTGGCATCGATGCTGTAGGAGATGGTTTGCAGGCGCCGGCGGGGAAAGAACTGCTTTTTGCCGCCCACGGGAACGGATGCCGGGCGTTCGCCCCGGAGGTAGGGCGCGGCGGCTTCGTCGTCGAGTTCCCGCAGGGGTTTTCCCGAGTCTTCGGCGGTGCCGTACCAGCGCAGGATGTGCCGCCGGGTACGCCGGACCAGTACGGTTTTGAGCAGGGCGGGCAGGGATTTGTTGCCCGCTTCCACCTGTTTGAAGTAGGCCCTGAGGTCGGCCGGCTGGATGGGCAGGGTGATTTCCTGGTCCCGCTGGAACAGGCGGAGCTGGTAGTAGATGTCCCAGGGCCCTTTGTTCTGGGGGGTGGCGGTGAGCAGGCACACCAGGGGCCTGCGGAGATGGAGAAACGCTTCGACAGCCTGGTACTGCTGGGTTTCCGGATGGCGGAGGTGGTGGCTTTCGTCCAGCAGGACGAAATCGCATTCGGCGTATTTGGCGTCGGAGAGGATATCCTGCCTGGAACGGATGAGGCCGGTGGAGAGGACCCGGGCGTTGAGGTCGAAAATATGGCTGTATTCCTCCCACATGTCCACCAGGGCGGCGGGGGTGATGATGAGCACTTTTCTTCCTTCGGTCCTGCGGAAGAACCGGGCGATGGCCGAGCCGATGAAGCTTTTTCCCAGGCCCACCACATCGGCGATGAAGACGCCGCCGTGTTCGCGGATGATCCGGATGCCCCGTTCTACGGCGTCCCGCTGGAACTCGGCCAGCCGGCTGGTGACGTCGTCTTCGATCAGGATACCGCGGCCGGCGCCGTCGTCATCGAGGCGGTCGCGCACCAGGGCGAACAGGGTTTTCATGTACACGTCCCAGGGCGTGGCGGGGTACAGCGCCCAGGACCGGTCCAGTTCCTCGGCCAGGGCGGACTCCACGGGGATGGCGTCCTGCCACAGCGCTTCGAACCACGCCTTGAGCTGGGCGTGGTTTTCGTTGCCGTGGACGGCCACGTTGAGCTCGGTGTTGGACGACAGCCCCGCCAGGGTCAGGTTGCTCGAGCCGACGATGCCCATGCCCTTTTCGAAGCGCCCGTCGTTCCGGTAATCGAACACGTAGGCCTTGGCGTGCAGGCGTCCCCGGGCGTACACCCGGGCCTCGAGGCTGCCCCGGGCCGCCAGTTCGCGCAGCCGGCGCAGGGCGGCTTCCTGTTCGTCTTCCTGGGCTATGCGGGCCAGGCTCCGGGCGATCGCCTGGACCGTTTCCCGGGACAGGTCCGTTTCGTCCCGGCGGTTGCGGAAGTTCCGCGCCCGGCCCTCCCGGCCGGCCCGGTCCAGGCTGTGGTCCTCCTCCACCAGCTGTTCCAGCGTCAGCCGGTCCGCGCCGTTCCCCAGCAGCAGCCGGAGCCGCCGCAGCCGCGCCAGGTCCTCCACCAGCGGCGCAAGCCCCGAAAAATACACGTACCCCACCGCCCAGTCCGCCGACTCCGACGCGCTCAGCGCCTGGCGGACCGCTTCCTCAAGGCGAACCCGTATGTTGTCTATGATATCGGACATTTTCACATTTCTCCGGCTCTTTTACCCCGGATTGGGCTGCGTAACATACATCTGAAAATCTTGCGCTAGACGCCGATCCCGGATTTTCCGGATCACAGGCCGTATAACCCAGCAATTATCTGATCCAGCTGGCTTTGCAGGCGTTTTTGTTCGCCGGGTGCAGCCTCAAGGATCTTTTGAACCAGCCTGATTACACTGGCGCGCTGCTTCTCATCCGCGATTGGAATGG
This sequence comes from Candidatus Hydrogenedentota bacterium, assembly GCA_029776995.1. Classification (GTDB taxonomy): domain Bacteria; phylum Hydrogenedentota; class Hydrogenedentia; order Hydrogenedentales; family CAITNO01; genus JAGPFE01. The sequence continues at coordinate 5,237 of JAKOTZ010000192.1, forward strand.
GCACATCCTGCATAATCGGTTTTCGAAGCTGGTAGGCTCCGGTATTCAGGATTGGACAACTGTTGGTGATATACCTCCAACAACAATCCGAATTGAGAACGCCCAACAGGAACAGGTCTGACATCCCAATCATGAAGCACTTGTCATTGAGGAGAAGTTCTCCTCCCTGATCCAATCCAAAAATATTTTTTCGGGCGATCTCCGGATACAAAATTTTCGGCACACTTAATTTATTCAGCAGTTCAGTTGATCCACCCTGCAGTTCGAACCACTGGTAGTTTCCTGGGGCGCGTTTTTCGAGGCGGGTTTTGAACTGGCGGAGGTGTTTTTCCACGGCCGGGTACCGGGAGATATCGGTGCCGTGGACGGTGCAGATAAGCCACTGGTCCGCGAAGGCGGGCCGCCATTTCCGGAGGTCCCGGCCGCGCAACAGGGGCCGGATGATTTCCGCGGAGGCGGGGTCCTCATCAATCAGGCGCTGCCGGGTGGGGCCGTCAATCATAAACGCGTCGTTCAATCCTGTCACGAAGCCGCGTTGTATTTTCCCTTTGGCGTATTCGCCCAGGGGGATGCCGTTCCGGCGCATCTGGTCGAACTTATCAGCCCAATCAGCCGATGTGAGCACCCATGCCGAAGGCAGGAAGGATTTTTCGTTGAGCAGGGATGCTTCCTGCGTGATGAGTTTCATGAAATCTTCATTTTCAGAAACCCGTTGATTGTAAGTCAGGCAATAGGTTTTACGCAGGGGCCCCAATTCATGTTTCAATTGGGCGACAAAGATGATCGGGCTGATATTAGCACCTGAAAATATATATGAATTATTAAAATTAAGCAGGTACTGAAAATCGCAGGACTGTTTCAGTACATTACGCATTTTCTGAGCGAATTTGCTCTGAAGCCAGCTGTTCGAGCTGATGAAGACGATCATGCCGCCGGGTTTGAGGAGGTCGAGGGCGCGGGCGTAGAAGTAGCAGTAGAGGTCGGCCTTTCCGTCGTAGACCGCGGGGAAGCGTTTTTTAAGCAGCGCCTTGTAGTCGGTTCCCAGGCTTTCCTGGCGGACATAGGGCGGATTGGCGAGGATGACATCGAAGCCGCCGCGGCTCAGGATTTCGGTGAACTCCAGGTCCCAGCGGAAGACGGGCTGGCCGTCGGGCCGGGCGAAATCCGCGGTCTCATGGGCATACCGAATCAGTTTTTGGAGGCGCTTTTTATGTTGTTCCACGGCTTTGCGCAGCTGGTCCCGTTTTTCGCCGTGGGAGCAGAGGAACGCTTCCTTGGACTTTCGGTAGCCTTCGATCTGGGGGGCCATCAGGGCGAACTCCAGCAGGTCCTGCTGCTGTCCCCGCAGGTTGGGCCCGAGGAGGCTGTCGCCCCGCTCGATCTGGTAATCGAGGTTGGGCAGGGGGGGCGGCGTGTCCCCGCCGGCGTATTCCACCATCAGGGAAAGCCAGAGCCGGAGCCGGGCGATGTTGACCGCGAATTCGTCCAGGTCCACGCCGTACAGGTTCCGGGAAATGATCTCCAGCTTGGTCTGATAGTCCCGGCTGTCGTCTTTTTTCCTCGAAGCGTACAGGGACCCGCGCAGGCGGAACAGTTCGTGGAGCATGCCGAGGAGGTAGGCGCCCGAACCGCAGGCGGGATCGCACACGGTGATCCTTTCCAGGGCTTCCAGGGCGCTCTGAGCGTCCAGCCTGCCCGGTTCGCCGTCATCGACGAATCGGGCCACGGCCTCTTCCGTCGCGCCCTTGAGCTCCCGGAGCAGGTAGCCCTTGAGCGCCTCGCGGCACATGAATTCCACGATGTTCCGGGGGGTGTAGTAGCTGCCTTTCTCGTGCCGGCCCACCACCAGCCGCTCGAACAGCCGCCCCAGCATCTCGGGATCCACCGCCACGTCCTCGTCAAAGGGCGTGGATTCGGTGACGGTGAAGTTGTACCCGCACAGGAGCTTTTCAATGATGCCGCGGAGGGGTTCGTCCGGGACAAACAGTCCCTTCCGGCTGTCGTCTTTGGACTTTTCGAACAGGCCGCCGTTCAGGTAAAGCAGCCGGCCCACCTTCCGCTCCAGCCCGCGCCGGGCCTCCCCGTCCAGGCTTTCATGGTCCCGGCACAGCGTTTCAAAAAACAGCGCGGACAGGCGGTCCCGGTAGAAATTGGCTTTGGCCGGCTGCCGCTGCTTCTCTACCGCCTCGTAATCCTTCCAGAGCGCCCGGAAATAGTCCTCGCTGCCGGAACCGTCCGCGGGAAACCGGAGCCACCCCTTCCGCGCGACGAAAGTAAGGAACAGCAGGCGGTTGCACAGCTGCTGGGTGAACAGGTGCCGGGCTTCCTGCTCCTCCCCGCTGTCGCCGAAGCCGGCGATGGATGCCCGCAGGGCTTCGAAGTGTTTTTTGAAGTCCCGGAAGAACTGCTCGCCCAGGGCCTGCACGTCAAAAGCCCGGTCGAACAATACCTGAATCTCGCTGCCGCTCAGCCGCGCGACGTCTGCCGCCTTGACCAGGCTCAGCCGCTCCACGATGGTGCGCATGGGCTGGTCTTGGGACTCCAGGCGGAACCGCCGGAACACCCGGCGCCCCTTCCTGCCTTCATCCTGCAGCATCGGCGTGTTCACCAGGTGCCAGGCGCTGCCGTCGGCGCCGGTGACGCAGAACAGGAAAGACCGGCCGGGATGGTCCCGCAGGATGCGTTCCAGGATGGGGCGCTGGTCGCGGATCAGCAGGCGCTCGTCTTTGAGCGTGACCAGTACGGCCATGAACCGGCCGTCCTCCGAGCGGGCCGCCACCCGGGGCAGCTGCCCCCGGTACAGCAACTGCTGTTCCTCTTTGGAGAAACGGCAGCCCAGGGGTTCATCCGCGTAGGTAAAGTTGAGGGCGTGCGCCATGAGCGAAGCCAGCCGGTCGGCCGGAGCGCCTTTCCGCGGGTCGAACAGCCCCCGCAGGGCGGCTTCCAGGCCCTGCAGGGCGCTCAGGGTCTCGCGGCGGCGCTGCTCCTCGGGCGTCACCCGGAGAGAGACCCCGTGCCAGCAGGGGGCGTCCGCTTCACTGCCGACGAAGTCCCGCTCGCCGTTGACGGTATAGGTGATGCATTCCTGGTTCAGCCGTTCGGCCAGGTCCCGGGCGTATTGGATGACATCCTCCCGGTGCGCTTCCAGGGCGTCATCCGACGCGCTGCTCTCCACCACGTCCACGGGCTCCCGGGCCAGTTCCCCCGTTTCCATGCAGTAGCCGCCTTCCACCCTGTACACGGTGCAGCCGCCGAACCACGTCGACATTTTTTTCAGGGTATCGTCATAGGCCGTTTTGCGCGCCTCCTCGGGAATGGGTTTTCCGCAGCGGCACTGGCTGGGTACGGTGATCGTAACGGTGTTCTTAAGCATGCCGGTGTTCTCCTGTTTTCGGCATCCGGCCGGCGCGGCCGGGATGGGTCACAGTTCCTTTAGTATAGTCACACTGTTGGCGTAATCGGTATGGCGAGTATTCCACCAGGTGTCCTGGATCAGCGCCAGGTGCAGTTTGACGCCGGTCTTCGTGAAAGCGCCCAGGTTGCCGGGCCGATAGAAATCTCCGTCGGTAACCACCAGGATCTGCCGGGGCCGCCGGAACCGCGGCGTGTCGAGCACGTGCCGCAGCACGCAGTCCAGGTCCGTGCCGCCGGTCGTGTGGACCTGCCCCTTCCGCAACGCGGACAGGGAAACCGGAACCACCCGGTTGCTGAACATGAACGCCCGAACCAGCCCCATCGCGGCCAGGCGGATAAAAGCCGACAGCAGCCAGGGCAGGTCATCTTTCATGGAACCGCTGACGTCCAGGTAGACATGGCAGGCCGGGACGGCGTCCCAGGTTTTTTTCTGGATCGGCCGCGCGTGCTGGCACAGCACCGGCGGGCAGTCCCAGAGGATGGCTCGGGCCCAGTACGTGCGGTCCGCCGCGGAGAATTGCGGTTCGGTGGAAAGGGTCTCCGAGGCGACCGGCCGCAGCGCCCGCTCAGGGCTGAACTGGTTGTATATCCCCAGCCGGACGCACAGCTGCTTCAGGGTCCGCATGGCTTTCAGCTTCGGAGAGGCCAGCGGAACCGCCACGGAACGAAGATTGGGATCATACCCGACGCCTGTGGCCTTGCGGCGCCGGTCCAGGCACGATTCCATCTGCCGGGTCACGTCGTCCAGGAACGGGTCTTCCGCGAGCCGGCGGCGCTGTTCCGCCATCCACGCGTCGTCGGGATGCGCCGGGCCGGAAGCCAGGCTTTCGGTCTCTTCCTCTTCGGAATCGTCGGCATCCGCTTCCGAAGGCGGATGGGGCGGCGCTCCGGCATCCCGCAACGCATCCGGCGAGCCGTGGGACCCCAGCAGGGACGGCATCGCCATCCCGCCGTTGCCCAGGAGGGACTGGAAAAAATCCACCAGCTCGGAAAACAGCACGGGCTCCCGGCTCCATTCGTCGTACAGCCGCCGGTACAGCCGCCACCCGCGTTCGCCGGCCTCCGGCCCCAGCGGCCCAAAAACACGCTCCCGCAGGCGCGCCGTTTCGGGGGCGTTTTCCCAGGTATGCTCCGCGTATTCCCACAGGGGCGGCGGCGCCAGAAAAACCGCCGGAAACCCGGGGTCCGGATAAAAATGGCGGAAAAACGACAGGTATTCCGGCCTCCGGAGAATCCGGGCGATCTGGGCGTTGACAATGGCGTCAAAAGCCAGGTTTTTCAGGGCATCCGCAACGCCGAACAGCAGATGGTGCGCGTAGCGGATATGGTGGAGCTCGTGGAGCAGCACCACCAGCAGCCATTCATCCCGCCGGCAGTGGCGTTCGTAAAAATCGGGATTGAACACGAGCATGGGCGGACAGCCCTGGGAAATGGCCGCGGTGGGCGTGGCCTCCGAAAACCCCACCAGGGAAAAGGACAGGAGATCATGGATAAAAGGCATGTCCGGGGGCAGGATCCGGAAAATCCGCGAGCGGAACATTTCTTCCGGGGACCGCTCCGTCCCGTCCAGCGTGGAGATTTCCTCCAGCAGCTCGCTTACCGCGCCCAGGGCGCTTTTTTTGAATTGGACCGCCATGTTGGGTTTCAGGTCAGGGCTGCTCATTTTTCTTCTCCTCCTGCTGGGGTTCGGGCTTCAGCGCCAGCGGACGGGTCTCGATGCCCGTCAGGCCGTCCACGATGCAGGCGCGCCAGAGCATGGGAAAGCTGTAATCGCCCGTGTACCCCCCGCGGAAAAATCCGCTCGCGCACCGGGCCAGCACCCCCGCGCATACGGCGGGATCGGCGCAGTAGGCAACCGACGTGATTTCCGGGCCGGTGTATTTGAGGATGTTGGCGAAGGGGACATCCATGGCCATATGCAGGCCGGAAAGCCCCGCGCAGGCGGCATCACAGGCATCGGCGGACAGGCCGAACACGTCCAGCGGCCGGCGCAGGGATTCCGGAACAGACTCCGCCGCCCGGCTGAGCAGGCGCGACGCCCGTTCGTACAGGCTGGGCTGGCCGGCATCGGCCGCGGCCCCGAACAGGTCCGGATACCGGCCGGCGACCTGTTCGTCTTCGGCGAGCAGCAGGGGGATGCTGAACACGGTGTACGAGGGCAGCCAGGCGGAGAAGATGTTGAAGCCCTCCGGACGCGCCGGCCTATAGGAGGAGGAGGAACATTCGTTTCTGCGGCCGGCAAAGTAGCCCCGGCCCATGTGGATCAGCGGGATGATGGCTTCGATGCGTTTCATGGTATTCATGCGGCGTCTCCTTATCGTTGGGGTTTCGGTTTACTGAAGCGCGGCTGCCAGCTGTTCGTAGATCTCCAGGCACTTCGCCCGGACGGCATCCATTTCCTCCTGCAGGAACAGGCTCCCTTTCTGGATCAGCAGGTTGAAGGCGAAGCACCCGAACGGGTCATTTTTCTTTTCCGCCTTCTCCCGGAGTTTCATCAGGTTCGGTTTGCCGAATGACGCGGTGATGAATTCCTGCTGGGGCTGCATGATCGGCTTGAGCAGGCTCAACAGCGCGTCCAGCACCCGGGGCGACAGGTTCAGCCGGGACCGCGCGGCCATGTAGAACGCGAAAGCCCGCATCTGCCGAACGCGGAGCTCGCCGGCCGGCGTGGAAAGGAAATGGATGAAGGCGGCGTCGATTTCCTCGTGCTGGACCGTTTTGGCCAGCATAAGCGCGGCTTTGACCCGGTCCATCGCGTCCCGTATGCGGCGCAGGGCGCTGAAGCGGGATTCCCGCTCAAACATCACCGCGTGCCAGGCTTTCATGTGGACCTGCTGGAGCAGCCCGGGATTCACCTGGTTGCCGCAGGCCGGCTGGGGCAGGCTGTTCTCCAGCGCGAGCAGCCCTGCGACGTTCAGCAGGTCCTCCGGCGCGGGTACGCCAATCCGCTCGGCCATGGCGCGCAGCGCGGCCTGGACCGTGAAAATGTTCTGGCGCAGGATCATGATCCGCCGGGTGGACAGTTCAACCGGCGTTTCCTTGTGCTCGGCCAGCAGGGAAACCACCTGCATCAGATATTCCGCGACGTAAGGATCGTTAAGGTCGTAACCGGCGTAGATGGCCTGGCCACGGCTGACCAGGGTCTGAATGTCCCGGGCGGCGGCGTTATGCCCGTTTCCGCGCCCCTGGGTCAGCAGGGCGCGCCGGGTATGGTCCGCAAGGTCTTTCCAGTCCGGAATCTGGACGATGAAATGGAAGCGGTCCGCCAGCGCGTGGTCCAGCGGCATGGCGCCGAAATATCCGGCGGACGCCAGGCTCTCCTCTTCGAGGCACACCGGATTCATCGCGGCCCAGCGGTAACGGAGTTTGTCCAGCAGGATGCCCTGCACGCGGCGTTCGTGCACGATGGGGAAAATTTTGTTCTGCAGCTCCGGCCGGGTCCGGTTGATCTCGTCAAAGAACACCGCCTGCGCGGACCAGACCGCCGAAGGCGCGCTGATGTAGTGGAGCGACCCGAAATCCGGGCTGGGAACCGGTACGCCGATCAGATCGTCGAAGTTCAGGATGCTGGTGTTGTAGAACCGGAATTCCAGGTTGAGCGACTGGGCCAGGCGCTCAAAGAAGTAGGTTTTTGCGGTGCCGTGCGGACCGACCAGCAGCAGCGGGCTCTCGGCAATCAGCGAAGCCAGGATAACCGGCTCAATCTGCTGCCAGCCGTGCACGTCCAGGACTTCCTGGAACACCGAACGCTGCCACAGCGCTTTGAACAGCTGCTGCTGCTGTTCCGCCATTTCACGGATCCGCGCTTCCCGCCGCTCCCGCGCTTTCTGCCTGGGGCTGACGGCGGGTTCCGCGGGCTGGTCCGGCCGGGGCATCTCTTCGATGACGGCCTGCTCGAGATTCTCTGCACAGTTGCTCTGGCTCATACGTTGACCTCCTGTTGGGTTTGGGTTAAGGGTTGCGCCCGTTCATGGGCATTGGCGCGCTCAGGAACAGGCGTCGGAGATCAACGGCTCGCGGATACGTCGGCACGGCTGTGGAGCAAAAAAATACCCTCCACACGCCATGGCATGAGGAGGGACTGTTTACATCACCTTACCCCAAGCATGGTCCCCGGGTTTCCGGGATGGCATTGGCACCTGGCCTTGCGGCTGGTTGCCCGAACGGTCAACGGGCCATTTCCCTCGCGTTCGTCTGCATACCTGAGTCTGCAAAAATTCAACTGTCGGGAAATTTGTACCACATTTCCGCGGAAAAGTCAAGCTTTTTTTAAAAATTTTTTCACAGCGGCTGGATGCGAGACCGGGCAGTTTCAGGGCCGGAAAACTTTACCTGCCCGGGTGATTGCCGTAATAATGATAGCGGGCGTTTTTGCGGGGCCGGCGCCGGCTCCGCCGGAAAGCGCGCGGGCAAAGAGGGAATTATAACTATGATCAGCATGAACGTAATCATGCAGGCGGCCGTGGACCGCAACGCGTCGGATATCCACCTCAAAGTGCACAATCCGCCCATCCTCCGGATTGACGGGCGGCTGGTGCGCCTGCCGGAGTACCCGGAACTGGATGACACGCTGATGCGGCAGCTGCTCTCCGAAATCACCTCGGACAAGGACCGCATCAAATTCGAGAAACTGCTTGAACTCGACACCTCCGTCATGTATGGGAACATCGCGCGCTTCCGGGTGAACGTCTGCCTCGACGACGGGCATCCCCGCATCGTGATGCGCCTGATTCCGCTGCGCATAAAAACAGTTGAGGAACTGGGGCTGCCGCTGGTGCTAAAAAACCTCTGCCGGCTGAAAAACGGCCTGGTGCTGTTTACCGGCCCCACCGGGAGCGGAAAATCGACCTCCCTTGCGGCCATGATCGACGAAATCAACCGGACCCGGGCCGACCACATCGTGACCGTCGAAGATCCGCTGGAATTCATCCACGAAGATAAGCTGGGCGTGGTTACCCACCGCGAGGTCGGCCATGACACGTTATCTTTCGCCAACGCCCTGCGCGGCGCGCTGCGGCAGGACCCCGATGTCATCCTCATCGGTGAGATGCGCGACGTGGAAACGGTGCGCACCGCCATGGCCGCCGCGGAAACGGGCCACCTCGTGTTCTCCACCCTGCACACCGTGGACGCGGTCGAAACGCTGAACCGCATCATGGAATTTTTCGAGCCCCATCAGCACGCGCAGATCCGTAAACAGCTGGCCGGAATCCTCCGGTGCATCTGCTCGCAGCGGATCCTGCCGCTGGCCCAGGGCGAAGGCCGCGTGGTGGCCTGCGAAGTGCTGATCGGAACCCGCACCGTCCGGGATTTCATGGAACAGGGCAAACCCTTCCGCGAAATCGTGGGGCTCATCGAAGACGGGCGGGACCAGTGGGGCATGCAGACCTTCGACCAGGCGCTGTTCGACCTGTGGAAGTCGGGACGCATCACGGCGGAAGTCGCCCTGCAGAACGCCACCAGCGCCAAAGACCTCAAACTGCGGATGCAGGGCATGGCCGTGCGCTGACAGGAACCTTCCATGCGAGCTGCACCATGTTTCCGGCTGCTGTTGCTGCTGGCCCTGGCGGCATCAGCGCGGGGAGAAGACGCGGCCAACCTGTTGCGGAATCCCGGATTCGAAGAATTGGTCGCGGGGTTGCCGTCCGGTTGGAAAGCGTTCGTGTACCCCGCGCCGGGCGCCTACGCGCGGCTGGTGGAACCCGGCTGCAGCGGGGACCGCGCGGCAGCGCTGGTGATCGCTTCCCCCTACCGGCGCGAACCGGACAACAACTGGAGCCAGCACGTTACCCTGCCCGCGGGGACCGCGCGGCTGACCCTGTCCGGATGGGTCCGCGCGGAGGGACCGGGGGCGGACGCGTTCCTTTGGCTGCAGTGCTGGCAGCGCCGCCCCGCGCGCATGCTGGCTGAGGCGCGGACCGCGGCGCTGTCCGCCCGGGAAAGCTGGACCCGCGCCGAGGTCTCCCTCGATGTACCCGCGGGAACCGATTTTGTCATGGTGCGCCTGACCCTTCGGGGAGTCGGTGAAGGCTGGTTTGACGACCTGCGGCTCGCACCGGCCGCTGTAAACAGTCCGCCGCCGGCTTCGGGTTCAACCTCCGGAAACGCGCCGGCCTCAGCGCCATCGGACCGTGAAACGCCCGCAGCGCCGCCGACACCGGCACCGGCCGTTGACCGCCCGCCTGCCGTTGCGGCGTCCCAGGCGACGGCTTCTTCGCCTCCACCTTCCGCGGAAACACCTGTGTCCGCCGGCCAGGCGCCAGACGCGTCGCGGCAGGAGCCTGTTTCCCAATCAGCAGTGTCTCCGGGGCCCCCTGAAGCGTCCCGTTCGGAGCCTCAGCCGGAGGCTGGCTCTCCCGGATCTGACGTCGCATCGCGGGCGCAGTCCATGGAAGAAACCCTGACCATGCTGCGTGAGGAAAACCGCCTGCTCCTTGAGGCGCTGACCGCGCTGCGCGCCCAGCACGAGTCCGTACAGCGGGATCTGGATGCCCTGCGCCGGGAAATAGCCGCGCTGCGCGCGAAAACAGCCTCCCCGTCAACGCAACCGGAACCCCCGAAAGAAGAAACCGCGCCCGCTTCCGTTCTGCCTGCGCCCCCGCTCGCTCCGGCGGGGTCCGAGTGGGATGATGTAACGACCGGCGCACCGCAGCGGACAGATTAAGGGCGATCAGCGCGTGAGCATTTCCGCGTTGCAGATTACGGCATTTCTCATCCGGAAAAATTCGAGCGGGTATCCGGCCGCGTGTACGAAAATACCGTGACGTGGTGATACCGCCCGTGCAGGTACAGGGACTCCCGCAGTACCCCGGCCCGCGTGAATCCGACAGCCAGCAGACACGCCTCCAGCCCGTTGTCATAAGGGCCTGCCGGCGTGAGGATGCAGTGTACCGCGCGGTCCCGCAGGGTGGTATTGATCAGTTCCCGCAGCCCCTGTCGGGTGCCGGCATGGCCGTAAGCGACCGGATCGCGCAGATACAGCCACGCCCATACGGTGGCCGGAAGTCGGTGCGGAATAAGCCGGAGCAGGCCTATCGGCCGGTCCTGCCCGGGACGGATCAGGGCCAGCTCCATCTGCCAGGGTTTGGGATGCAGGGCGTCGTTTTCCCGGTCATGGGTGGTAGCCAGCAGGACGCCGGAATCCGTGAAGGTGAAATAGGCGGCCGGATTCCACCGTTCCCATCGGGCCAGCAGCGGCGCGTCGGATTCCCGGATCGGCCGCGCCGCCAGAACAGAACCCCGGACCGCCCGCAGCAGCAGCCGCCAGGAAAGGCCGCCTTTGGACCGGCCCAGCGCCCTGTGCAGATCCAGGAATGGGATTCCCGCGGCGGATAACGTGTTGAAGGCCGCGATGACATGCTCGAGTATCCGGCGTCTGGCGTCGCACCATGACGGATCCGGGCGGGTAATGGATCCCGAGCGCCGGTAATGCACCAGGGCCTGGCCTCCTCCGCACAGCCCCCGGGCCCAGCAGCCCAGGCATGACGGCATGGTCATGGAACCCAAATCCAGGAAGTCCGATGCCCGGTCGGCGTCCCAGGCCGCTTCGCCGCCGCCGATGCCCATCCGCCCAAGAGGCGACGCGTCGCCGGACATAAACTCCGCATCCGGATAGATCGTCCCCTGTCCGTTGACCGCAAGTCGGCCCGTTCCCGCGGGATCCCCGCGCCAGGAGGGTTCCCCCGCGTAAATGAGACGGAACCAGGTCGCAAAGGGCTCGCATAAATAGAGGTCACTCTTGAGGAGGTCGTTCGCATAGTCTTCCGCGTTGCGGCGCATGCCGGCCACGTAAAGCTCCAGATGCTCAGCCGGCAAATCGGCGGCCAGCGCCGCGTCCCGCAGGATGATCCGCCGGAATCCCCACTGCCGCCACCTGCGTACCAGCCCACTGAAGTCCGCCCGGTTTGGGGTGAGCCAAACCTGGCCGTGAAGGGAATCCGTGTCGGTCTCGCATGACTCCATCCACCCGGCGATAGCTTTGGGGTCCTTTTTTTTGGGAAGCCGCTTCAGGGCCTCGGCAACGGGTTCCGGTCCGGTGTCGTTTTCCAGGAGCCAATGCCATTCACAGGGTTCCCCGTTTACGGCTACTCCTTCCTGCAGTATGCCTGCCGACAGCTTTTTGTCGGATAGACGCGCTGCCTGTACAAGGTTTCGCAGGACAGGTTCCGCGTCCGCCCACGGAAGGGATGGATCCATACCCGAGGGAATGCTGAGGACAAGTCGCAGGTTTCGGGCATTGCCGGAACGCGCCAGGAGCAGGTTGCCGGCTGCCATGACCAGATCACGCGCGGCCGTTATTTCGTTGCCGGCGCAGTCGGGCAAAGCGGAATCGTTTTGCGCGCCGGAGAACCATCGCCTCCAGCCCCCTGGCACGGAAACAGGTGAAGCGGATTTTTCCTGAACGTTTCCTCCGGTCATGGGACGTGCTGGCGGAGGCTCATAGGGAAACACCACTATTTCGGACAATTCCGTGGGAGTGGATTCATACCGTTTCGCCAGCAGTTCCGGGGTAAGCTTCGGCCAGAGCGATCCGCCGGCGCGGAGCCATTCAATTTCGCTGATAACCTCTTCGATCTCGCGCGGCGGGAACTGCCCTCCAAGGAGATGTCGAATTTCCTCGAAGGATTTGTCGGGGTAATGTTCGAAAACGGCCCAGGATACCGCGTCACACTCGAGGCAAAAGCAGGTTTCCGGATCAATTGCAAAGCGGCGCCCGTCAATCTCGAACCGGTGCAGCGTATGTTTCCGTTCCCCGGCCATGGCGTTCCTAGTAGGTTCCCAGGGTTCCTTTGGTGCGGCTGTAATCCTCCATCCAGCGGAATACCGCCAGTCCCACGAAAGTCCACAGGCAGCCGTTGAATACCAGCCAGTAGAAACAGGGATGCAGGAAGATGGACTGGAACTGCCCGTCGACCTGCTGTCCCTGGATGAGCACGTACTTCAGGCAGATGGCCGCGTCGGTTACCGGAAGCAGGTGCAGCGTCAGGCGGACGGGCCATGGGTTGTTCAGGATTTCCTCGCGCGCGAAAACCGCCAGCCCGAACAGGACCATCCGCAGAATTACGGCTACCTGCCCGACCTGCTTAAAGATCAGTACCAGACCTCCCACCATGAAGCCGAAGCCGATCAGATTGAAAAAAGTAAGCCCCAGCAATACCAGCACGGGAATCGTATCCCAGTGCAGTACTCCGCCCACGGTCCAGGAGACCAGGTACACCATAAGTCCCGACGAGAGGATGCTCGTGATCGAAGCGATAAATGTCTGGGCCAGGAAGTTGGTGGTCAGGCCGTAGGGGCTCAGGCAGAGCTGTTCCAGCACGCCGGTGGTGGCCATGCCCTGAATGCCCTGGGTGAACATGCCCACCACACCAAAGGCATACATGCCGATAATAAAACCCAGCACAAAATTGGTGGCCGCGCCCGGATCATCCAGCCGGCTGAGCCCTTCCTGAACCATCGGGCGGCTGTAAATGAATCCGGCGATGAGCACCATAAGCATGCCGTAGCCGATGATCAGGCCGGTCAGGGTGCGGAACCAGTAACGCCGCATGACGATAAAGACCCGGATCAGTTCCGCTTTCATGACCAGAAAAAAACCGCGCACTTCAGGATTCTCCTGTTCCGGATGGCGTTTCTGCTTCCTCGTCGGAGGTTTCCATGGGTTCTCCGGTTATCCGCAGAAAGACTGTCTCGAGGGTTTCCCGGCGCTGGTTAAGTCCAATCAGGCGAAGCCCGAGGGTCCTCAGTCGCTCCACCGTTCCGTACAGCGCGTCCGATCGGGAAGCGTCATCGGCGGTAAGCCGCACAGCCAGCAGGCTGCCTTCGGCGCCTTTTTCCCACCACGCTTCGAGCACCCCGGGAATGTCGAGGAAACGGTCTGCCGGAACCTCACGGTCCACCCGAAATTCGAACACCCGGCCGCTAAACTGTTCCAGCAGTTCCGGTGTGGGCATGCACGCGGCGAGACGACCCCGGTTAATAATTCCCACCCGGTCGCACAGTTCCTGGGCAACGTGCATGTCGTGTGTGGTCACCAGGACGGCCCGGCCCTGATCCCGGGTCATTTCGAGCAGTTTATCCTTGATGGCGCGGCTGCTCTGCACGTCCAGTCCGGTAGTCGGTTCATCCAGCAGCAGCACCTTGGGGTCGGCGATCAGGGCGATGCACAGGGCCAGTTTCTGCTTCTGGCCCCGGGAGAGTTTCCGGACCTGGACATTCTTTTTGTCCTGCAAACCGATGAAATCCAGCAGATCATGGGCGCGCTGTTTGAGTACCCGGCCGCGGACATTTTTCAGCGCCCCGTAATACAGCAGGTTCTCCAGCGGTGTCAGAGGCCACAGGCTGGTCCGGGTGCCTTCAAGCACGACACCCACGCGGCTGAGCACTTCCCGGCGCTGGCGTTCCGTGTCGAAGCCATCCACGAGAACCTGCCCCGAGTCCGGCCGGACCAGGGTAGAAATCATCTTGACTGTGGTGGTTTTTCCCGCGCCGTTGGGTCCCAACAGTCCAAAAATCTCGCCGGGCTCTATGGAGAAAGTGATATTCTGCGCCGCCGTGACTTCATTCCGCTTATACAGGCGGCGTCGACGGGTCATCTCATCCTGCTGCAGCAGGTGATGCGTCCGAAAATGTTTGTTGACGTTAATCAGTTCCACCAGGGCCATACGCGGCATCCGCAGGACGGTACTCCGCTCCGGGCTGCTTCCCCTTGGCTCCGGAGGGATCGTCCAGGTCATCTTCCAGCCAGGCGCTTTCCAGGTTGCGGACGGCGTGCACGGCCGTCACCAGCGCGAGATGGTCTACCGCATAATACAGTACCCCCAGCAGCAGGGCAAAGCCAACGAATTCGAACAGCACCCGGGCGGTGTTTCGGAACAGATGCTCGTGGACTGCTACAAAGCACAGTGCCACGGATGGAATGGCCACCGCCGCGCCAACCCAGGGAATCAGCACCGCGCGCTGAGCGGCCTCGCGGAAGATCAGCTCTTCCGTGAAAGCGACCGCGAACGTTTTCAGCGTCAGATCCGCCCGTGATACAGCAAAATGGATAATCGCTCCGGGACTTCCCAGGACGGCCAGTGTATCGGAAAGGCGGCCGTGGGTAATCAGCAGGGATGCCGCGAAAATGATGTGTCCCGCCAGGATACCCAGCAGCCAGGGCGAGGGAGAAAACAGGATTCTGGACAACGCTCCACTGTCCCAAGCGAACCAGACCGAGAGAAAAAACAGGGGGGACTGAATGGCAATGCCAAACGGATCCCTCCGGGTGTTGGAAAAACGGTCAGGCGGTTCTTCCCGGCGATCGCGCCAGGCGCATACCAGCCCCCATCCGGCCGCCAGGAGCAGAAATGCTGCGAATATCAATCGGGTCACTGCGCGGGATCTCCCGGGTCAGGTTCGGCCAGAAGTTTTTCAATCATGCCCCGCAGCGACATGCCTTCGGCGAAGCGGGACCTTTCCTGTCGGACCCGGTCGAAGTCTTCCCTTAAAAGCCCGTACCCGTAGGCGTCTTCCAGTTTACCTTCCCGGGGCACATGGGCTTCGAATACCAGTTCCCTCCGGGCGCCGGCCAACTCAAACACCCGCCAGGAGGCCCGGTTAAAGGCGTATATGAACGCCGATACCCGATGCAGGTTCAGCTCATCGAAACAGTATTCCAGGGCCCTGAAAACAGCCGCGGCAGTTATCCAGTGGTCGCGGTGCTTCCGGTCCACGTATACGTCAATGGCACAGGAACGGTTGCGCCAGCTGATCTGCTGGAGGCTGATCATGCCGATGGTCCCCAGAGACGGGGAATCAATAATGAGGTATATCGCGGGTGGCATGATCGCTCCGGCCTGGCGGCCGAGCATACTGATGATTTTTTCCCGGACCTGGCGGGGGGACTGGGCCGGATCGCCATAAAGGAAGTGCGTGAAATCGGGTTCGGACATCCAGGCGATGACCTGTTCCAGGTCGTCCCGTTCAGCCCGCCGCAGGTAGAGGTCCGTGCTGTACGGCATTAAGCCAGGTCTCCTGTTTTAGGGTGAAGGTCTCCAGGTCAAACCATCTTCCCCGGGCATACACAATCTGCCGCTGCACGCCGCAGGAATGGAATCCGGTTTCCCGCAGCAGGGTCCGCCACCCTTCTTCCTCCTCCACAAGCCCGACGGCCAGCACTTTATTCAGATGCATCCGCCCAAATGCCCGGTCCAGCAGGAACGCCAGCATACCGCGCGCGGAGCTTGCCGCGTAATCCGAATCATCCCGCAACAGCAGAAAAACCTCGCCGGTAAGGTTTTCCAGGCTTGCGCCTCGAAGGCCGCCAAAGCCGATGACCGATCCCGAACAGTCCATCAGCGCGAACAGCTGTCCGCCCAGGCGGTCTTTCCCCGCGAGCATCTCGGCCAATTCATCCCGAGTGGCCATGACCGGTTCCCGCCGCTGGTCCAGCAGCGCGGAATACATTCGGGACGAGCGATAATAAAAAATCAGCCGACCCGCATCATCCGGGTCGGCTGCGCGCACCGACGCATCCGGTGATACCTGTAACGTCATACACGCACACTCCGCTCCTCCCGGGCTGTTCCTGATTCGAAAATATTCCCCTTCATCCTCCGGGAGGCTATAGGGTACCCCGATCCCTTACAGAGCGTATTCGTTTTTCTTTTCGTAGCGGAAATCCATCCACGCCCGCCAGATGGCGTTCATGAAATTCGTGAAAGCATCCGCTTTGCGCAAACTGATCGGTCTGCAGTGTTTCATGTCCAAACCCTTCCATCAGTCAATAATTTACCTGTTATTAAACCACAACGGTGAACCAATTTCAAGTATTTTAAGGTGGAAAGGTTAAGCGCTGGTCCCGGAGCTGCCGCTGTCCGATCCGGAACTGCTGGAAGATGGGGACAGGGGATTCTGAGGATTCTTATTCTGGAACAGCGGAACAGCCGCCTCCAGCACCTGGATCAGGAAAGTCAGCTTCACTTCCGGGGCGATGGATGCCGCTACCCCCGGCACGCGGGAAACAGGGTGCATGTGCCTCATCAGAATTTCCTCTCGGGCTGCTGTCAGGTAGTTGTGGTTGTTCCGCTATCTGTTCCGGAGTCAGCCGTTTTGCTCTGAATGAACGGCAGTACCAGCGGAACAAACACTTCCGTAAGAAATGCCAGCACGAAACAGAAGCGGGCCTGCAGTTCATCCGTTACATTGGTGCACAACCCCTGGCCCGATGTGGTCTGCGCGCGGGCCGGGACCGTTATACGACAAAGATGTTTCATGGGATGTTCCTCCGCGGTGGTTTATCCGCCTGACTGTCCGATGCCTTCCTTGGCCAGCCATGCAGGCGCCAGAATATCCAGCAGTTGCATGAGCAGCATGAGTAGCTGTCCGGTCGAGGGGCTTTCTGCCCGCCGCGCTGTAACCGGACGGCAATGCTTCCTTCCTTCAACTGGGGTTATTGGAAAAAGCAGTGGATGCTCCATCTTACCAGTCTTCTACTGCCTCGGCTTCTTCCTTCTGAATGACAAATTCCGCGATAACGCCCAGCAGCTGGCCCACGAAACTCAGCACATCTCCGATCAGGGCGAAAGACACGCTGCTTTGGGCCCGTTTGGGCTCGGCCGTAATAACGCGCACATGTTTCATGGAGTCTCTCCTGTCATCACAGGTTAACGGCAAATGAAACGGAAACTTAAGGCTAGGCTTCTTCGGACTCTTCCTTGCCGCTCAGGTACGCGCCAATCACCATGAGTATCTGGCTGATCACTTTCAGGATCATGCCAGTGCCCATGTCCTGGGCGCGCGCCGGCGTGTGGACCGTAACACGTCGCAAATGCTTCATGGTATGAATCTCCATCTTCCAAGCATACCACACCTTCCTTTTATTATACTGTTCCCCGTCAAAAAAGTTTCCACAGGACAACCCGTCGCGGGGCGACATGAGATGGCAAATACGACCGGAAAAATAAGATTTTCGCAGGAAGCCTCCGCGACATCCGGTAAACCAAGAACACCCCCCCTTCCTCTATGGATACTTCCCGTGGCGGCAGCCATCCTGCTCAGGGCCTGGAATCTGCAGGACCAGTCCATTTGGTATGACGATTACAACTGCGCTGGGTACCTGGGATGTGACCGGTTCCGGGACTATATGGTAATCATCCGGCACCAGAACCCGGAAGCAGTGCCCTTGTACTACATTTTTGTTTATTTATGGGCGCAGATTTTCGGCGCGGCGGGGATGGTGGCCCGGTGGTTTTCCGTACTGCTGCATGGAGCGACGGCATGGGTTCTGTTCCGGGCGGGGAGTAGGCTGGCGGGACGGTCGGCCGGTTTGGTGGCGGCCCTGTGGTTCGCCTGCTCTCCGTGGCAGGTATGGCACGGACAGTCCGTCCGGCCTTATCCCCTTGTCGCGCTGTTGTCTGCGCTGCTGCTGTGGATGGTTATTCAGGCGGTTCATACAGGGAGCCGCAGGACGGGATGGGCAGCGCTGCTCACACTGCTGGTGCTGCCGTGGGTACATCTGACTTCCCTTGTGGTACTGCCCCCTCTGATGCTCGGGCTGGTGTGGGTGCTGTGGCGTGGCGGCCGGATACCGGTCAGGGACATGCTGCTGATAATCCCCCTGGCGGCCGCGGTGTGGATACCGCTGGTTTACTGGACGCTGCATCTTCCCATCGTTTCGGCCGGGGCCTATTCCATGTATCATCCTCCGGATGCGGTGAGGAGCCTGTTTGCCCTCCTGGCGCCGGACGCGCCCCAGCGCATGGGGGAAGTGCTGGCGGGTTTTCCGGAATCGTGGGATCCCTTTCTCCCGGCAATGGTTTTTCTTCGGGATGCGCTGGAGTGGATACTGGCGGCAATAGGACTGATGGCCCTGACAGCAACGGGATACCGGATGTTCCGTATGGCGGACCTCTTCGGGAAAGGGAACGCAGCACCTGAAGGCTCAGGTCTTGCGTTTGTCTGGCTGATTGCGGTTCTGCCTCCGGTTTTGCTGGTTGTGCTTTCTTACGCCTGGCGTCCCTGTTTCATGCCCCGCTACCTCATGGCTTCCGCGCCGGCGCTCTATCTGCTGGTCGGAGCATTTTTCGCCCGTCCAGGGAGGTGGAGCCGCCCGGCGGCAGGTTTGGTGCTTATGGTTCCGCTGGTCCTTACCGGCATAACCTGTCTGGCATCGGTAACCCGGGCGGACTGGCTTGGAGCGGCCGGCGCGCTGTGGGCGGACGCGCGGGATGGAGATCTGATCCTCTCCGCGGCTTCGCTGGGAGCCCCTACCCTGGAGTACCACCTGGCGGATCGGTATCGGTCAACTGCGCCCACAGCGGAGCAGCCATTCCGGATTTTTCGGGAACGCCGTACCATTTGTGGTCCCGGCTGGGTATATGAGAGCAGCCTGAAAGGCCGTTCCGTGCGGTTTGGCATAACACTGTCGCCGTTACAGGCCACAGAAATCGGCGCCGCCTATCTGGAAAAAAATCCAGGCGCCCGGATCTGGATTGCGTGGACAGAAGAGCCATACGGGCCGCCGCTGTTTGAGCAGTTTGCCTCCTGCGCGCGGTCCAGATTCGCTACGGTGTACGAATGGCGGTTCCGCGGGCAGTTTGCGGTACGCCTGATCCGGGCAGAGCATCCTCTGGGAACAGCCCAGGGCCAGGAACCGCCGACAGGCTGCGCCGTGTCGGAAGAGGAGGCGCGTAACTTCTGGGAACAGGCCGCCGGGAACGCGGGAGCTCTGCTGACGACAGATACGGTACCGGCGCTAAGGAGGATTCTTCCCGCGCCGCTGCCTGCCGACCTGATTTCCCTGGTTGGGGTGTCATCGACACTGGCCGCCGCCGGTTATGCGGCTCCGGCCCGTATGCTGGCCGAAACAGCCGCCTCCAGGTTTCCGAACACGCCGGAGTCAGCGCTCATTCGGGGGGTGGTAGCCGCTCTGACGGGAGAAGACTGCGCTGTTGTGGACAGGGCGTGGGACCGGATCGCGGAACAGTCCGCGTTTTACGGACTGTTTGGAAAAGCCGTGCGGGCCCGCTGCCGGGGGGACATGGAAACCTTTGCCCGGGAATCGGCCCGCCTGGATTACATGGGAATACCCCTGCAATTCTGAGGCTGCGGCGGTTCCGAAGCGTGCCGGGGAATTGTGATAAACTAACCCCGTCCGCGTTACTGGGAAGTCTTGTTTTCATGCCCAAAATACAAAAACCCGGGGTGGCGGATGTGCCCCTGATGAAAGCGCTGCTGGACGACGCAGCCGCGCGGGGGTACGTATTGTCCAGGGAGTCCCATGAGATATATGAAAATCTCCGGGATTTCCTGATTTGTCGGCCTCCTTCGGGCGGAGTGGCGGGCATGGTTGCGCTGCATATTGACGGCGCGGATCTTGCCGAAGTCAGGTCACTGGTTGTGAGTACTGCCTGGCGGGGGCAGGGCATCGGCGTGATGCTGGTGCGGGCGGCGGTGGATGAAGCGCGGGAACTGGGCATACGCCGTGTCTACGCGCTTACCCGAATACCGGATTTTTTTGTAAAACTGGGGTTTGTTGTGATTGACCGGATGGACCTCCCTTCAAAGGTGTTCAAAGACTGCTCAAGATGCCCGATGCTGCCGCAGTGCGATGAAACCGCGCTGATTATTGAAACCGGCCTCGCGCCAAAGACGGCGGCGGTTGGTAAAGCGCTTAAAGGAGAGACGGCGTGAGTTTGGACGGCGTACTGGGTTTTCTGGGTTTTGGCAATATGGGAACGGCTATTGCCCGGGGGCTTCTGGCGACGGGTGCTGCGACACCGGATCAGTTGTCGGTGTTTGATCCGGAGCCCGGCCGGCAGGCTGACGCGCGGTCTCTGGGGTGTTCCGTCCATACGGATTCCCGGGAGCTGGCGCGGAACGCCCGCACGCTGCTGGTTGCCGTGAAGCCCCAGCATTGGCGCGAAGCCTGTCAGGAGCCCGCAGCCGCGATCAGCCCAGGGGCCCGGGTGATTTCCATCATGGCGGGCGTGCCGATCCGTGCCCTGGAGTCGGTATTCGGCGGCGATCGGGCGATAGTGCGGGTAATGCCCAACACCCCCGCGCAGCGGCTTGCGGGGGCAGCTGCGCTGGCGTTGAACCCCGCGTGCCTCGACGCGGACCGGGAGGTTGCCCTGGGAATTTTTCAGGCGGTTGGCGTCGCGGTGGTTGTGCGGGAGGAACAGCTGGATGCCGTGACGGCCCTCAGCGGAAGTGGTCCCGCCTATTATTTTTTTCTGACGGAGCTGCTGATTCGCGCCGGTGTGGCTGAAGGACTTGAGCCGGAGACGGCGCGGTTGCTGGCCATTCATACCGCCATGGGGGCGGGCAGAATGCTGGTGGAATCGGGAGAGTCCCCGGAAACGCTGCGGGAAAAGGTGACGTCAAAAGGCGGCACGACTTTCGCGGCGCTTGAGGCGTTCCGCGCGGGCGGTTTCGAAAATCTCGTGCTTCAGGCCGTCCATGCGGCCGCTGAGCGTTCCCGTGAATTGGGAGGACAAACAGGATAATCGCGCATCCGGGTAAAACCGGAATGCGACAGGGAGATCCGACATGCGCAAAGACCGACTGGTTTCGGAAGTGCTGGGGGAAGGTGCCGGGCTGACCCCCAGCGACCTGATTAACGCTGATCTCCGCGCGGTAATTGTGGGCGGCTATGACCGGGTGGAGGTGGACCAGCTGCTGGAGCGGGCCGCGGATGCCCTGGAACGGGCCCTGCAGGAAAACCGACGGCTGCAGAAAGAAAACGAAGCGCTCCGGGAGCAGCTGGTTCAATACAAGGAAATGGAAACTACCCTGCGCAACGCGCTGATCAGTTCCCAGAAAATCAGCGAGACCATCGTCGCGTCGGCAAAATCCCAGGCCCAGGCGCTGCTCGAAGAGGCGCGCCTGGAACGGGCGCGCGCCCGGATGAAAAGCGATGAGCTTCCGGATGCCCTGCGCCAGGAAATTCGCGCGCTGACCGAGGCCCGTGACCGCCTGCGCGCGGATATGGCGCACATTATCCGGGTGCATGAAGCGCTGCTCGAAAAGATTCCCAGGGCGGAGCGGGTCCTGGACAAACCCGAAGAAGACGATTCGGCTTCGTCCCGCGCGCATTTTGTTTCCATAAGCGATGAAACCGAAGAAAGCGAAGAAGCCACGGACCTGATCCGTTCAGCGACTGAGGATCCGAGTTCCGAAAAAAACACGGAGCGTGAGCAAAACGCGGAGGAATCTCCATTTGAGAAATTGGATTAATCCTTTTACGTTCGTTCTGCTGTGTTCCGTTTTAGTGTCGCATGGCCATTTTTCCGCAGCCGAGGAGGCTTCCGGAGCGGACGATTTTTTCAAGGCCTTTACCAGGAGCCGGGACGGGATTGTCGCCCTGAAGGCGCCGTTTTCCCAGACGGTTACCACGCCCGATGAAACCATCGAGGTTCGGGGAGAGCTGGTGTACGTTCGTCCGCGCCGGGTGATCTACCGGATGTATGACCCGGAGCGCATCACGCTGGTGGATGACACGTTCGGATATGAATACGACGCGGAAATCCAGCAGGTGACCATGTTCGATCTCGGGAACAACCCTCAGGCGGAGATTCTGTTCATGGGCTTTGTCGATACGCTGGATACCCTGCGTGAGGCATACGATCTCGAGGTGTTCAGCGTCCCGGATGAGCCGCGCGGTTCCAAAGGGCTGGAAATACGGCCCAAACCGGGCACCGAAGCGGAATCATATTTTTTGCGGGTCCGGCTGTACCTGCGGGATCAGGATTATCTGCCCTGGCGCATTGTGATTCGGAATGACGAGAATACGGAAACCCGTATTGAGATCGGCGACATCAACACGGACTACCGGCCCGCCCCTGCCGATACACAGATTTTTCTGCCGGCGGGAACCCGGATGATTGAAAACGACCGGGTGATCGACACGGTGGGTCCCGGCGGAAAGAGGGTCCCGGATGCCCTGCTTCTGCCGCCGCAGTCCGAGGGAGCTTCACCACGGTTACAGCCGACGTCTGAGCCGGTTCAGGCAGCGGAAAGCGCCGTCTCGCCGGAACAGTCCTCTCCCGCGGTGTCTGTGCCGCCCAATGATGCGCCCCGTGAAGAGCCCTCGGATACGGGACAGCAGACGCCACATCCCGAAAATTCGAAAGCGTCGACTTCCGGCAAGCCGCCCGCTGAATCCGTCTCGTCTCCTCAGCCCAACCCTCCGGCCCGCAACCCAAAACAGGTGGGCGGACCAAAACGGAAAGCCACATGAGCAACGGACAGCTGCCGGTGATTCTGGCGTCAGCGTCTCCGCGCAGGCGCGCCCTGCTTGAAGCCCTGGGGATTGCGGTGCGGGTCATGCCCAGCGATGCCCCAGAACAGGAAGAAGGGCAGGTTCCCGCGGCAATAGTCGAACATAACGCGCGCATTAAACTCGATGCTGTCCTGCCGCGGATTTCAGAGCCTGCCCTGGTAATTGCGGCTGATACCCTGGTTTTTCTGGAGGAACAGCTGCTGAGCAAGCCAGCAGACCTGGAAGACGCCAGGCGAATGCTGCAGCGCTTATCGGGCAATACCCATCAGGTCATTACCGGGCTGGCCGTTGCCGATACCGCCACGGGAAAGACCGCCGTGGGCTGCGAATCAACTGACGTGACATTCCGAACCCTGTCGGATGCGGAAATTACCTGCTTTATTGATGCGGTCCATCCGCTGGACCGGGCCGGGGCATACACGGTGGACGGGCCGGGCAGCCTGCTCGTGGCCCGGTACGACGGGTGTTACTACAACGTGCTCGGCCTGCCGCTGGTTCGGCTTGATCGGCTGTTGCGGAGCATAGGCCACAGCCTGTTTGACTACGTCCATCCCGGGCGGGCGCGATTTTTATAAACTCGGCATATGCCGCACGGAGCGGATGGAGTTCTTGTGAGTCGGTTAACGCTAGCAACGATTCTTATGATGGCCTGCGGGATGGTGAACGGGTTCGCCGCCCCCGAAGACAAGCGTTCGCCGGTATCCGCGCCGGTCTCGGTCGGCGCTATTCGGTGGGACGCCTGGCATGGGCCCGCGTCCGATGTTGGGATCATGGTTGAAAAGACCCTCGCTCCGGCTCACTGGCACTACCGGATTCCTTTTTATGGACGCGTAACCTCGGAAAACGCCGTAGAAATCCGCGGGGATACGCAGGATGTCATGGACCGGGAGGTCCTGTACGCCCATAGGGCCGGCCTCGATTACTGGGCCTTCGTGGTGTACCCGGAGGAACACGCGCTGAGCCGGGGACTCCAGCTTTACCTGTCCAGCTCCTTGAAGGACCGCATAGGATTCTGCCTGATTTTCCAGGGAGGATGGGAAGGCCGCGGCGGACAGGCAGCCTGGGAAAAGAAAGCAAACAGGTACCTGTGTTTGCTCCGCGATCCGATGTATCAAAAAACTCCGCAGGGAAGGCCGCTGATATATCTGTACAGTGTGGAGGGGTTGGTTGGGACGGGCCGTTTTGATTCCTGGGAACAGGCCCGCGCGGCATTCGATCGATTACGGGATATGGTCCGGCGCGAAGGGTTGCCGGATCCGTATATCGTAGCGCAGGGATGGGCACCCGAGATTCTTGCCCAGCAGGCGGATACGCTGGGACTGGACGCCATTGGCGCGTACGCGTCCAACGGCGGCGGCCGGGCGGCGCCGTACCGGGAACTGGCAGCCCATACTGAGAACTGGTGGGATGCCTTTGCTGCGACCGGACGGCAGGTGGTGCCGCTCGCTACTGCCGGGTGGGACATGCGCCCGAGGGTGGAAACGCCGGTTCCCTGGGTCAAGGGCGGAGACATTGAACAGTATTACGCGACGCCTGCCCCGGAGGAGCTGGCTGAGCATGTGGCGAAGGCCGTGGCATGGTGCCAAAACCACCCCGATGCCGCGCCGGCGAGGACGGTACTGATCTACGCGTGGAATGAGTTCGATGAAGGCGGATGGATCTGTCCCACCCTGAGCGAAAGTACGGCGAGGCTGGATGCGCTCCGCGGCGTGCTTATGCGTGGGAAGAGAGACGAAGGAAAAGGAAGTTTCGCTGGACTCCGATGACCGCGTACCGTTTTCTCCGGTGATATCGGATAGCCGGCGGACCTTCCTTTTATTCCGAAGCCAGTCCTTCATCACCGTTTTCAGTTGACGTGGAACCATTTTTTTCCATCAGGTCGGCAAAGTCTTCATTGGCCCGGGGTAGCAGATGCCTGGGAAGAAAAGCAAAATTGGCGATCATTGTCGGCACTACCGCGCTGGCGATTACCGCCGCCACCAGGAAAGAGTACTGTTCCCTGGAAACGATGTTGTGGGAATACCCATACAGCGCCGATATGGTGCCGAAAGTCAGTCCCGTGGACATCAGCAGGGTGTAATACCAGCGTGGACGGCGTTCTTTTTCAAACAGGCCGACGATCGGGTACAGCCCGATTATCTTGGTAAGCACTTTTGAGCCCAGCAGGGCAATGAAAACCAGGGGGGCGGCCGCCAGCGCCGGCAGAGAAACCAGGGAGCCCGCGCGCAGGAAATAGAAAGGCGTAAGCAGCCCCACGGTCAGCGTGCGCAGCCGGCGTATCCAGTGCGGATCGGCAGCCGCGAATTCAGCCAGCACCATACCCGCCACATAGGCCGGCAGAACGGCTTCGCTCCCGGACCATACGGCCAGCGCGCCCAGCCCGAAAAGCACGAGCAGAACCCACTTTGTTCGAACCGCTGAGGTTCCGTGCGCGTAGTGGCGGCTGATCCACCGGCTCGTGACGGGCAGCAGGGCAATTACCGCGGCCGAAACCGCTATAAAGATAACCGTCTTCAGCGTAAACGGAGCGAATATAAGTCCCAGGGCGATTACGGTACCCAGGTCATTGATGAAACAGGCGCCCAGAATACCCTTTCCATAAGGCGTCCGGTTGAGCCCCGTTTCCAGCATGACCGCATAGACAACGGCCATGGACGTGGTAGATAAAGCGACTCCGGCCAGCAGGCTGGCCCGGGGATCCCAGCCCAGCAGGAACCGCGCCGCGGCCGCGCAACCCAGAAACGGGGCCAGGAACCCGGTCAGACCCACTACGGATACTTCCTGCCATTTCCGGCGCAGCACTTCCGGTTCCAGTTCCGCCCCGGCAAGAAACGTCAGGACAACCGCGCCTGTGCTTGCCAGAAACCGGAGCCAGGGTTCGCCGCTGCCGAGGGCATCTGTACTGCCCAGCCAGTATTCCGCGACAAACCCGGCAACCACACCGACACATATCTCCATCAGGGCGACGGACACGCGAAATTGTCTTGCCAGTATGGTGGCCCCAACGGCCAGTGCCATCCAGAGGGCTGCGATAGCGTAAACGGATTCCATATGCATGCGTTGGTCCTTTCCTTCTGGCGGGTGGGATAAAAAAATCCCGCCCCGCGGTTGCGGGACAGGAGTTATCAGCCACGTCGGCGGTTATTGGGGAACTCCATCCCCATTAATGGATAAAGCATATCATTACGGGACAGGATTATTCAAGGTTGGTCTCAG
>JAKOTZ010000203.1 GCA_029776995.1 Candidatus Hydrogenedentota bacterium
CTATTGCGGACCGCCTGCTGGACGCGTGCCTGACGGTATCGCGTCCGTAGTCATTTGTTCCGACCCTTTTTCCGGTGTTATATCGCCCACTTTTTCCTGTTCTTCCGGCGTAAGGGACGGAGGATAAACAGGCCACCAGATTTCGTTGTAGCGCATGAACGGCGGGGTCCAGGGGGGATCAAACTGCGCGACGGCCGGCGGCCGGGCAGTCTGGATGCCGTCACGTTCCAGTAGGTCTTTCAGTATGGCAATCTGTTCCGCCGCGTATTCAGAGGTTGCGTAGCCCGAGAACGGGCGTACTGCCATAAACATGGGGGGGCGGCGATCTATCCAAACCCGCTTATCCCCAGGTTGCGGCGCGCCGCCTGATCCCTCCAGATCATCGGGCAGAATAAAAGCAATCTCAAATCCTCCACCCTTCTCCCGCATCCCCTGAAGGACGGGGGCAGTCATGGGGATCCGTTTCTTCTGGTCATTGTTTCCGCTGATATACCGGTTCAACACTTCAAACCCACGGAACATGGCCCGGGTATATCTTTCGCCTTCCACAACCGTGGCCGCGACGGTGTGCGCCGGATATTTCCGCAGTATGTATCCGTCCCTTTGGATGGATACCAACGGTTTCACCGCCTCTCCCACCCGCGAAGTGGCCATTCCCGCAGCTGTCCACAGCGCCAGCAGACAGAGTACGGTTAATAAACCCAGTATGCCCACCAGCCACCAAATCGTGTTGTTGCGTTTTTTGCGCCTTCTCATCCGCGAATTTCCAATAAGCCTTCCCATTTAACCGTCGGACTGGCGCGACCATTCCTCAGGCCAGCAATGGCACTTCCGTTATTTGCCCAGCCCGGGATAGAGAAAACGTCTTGACCTCGAAAGGCGTGAACGAAAGCTGGGTGTCAATTCCGAGGGCAGGCGCGATGATCCGAGTGGAGGCCGCGCTCCCCGCTGACTCATACAAACGGGCAATCCAGGTTCCTTCTTCCGTATCCGAAACCCGAAGCGACGACAGCACAACTGAGGGATCGCCATCCAGAGTTAGCATAGCGGGCAGGGGCTCTCCCCCATCTCCCGCCGGGAAGAAACTCAGCACCATTGGCGGCTGATTCATTTCGAGAGCCAGCCGGTCCAGTCTGGGCATCAACTGTTCCGTTTCACCGGCCACAATGCGGAAAGAAAACTGCCTTTCTCCCTGGTCAATGCGGGGCGTGAACCGCCCCGGGGGTGTAATTTCCCGGTCGTTAATCGGGTGTCCGGAGTAGGCCGGCGAGCGCAGCATGGAGACGCGCAGTTTGTTGTCCACGAAGTCACATCCATAGACCCCGTTGTTCAGGCAGGCCAGCGTCAGGCCGACGGAAGGCGACTCAACCGCGGTCCACTGCTGGTGTACCCGCTCCATGGGCTCGCCTTCAAACCTTTCCCGTCCGAAAACAACCTGTCCCCAGTGAACGCCATCTTCAATAGCCATCGGCAATACCAGCTTTACCATGGCATCTTTTTCCATCCAGTAGAGGCGGACGTTTACGTCAACGCAGCTGCCGGTTCTGGGTACGGACACGCGGGTTACCGCGCGGGAATGTCCCCATCCGGAAAGGATCTCCAGGACCACCCTTACCGGGCCGTCCTCGACCACCCGGACGGGGGCAATTTCCGTACCTTCTTTACCGGAAAACCACGCTGCCTCGCCTGGCGCAAGCGGCGTAAACTGTCCCCTCGGCTCAGTCCAGCCGTGACGGGTCATGCCCCAGGGGTCCTCATCATCCGCCAGCACCTGCAAAGCCAGTCCGCCATTGCCCAGCACAGGTTTTCCTGATAGGTTCATTTCCGAAATGGTACCGCTCTCCGGATCAACCGTCATGGACAGTCGGCCGCACTGCAGCTTCAATGGCTGAGTTACCGGAACCGGCGTGCGGCTGAGTCCCGGTTTCCTTTCCCGCACACGCGCGTCAAAACGGCTGATCTGCATTGGCGGCAGCGTGGCCTGAAAAACCAGGCGTTTACGCCAGTCAAGGGGAATATTACAGTGTTCCTTTTCACACTGGCTGGGGATTTCTACTCCATCCTGTTCCAGCACGGGAACAGAGAATGCGTCATCCCAGTTGGCGTCGGCAAGGTTAAATTCCACTTCAAACACGCCTTCGACGGGCCAGGGATGCGGATTCCAGACCATAACCGGGATTGTGCCCTCCTGGGCCCGGGGCTGTCTGGAGCTGAGCGCGAAAAACAGCCTGGCCTGTTCCCGCTCCAGCAGGTCAATTCCGTGCCCGGTCATGCGCAGCACCCATTCCTCCACAGGCTGGATGGAAGAACCCGGCAGGATGTCATGGAACTCTGACAGCAGCAAATCTCTTTCCGCGCCGGCGAGCATTTCGGGACGGGGCGACGCGACACCGGCCATAGCCGCCGCAGCTCCCGTCTTTTCCACGGCGTAAAGCAGCTGTTCAAGCCGGCGATGCGCCTGTTTGATCCGCGCCTGGGAAATATAACAACCAACAGCCCATGGATTGAGCGATCTGGCCACCACTTCACGCGGTATGCCCAGTACGGACCTCGCGTCAAAATATGCTTCCGCCGTGCCGTGGCGTATTTCGACCTCTGACGTTTCCTGCATCAGGGCGGTTAAATCCTGCAGGTCTTTCCGGGAAGGTCCACCGCCATGGTTCCCCACCCCCCAGAGCATCAGGGCAATTTCCCGGCCGGCGTGTTTTTCCAGAAATGTTTCCGCTTTCTGGCGCGCTTTCCCCAGCTGGGAGTTGTACCACTCCATAAACCGGTGCGCCGGAATCCTTGAACCGTCCAATCCCTCCCAAATGAAATCGGCGTCCGGTAAAGCGCAGTCCTCCTGTCCCGGCCTGCCAAAAAGATAGCCTTCATAACCCGCCTTGACCAGCAGCTGAACCAGTCCGCGGGAATGGCCGAAAGGATCGAAATTGATCGCGATCCGCGGGCGCACGCCGAAATGTTTTTCAAAGTAGCGCAAACCGTAGCGCATCTGGCGGATAAACGATTCACCGGAGGGCATGTTGCAGTCCGGCTGCAGAAACCATCCGCCCATGATCTGCCATCTGCCCTCGCTGACCAGCCGCTGAATTCTGGAAAAGAGGTCCGGAGCGTACTCCTGAATCCACTCGTATAAAACCGCTTCATTGTGGTTGAAAATAAACCCGTCGAACTCCTCGCACAGGTCAGCCGCCGTGCGAAACGTGGAAATGGCTTCCGCGGCGCCTTCCTGCCACTCCCACAGCCATACCGGGTCCAGATGCGCGTTACACAGCAAATAGAGGCATTTCATAAGGATCCTTTCCTGTCTGAAGAGACACAAAATTCTGCCGATCACCGATATAAAAGAGCGCTGTCGATTTCCCCCTGATTTCACTCTGCGTTATAATATCAGCAACTTGTATTATTTCTCTAACCCCCGCCCCAGGCGTCTGGAGTAAGACTATGCAGCAGATTATTGATTATTTCCACAAAGGATGTGTTATCCCGGAATTGGAACAGGACAATAAAGCGGACGTGCTGAGGTGCCTGGTGGATGCGCTCTACTCGGCCCATAACCTGCAGGACCGGGAACTGGCGCTGGACCAGATTCTGGCGCGCGAGGCCACGGAGAGTACCGGCATCGGGAACGGCATTGCCATTCCTCATGCCCGGGTTGGCCGTCTTAACAAACTGCACTGCGCGGTAGGCCGGTCCACCAAGGGCATTGACTTCTCCGCGGTAGACCATAAAAATGTGCACCTGGTCTTCCTGATCATCTATCCGCCCACGCAGCAGAATAAGTATCTGGACTTTATTGCCACAATGATCCGGCTGCTGCGCAACCCGGAAAACTTCAAAGCCCTGATGGCTGCTCCCGATGCCAAATCCATTCTGACAACCCTCGAGCAGTTGACCGACCTGTCCGAGTCGCCCCAGGATGACTTTGAACTGGACCTGGCGGCTATAGACGCCCAGCATATTCCCGACGCGCAGGCAAATTATTCCCTTATGGTGCGCCTGCAGCTGCTGCTGGAAAACCTTGCTACGGTCCAAAGGGGAAAAAAGCAGTATCAGGAACGTATTGAGAAAACCCGGAAACTGATTGACCCTACCCTGCTCAGCCACTTTGATAAACTGATGCGGGCTAAGCCGCCCGCGGTTGTTGCCGTGGAAGGGGACACCTGCCAGGGGTGTTACATGAAACTGCCCTCACAATTCGCCCAGCAGGTGCGCATGGAGCCCCATAAGGTACACACCTGCCCCCACTGCAGACGCTACATTTTCCTTATCTGACCGGCAGAGCATGCGTCACAGCCGACGCAACGCATCAAGGGCAGCCTGAAAATCGTTTGGAGGGGGCGTTTCGAAATGCAGCATTGTTCCGCTTTCGGGATGGGAAAAACCTAACCGGGCGGCATGCAGCGCCTGGCCATGCAGTCCACGCAGCGCCTGACGAACTTCCGGGGAAACCCTAAGTTCCTCATACGCGGTAAACCCATAGACCGGATCGCCAAGGATAGGCCTTCCGGCGAAACGCATGTGTACCCGAATCTGATGGGTACGTCCGGTCTCCAGACGCAAACGTATCAGGGAGGCCACGCCAAACCTTTCCAGCGTTTCCGCCCAGGTAACCGCATCACGGGCACGAATCCCCGTGACGGCCACCCGTTTTGGATCGCTGAGGCTTCGCCCCAGGGGCGCATCCACCCGCACCAGGTCTTCCTTAAATTCGCCCCGAACCAGGGCCAGATAGTGCCGCTCAAAAG
The DNA here is from genome assembly GCA_029776995.1 of Candidatus Hydrogenedentota bacterium. Classification (GTDB taxonomy): domain Bacteria; phylum Hydrogenedentota; class Hydrogenedentia; order Hydrogenedentales; family CAITNO01; genus JAGPFE01. Next base: position 4,749 of record JAKOTZ010000203.1, read on the forward strand.
CATGCGCGGATGCCTGTCCGCTCAGGGCGTTATACGCTTTGGGGGTTCTCGCCACAACCATTACGCCGGAAGTGTCGCGGTCCAGCCGATGCACAATGCCGGGACGCCGGGAATCCGGAACCATGGCCCTGAGCTCCGGATACCGGTACAGCAGCGCGTTCACCAGCGTGCCTGACGGGTGTCCCGGCGCCGGATGCACCACCAGTCCGTAAGGTTTATTCACCACGATGACGTGCTCATCCTCATACAGAACATCCAGCGGGATATCCTCCGGTTGCGGCGTATCATCAGGCGGCTCAGGCAGGTCCACAGCCAAAGTGTCCCCCTGCGCGACCACCCGGGAAGGTCGATCACATACGCGTCCATTCAGGCGAACCCGGCCTTCGCGCACAAGCTTCGCCGCAAATGAACGGGAAAAATCCTCCAGAGACTCCGCCAGAAAAACATCCAGGCGGATTCCGCCTTCCTCGACGGTAATTTCCAATGGCAAGTGTCCTTTGTCTCCGGAGTTTTCCATACACAGCCTTTCCCGGAAAATTGCAACGCAAGGCCACCCCCTCTGACAGACAGTTTCACGGGGTATAAAGCGGTTTATCCGAGAATTTGACTAATCCGACGATATTCCGGAGCAAGCGCCCAGTACAAGGCCTGATAAGCCTCAAACCACCGGGCATAGGCCTTCCCGGTATCCGGATCCGGTTCCACCCGGTTCACCTCGTGAATAATAGCGTCGCACGATTCTTCCACGGAACCATAGATCCCCGCCGCCACCGCGGCCAGAATAGCCGCTCCGTAAGCCGGTCCCTCATCCACGTTGATCGTAATCATCGGCGCGCCTATGACATCGGCCATGATCTGCCGCCACAGCCGGCTGCGCGCGCCCCCGCCCGAACAGCGCACCTGATCCACAGGTACCCCCATATTCCGGATCAGAACCGCCGAATCATTCATGGCATAGGCCACGCCTTCCAAAACTGCCCGGGCCATATACCGCCGGTCATGCCGCAACGAAAGCCCCACGAAGGCGCCCCGGGCGAACGGATCCTTGTGCGGCGTACGCTCTCCCGTCAGGTACGGCAAAAACAGCAACCCTTCCGCGCCGGCCGGAACTTCTGCCGCCGCCGCGGTGATAACTTCATAAATCTCCCGGCCTTCAGCTTTTGCCGCGGCCCACGCCTCCTGCCATAGAGCATTCCGGAACCACTGGAAGGCGCCTCCCGCGCTGAGCACCACCCCCATGATGTGCCAGGCGCCCGGAACGGCATGACAGAAGGTGTGAAGACGCCCCTCGGGATCCGTGCTCACCTGGTCCGCATGGGCAAAAACTACTCCGCTGGTTCCCAGCGATGCGGACACGACCCCGCGCCGGACAATGCCGCACCCTACTCCGTTGGCGGCCTGATCGCCTCCGCCCGCCACCACGGGGATGCCCTTAGGCAGTCCCGTAATATCCGACGCTTCGGCGGTAAGGTACCCCGTAACCTGAGGGCCTTCATAAGCGGACGGCATCCAGTCGGCATCAATGCCCAAAGCAGACATGAGATCCCGGTGCCAGCAGCGCTCCTTCACGTTGAAAAGCAGGGTTCCGGATGCGTCTGCCACGTCCGTCGCGTATTCGCCGGTCAGCACGAAACGGATATAGTCTTTCGGAAGCAATACCTTGCGGACCCGTTCATAATGGGCCGGCTCCTCATCCCGCAGCCAGATAATCTTGGGCGCCGTGAATCCGGTCAGCGCCGGATTTGAGACCATTTCAATCAGACGCGACGGCCCGACTTTTTCTGTTATCCAGTCGCACTGCGCGGCCGTCCGCTGGTCACACCAAAGGATCGCCGGCCGGATCACCCGGTTCTCCGCGTCCAGAAAAACAGAGCCGTGCATCTGGCCGGTCAGTCCAAGCCCTTTCACGTCAGCCACGCTGATCCGGGACGCCAGTTCTTTCAGGGCTGTAAACGCGGCCTTTTTCCAATCCTCGGGGTCCTGTTCCGCCCATCCCGGTTTCGGGCTGTGCAAAGGATATTCCACCAGGGCAGAAGCCAGCAGCCGGCCGGTTTCATCCATGGCAATTGCTTTCGCCCCGCTTGTCCCAATGTCCAGGCCCAGCACGATACTCATGGTCTGATCCTTTCCTTCCGGTAGTCTGTAAACCACGGATCATTTTGGCACGCAACTAATTCCCAACGCAATCCCCCTGACACAGTGAATACGCCCGGAAGTTCGTGATATAGTAAAACCATAAAATCGGATCTTCTCTGATTCAGTCCAATCAACGATCCATTTCAACCAACAATCATTCAGCCTCGCGTTGTAAAGGGAGTTCGCCATGTTTTCAGAAGACAGTTTTATCCGCCGGCATAAAATTCTGACCGCGCTGATCGTTCTGGGGGTATTGGTTCTGCTGATGGTGGCGCGGGTATTTTCCTGGCGTTTCGGCCCTTATCACACCTATTCCCTGGACCTGATGGTTCCCGCCGATGGGCAACCCCCCGCGGAACCGGGGACTCTGGAAGTGGGAGTGTCCAAACGGGAAATCACCATAGACCTTTCCAAATACGACACCTGGGTTGACGGAAACAACAATAATGAATATGACATCTGGACCGATACGCTTACGCCGCGACAGAAAATCCTGTTCGCGCTTGTAAACCGTTTCGTGAAACTTTACGATCCCCAGAAAGCCGCGCAGAGCGGGGATTCCTATGTCGACCGAAACGGCAACGGGCGTTTCGACACGGCGTGGGTAGCCGGCTTCGGGGTGAATCGTCCAGCAAAAGGCGTTCACGATCCGCAGTGGGTCCGCGCCCTGGCGCTGCGCAACAACGGCGTAACGGTCGTACTGGTCTCGGTTGACGCCATAGGCATTTTCCACAACGATGTGCTGGCTATCCGAAAATCCGTGAATCCGGCATTTAAGATTGATCATATTGTGGTATCGTCCACGCACTGCCACGAAGTGCCGGATACCATGACCGGCATGTGGAGCGGCCCGGTTCCCCTGCTGAATTATGATCCCTCTTATATGGCCTCCATCAAACAGAAGGCCGTGGAAGCCATCGAAGAGGCCGTCGCTTCGCTGGCGCCGGCGGACATGCGGGTCACCACGGTGGAACTGCCCATGGAGGGGTTCGTGCATGACTCCCGCAAGCCTGTCGTGCTGGATACCAATGCCTATGCGTGGTGGTTCACCCGGGCGGGAACCCAAACCACCATCGCCACGATGGTGAACTGGGCGCAGCATCCTGAAGCGCTGGGCGGAGACAACCCGTACCTCTCGTCGGACTTCGCGCATTACCTTAGGCTGGGCATGGAAGAAGGGGTCCCTGAACCCAACGGCGAGAAAGGATTGGGGGGAACCTGTGTTTATTTCCAGGGACCGCTGGGCGGGCTGGCAAATCCGCTCCATATCACCGTGCCCAAGCGGGACGGCTCCGGGATGATCGAAGAAGAATCATTTGAAAAGGCCGAGCACCTGGGATATAACGTGGCCCTGAACGTGTTGCGCGGCCTGCGCGGGCCCGGCGCGTGGGTTAATGAAAAACCAATGGTCGCGGTAGCCGCAAAAACATTTAAAGCCAAAATGGACGGCGCGTTCCGCTATGCCATCATGCTCGGGTTCATCCACCAGGGCTACTACTGGGGAGGTTACGCGAAAACGGAGGCCAATGCCATACGGATCGGGGATGTCATGGTTTCCACCATCCCGGGCGAGCTCTATCCTGAAATTCTGATCGGCGGTATTGAAGCCAAACCGGGCCGGGATTTCGAAATTGCACCGGTGGAGGTGCCGCCGGTGCGATCGGAACAGACCCGCTACGCCCGGCAGGCCGTTACCCTGGGACTGGCCAATGACGAAATCGGATACATCATTCCCAAATCCCAGTGGGATACAAAACCCCCGTTCGTGTATGAGCGCAGCCAGTACGGCGAACAGAATTCCGGCGGGCCGGAGGTTGGGCCGGCCATCCATAAAGCCATGACTGAGATGGCCGCCCGGATTAATAAGACCTATGAGGTTGTTCCACCCCGTCAGGTAGCGGCCCGGTAAACTTCCGCCGTGGTATACTGGTGGAGTCAGGATGGAAAGGAATCCCGCCATGTTGAGTAAACACGCCATCGCGTTTTCCCTGGTTACGGGCGTTCTGGCATTAGGCATGATGCTGCTCTCCGCGGGCTGCCAGAGCCCTGGAAACGTGACCCAGAAAGTGCTTTCCGATTTTGGCATCGGCGAGCCGCCGGAAGGCTACGTGTCCGGTTCGGACAAGGTATACGACCAGCTCCGCCAGGTCGGTGAAACAGAAATGCGCCGTTTGAACGCGGCTGCCCGGCAGGGCGAAATCCAGTTTGAGCAGCAGGGGCTGCGCGGATCCTATTACAAAGAAGTAAAGGTATATGAAAAGGCCTATCCGCTGGACGTACGGCCCATTACAGTCGGCCAGGACAAGGGCTACCAGGGATATATCCAGTACACCTACCGGACCTACCGAAGCGAACCAAAACCCTCGCGCGTGGAAGCCATGGCCGCTTCCGTTTCTGACCAGCCCTCCGGCGAAGGCAAGGAAACCTACCGTTATACCTTCAGCTACGGCGGTGTGTGGGACGGCCAAAAGGGGGAAAAGGTGAACCGCTGAGTTCCTTCCCCAAAGTGCGCGGCGGAGGAACCTGGCGGTTCCGCAAACAGGTAGGCTTGTAATCAATCCGTCTTTTGGGCAACAGGCGAATCAATCTTTTCCGCAATATATATTTCCGGATCGCAGGGGACGGTATGGCTCAATACCAACTCGGCAAGCAGTCCCGCTGAAACGCCGGTCCAAAGCACCATCACTCCGCAGCAGGATATCAGCCACGCGGCGGCAATCAGCATAACCCAGGACAGGTCCCCCCCGGTCAAAACGCTGATCCAGGAAAGCATTATCCCGGCCGGCACCATGCCAAGAACCGCGATACCCAACGCCCAGAGGGTAATCCGGCCGAAAAAATGTCCCGGTGCTTCCCGGTAGGACGCTAAAAAACGGGCCGCGATGACATCCCAAATCCCCCGGAAAATTCTGGTAAATCCGTATTTAGAACGTCCGCACCGGCGCGGATGGTGCTTCACTTCCACCTCACCCACCCGGTACCCGATGGCCGCGCCGTACACGGGAATCAGCCGGTGCATGTCGCTGTGCAGCGTAACTTTCCGCAACACTTCCGGCCGGTACGCCTTAAACCCGGTATTGACATCGTGAATCTCAACGTGGAACAGCCGGCTGACCCACCAATTAAACACTTTAGATCCCCAGCATTTCAGCAGCGGATCCTGCCGGTGCCGTTTCCAGCCGCACACCATGTCAACCCCGCCCGTCTCCAGGGCTTCCAGTATACGGGGAAGTTCCGCGGGGTCATCCTGGAGGTCGGCATCCATGGTCACCACCACATCCGGATTCCAGGCCAGCGCTCCATGAAATCCGACCGTGAGGGCAACGGTTTTTCCGAAATTCCGCCGCAGACGATAGGCGGTCAGAACCGGGCAGTTATCGGCGATTTTCCGCGTGACTGCCCACGTTCCATCCGTGCTTCCATCATCCACCAGAAAAATTCTGTACGCCCCCCTCCCTTCAAGGGCGGAACGGATGCCTGAAATCAATTCTTCAAGCGTAGGCGATTCATTATAGGCAGGCACTACAACCGCTGTTTTCATGGGGGTTATTTTACAGAAACCTCATCCGTCCCATACACCCTGCCGCATTTCCCGCCGGGCGATATCCCGGAACTACTCATACCGCTGCACCTCATTATGCACATACTCCAGCTGCACGCCCGCCTGGCGGAACATTTCTTCAGATTCAGCGGCCGCGTGATAACGCCGCTCGCACACCACCCGCACGATGCCGCAGTTGATGATCATCATGGCGCAGGTCCGGCAGGGGGTCATCCGGCAATAGAGGGTAGCGCCCTCAATGGGAATCCCCAGCCGCGCCGCCTGACAGATGGCATTCTGCTCGGCGTGGACTGTTCGAACGCAATGCTCCGTCACGGAGCCGTCTTCGTGCACCACCCTTTTCATCAGGTGGCCCACATCATCACAGTGGGGAAACCCTTTTGGAGATCCTACATATCCGGTAACCAGGATCGTCCTGTCCCTGGCAATCACGCACCCGCTGCGGCCGCGGTTACAGGTAGCCCGCTTGGCAATGGCGTTCGCCACCTCCATGAAATATTCATCCCACGTCGGGCGGCGATACCCTCCTGAAGCCTCCTGGTTGGCGGCCGCTTCATTGGGGCTCGCGATCCTGCCTTTATCCGCATCTGCCATAGTCTCTCTCCCGCTGATAACCGCCCCGGATCATCCGGCAGCGCGGCGTTTGCGCGCGGCTGCTTTTCGGGGACTTTTCTTTTTAGGTTTCGCGGCTGCGTTTCTGAGCAGCTCAACCGCCTGCTCCAGCGTCACGTTATCCACGGACAGGTCCTTGGGCAGGCTGGCGTTGGTGGTACCGTCCGTTACGTAAGGGCCATACCGGCCTTCGTACAAGTCTACCTGAGCCCCGCTTTCAGGATGGGCGCCCAGATTGCGCACCAGCCGTTTGGCGGCGCTTCTTTTGGGCTGCGCCAGCAGCGCCAGCGCGTCTTCCAGCGTGAATGAAAAGAGATCCCGCCCCGAAGGAATCGACCGATTTTCCCCATTACAGGCAACATATGGTCCAAAACGCCCGATATGGATCACAACATCACCGCCTTTCTCCGGATGGGTACCCAGCACCCGCGGCAGGGAAAGCAGCCACAGCGCCTTGTCGAGCGTCAGGTCGTCGAGGGCCATCCCCCGGGGCAGGGAAATCCGATTCCCCACCTCCTCGCCTTTTTCGCTGTCCCCCAGCTGCACATACGGCCCATAGCGGCCTTCCAGCGCCAGTACGGTCCGGCCTGTCGCGGGATCTTTGCCCAGTTCCTTCCCCCGCTGCCGCTGGCTTTCCAGAAGTTCAATGGCCTTTTCAACCGTCAGCTCATCGTAGTACAGCCCCGGCGGCAGAAACGCGATATTGCCTTCTCCTCCTTTACCGCGCCGAATATAAGCGGTTTGACGTCCCAGCCGGACTTCAATCGTTTCTCCCGTGTTGGGATCGACACCGACGGGTATGGAAGGATAATCAATTTTTTTCAGTTCGCTGTGGATAGTAGGCAGCAGCCCCAGTTGTTTTTTGTCTTCGCCGAAATAGAATAACCGCAGAAAGGAAATCCAGTCCCGGCGTCCATTGGCTATTTCGTCCAGCACATCCTCCATATTCGCGGTAAACTGCACGTTGACATATTCCGGGAAATGCCTGCGTAACAGCATGGTCACCGCGATGCCCAGATAAGTCGGCGCCAGGGCCTGTCCCACACGCTCCACGTAGCCGCGATCCTGAATCACCTGCACCGTGGGGGCGTACGTGGAGGGACGCCCGATGCCGGCGTCTTCCAGCTGCCGGACCAGGGACGCTTCCGTGTAACGGCTGGGTGGCTGGGTTTCATGGCCTTCCGGCTGTACCCCGCGCACCCCAAGTTCGCCGTTGTCTGAACTCATTCCCCTGCGCAGCGGAGGCAGCAGATTTTCCTTTTGCAGATTATCCATCAGCCTCAGATAACCCGCGAAACGGATAACCGTACCCTGTGCCCTGAAGACACACTCCTGTCCGTTGGTTCGGGCTTCGATATCCGCCGTTGTTTTCAACAGGACGGCGTCTGCCATTTGGGAAGCAACGGCCCGGGTCCAAATCAGCTGGTACAGTTTCAGCTGATCCGGCTCGAGATACGGCGCGACCCTGTCCGGCGTCCGGTCGAACCGGGTTGGCCGAATTGCTTCGTGCGCTTCCTGGGCCAGTTTGGAGCGGGTTTCGTACTGGCGCCGTTCATGGTACTCGGCGCTGAACATCTTCCGTATCACCGCCGACGCGTCCCGCAGGGCCCGCTCGCTCAGGGTCACGGAATCCGTGCGCATATACGTGATCAGGCCTTCCCGGTCTCCGCCGCCGATATCAATGCCTTCATACAACTGCTGGGCAATGCGCATGGTGCGTTGAGGAGACATGCCGAATGCCGAAGAGGCCGCCTGCTGCAGGGTGGATGTAGTAAAAGGCGGATTCGGACGCGACCGGGTCTCTTTCTCCTCAACCCGCAGCACCGTCCAGCGGCATGCGGCATCGGAAAGCGTCTCGGCCAGCTGCCGGGCGGCAGTCTCATCCAGCCATAGCACCTTTTCCGTTCCGCTGTTCTTCAGTTGCCCTGTTGCAGGATCAAAATCCTTCCCCTGGGCAACCCGCAGGCCGTCCACCGTAACCAGTTCTGCCATGAATTCCCGGTCCGCGGCCGCCAGCGTAGCCTCCAGATCCCAATACTGGGCTTTTTTGAAGGCTCTGCGCTCCTCTTCCCGCTCCACCACCAGCAGAACGGCCACGCTTTGCACCCGGCCGGCGCTCAGATTGCTTTTGACTTTTCTCCACAGCACGGGAGACAGTTCATAGCCAAACAAGCGGTCCAGAATACGTCGGGTTTCCTGCGCCCTGACCAGCGCATCGTTGATCTCCCGGGGATTGGCCAGGGCTTCCTGAACCGCTTCCCGGGTAATCTCATGAAAGGCAATACGGTGTACGGGAACTTTGGGCTTCAGTTCTTCCAGCAGGTGCCAGCTGATGGATTCCCCCTCACGATCCTCATCGGTGGCCAGAATCACTTCTTCAGCCTCTTTACACAATTTTTTTAGTTCTGTCAGCTGTTTCCTGCTGTCTTTCTGCACCACGTACAGCGGACGGAAATCATGCTCCACATCGACCCCAAGCCGCGCCCAGGGTTCTTTACGGTATTTCTCCGGCACTTCTGACGCGGAGGCCGGCAAATCCCGAACATGTCCGAAACTTGCGGCAATCTTATAATCCGGTCCAAGAAATCGGCTGATGGTCTTGGCCTTGGCCGGTGATTCCACAATAACCAGTTTCAAGGGTATCTCCTCTTTGATCGGCTGGAAAAGACTATTCAGCGGTCATGGCAAAAATGCCGAACAGCGGCATATAATATAACGTCTTCAGGGGGATTTTACCACTGTTTTCCCCCCTGCTGGAATTTGGGAAAGCGCAACGACGTCCCAAACGCGGCCCCCAGGTACGTTATAATAACATCTGACAGAATTTCAGAAAAACCGGCCAGGAGACCGGTCAAAATGGCAGTTGGTGATCACATCCGGGTCCCCAGACTGGGCGGATTATATTACCATCACGGCATCGACGTCGGGGATGGACGGGTGATCCATTTTTCCGGCGAACCATTGCATCCAGCCCGGGCCGTCGTCTGTGAGGTATCCATGGAGAAGTTTCTGGAAGGCGCGCAGCCGGAAATCGTTGTTCATGAAAACGCCCTGCCGCCAGAAGAAACCGTGCGGTTAGCCCGGTCCCGGCTGGGAGAGACACACTATAACCTCTTTTTTAACAACTGTGAACATTTCGCGTGGTGGTGCAAAACAGGTAAAGCGCAGAGCCGCCAGGTCCACAAGGCCGCCCGAACCGTACTTCAGGTTGCCGTGGCCAGCGCGGCCGTAATCATACTCGGCCGGGTACTCTTCCCATCCCGGCCGTTTCCCAAAGCCTGAACACTCCGGAGAAAATTTCCAGGGGACATAATATGGAGAACACCCAATGGTAACCATGGTGGAGCGCCTGACCCAGGAAGAACGGCAGAATCTGCTGACCCTGCTGGCCTGTCTGATTGAAGCAGATAAAGCCAGCGAACCGGTCATGCGCGCCGCGCTGATGCAGTATGCCCGTTATCTCGGAGTAGACCCTTCCTGGATTCGCTGTGAAGGGCTTGAAACGCCCGCGTCGCGGATCACTCGACCGGAAGCCAA
>JAKOTZ010000212.1 GCA_029776995.1 Candidatus Hydrogenedentota bacterium
CCTGCAGGGCAGTTTCGTCAGCGTCACAGAGGAGGTGTCGAAGAGGAATGTTTTCCAGACGGGACGCTGCCTGTTCAAGCCACCCGCGCGATTCAGGCACGCCGTACCATGACGTTCCCATACCGGGGCGCTGGCTGCCCTGTCCAGGGAAAAGCCACACCATCTTCATTGCAGCTGCTGGCTTTCTTCGCGCAGCACTTCAATTTCGTGCTCGCGCAGGCGCACGATGTGCTCGCGGATGTGGTCGACCAGTTTATTCTGTACCGAGACCGCCGCCCCGTAAATGGCGTTTTCAATGCCACGCGCCGTAGAGGAGCCGTGGGCGATGACCACTACTCCGTTGATGCCCAGCAGGGGCGCGCCAGGGTACTCGTTGGGATCCACCCGGGACTTCAGTTCGGTGAGGGCTTTATGCGCCAGAATGGCCCCCAGTTTACTCATGGAAGACTTGTTGAACTGTTCGCGCAGCATTTTGCCCATGTAGTAGGCAGCCGCTTCGCTGGTTTTCAGGAAAAGATTGCCGACAAAACCGTCGCATACCACCACGTCGGCCTTTCCGCCCAGCGCGGCCCGGGGCTCCATGTTGCCGACAAAGTTCAGGTGTTTCATCCGGCTCAGCTGCTGGTAGGTTTCCTTGGCGACGGCCGTGCCTTTCTGGCCTTCCTCGCCGATATTAAGCAGGCCGACCCGGGGATTTTCCACGCCCAGGGAGTACTTTGAATAGGCCACGCCCATTTCGGCGAATTCACAGAGCTGCCGCGTGGTACAGTCGACATTGGCGCCCAGGTCCAGCATGACCACCCGTCCGGTTGCGGTGGGCAACGCCTGGCTGATGGCAGCCCGCGCTACGCCCCGGATGGAACCCAGGACGGTCCGGGCGGCCACCATGACCGCGCCGGTATTGCCCGCGCTGACTACCGCGTCTGCCTGCCCGTCCCGAACCAGCCGCATGGCGACCATAATGGACGCCTGCCGTTTCTCACGGACGGCCATGACAGGCTGCTCATGCATGCCAATGACCTGCTCCGCGTGGCAGATCTGTATCGCGCCGCGCTGCGGGTAGGCAGCCAGGCGGGATTTCAGGACGTCCTCATTCCCTACCAGGATGACTTCAACGTCACCGCGAAGACTGGCCTTCACCGCCCCTTCGACTTCCACCCCGGGGGCGTTGTCGGACCCCATTGCGTCAAGGGCAACGCGGATCATGGTCAAAGCCCGTTTCAGGCGTTCTTCGGCTTAATGACGACGCGCCCTTTGTAATATCCGGTTTTCAGGCAGACCCGGTGGGGCAGTTTAGCCTCGCCGGAATCGGGACATTCAGTGACGTTCGGCTCGGCCAGCGCGTGATGAGCGCGGCGCATACCCTGTTTTGCTCTTCCCGTGCGTCTTTTTGGTACCGGCATGACTCATTCCTCCGGTTTCATTCTGTTCTTCAGTTCCGGGTACAAGGCGGCCAGCTGTTTGAGTCCGGTTTCCAGATCGCTGTGGCCGCCGTTTGTTTTTTGGTCGCAGTTACAGTTAACCAGGTTCAGATTTTCTCCGCACCGCGGGCACAGCCCCCGACAGTCCGGGCTGCACAGCATGCGCCGGGGTTCGCCCAGGGCAATTTCATCCCAGATGGGCTGGACCAGGTCGACCGAATCATCCCCTTCAATGGGATACAGCCGGTCATCCGGTTCTTCGCCGGTGTCCTGTTCCGGGCACGTGTTACTGAATATCCAGGTAACCTGAATATCCAGCCGCTCACATGTTTCAGTCAGGCACCGGTCACAGGGACGCACATATGTTCCTGAAATCCGGCCCCGAAAAAACACATCGCCATTTACCTTATCCAGCCGTCCGTCAAGCAACACTTCCCGCATAGGCGGACGTATGGACACTTCCGGATGCAACACGGACACCGGAATTTTTGCGGCGATTTCGAGCCCCGCGTCGTCTATGGAAACCAATGGATAACGAAAATCTGACACAGCACGACCCTCAACGCCGCATGGCCTCACTATCGTACCAGAATTAGGGCCAGGTTGTCAAAACACCCTGTACCATCGTGGAGGAATTCGGCAAAACGGGGACATATTTTCTTGACAAAAGGGCAACGCAGGGCTAAAATCTATAGAAGAGTTAAGAATATTCCCAGGGGTTTCCCGCAAAAAAAGGACCGGAGTATGACGGACGCATTACGCAACATTATCCAGGACGCCATGGACCTCGCGCAGCAGATTCCGGCGGGCGCTTCCGCGGAGATGCAGGCTGCAGTGGAAACCCTCAGAGCGGGGCTGGATACCCTCAGCGCCCGTATTGGCGAGATGCAGACCCGGCAGGCCGACCTGGCGGGCAGCCTGCGTCAGCTGCTCAGCGGAATGGAGGCGGAAATCGCCGGCCTGGCTCAGGGCGCAATGTCTTCTGAAGAAGCTGATGCCCTCCGGGAAAAAATCCGTCAGCTGGAATCAAGTCTTCAGGAGGCTGAGTCCCGGGCGCGTGAACTGGAAGAAGTCCGCAACCGGGTGACGGAACAATACGAGAGCCGCATCCGGGATCTGGAAGGACATCTTGAAAAGCGGGGAAAAACCATCAGCGAGGCCCGGGAACGCATTATCCGGCTGCAGAAGAAAACAGAAGACTTTGCGGCTGAAAAAGCATCCCTGGAGGCAAGAGTCAGGGAGTTGGAATCCACCCTGGAACGGCGCAGCGCCGCCCTGAAGGCGGCGGAGAGCCGTTACAGTGAGCTGCGCAGACGGCTGGAATCCCAGTCATCGGGAGTCACATCGCCCCTGGTGACCCAGCTCCGTACGCTTGAATCCCAGATCGAGGAATACCGGCAGACAAACGCCGCGCTGGAAACGGACCTCAACCGGGTACAACAGGAACTGCGGGAAAAAGCCAGTCTGGTTGAATCGTGGGAGCAGCGGGGGGAACTGCTGAAAAACCAATACGAGGAAGCCGCACGCGAGCTCGAAGAAGCCAGGACCCAGCTGGCATCCGCGAGACAGGAAAAAGACCGTCTGCGGCAGGAAGCCGATGCCGCCCGCCAGCGCGCTGCCATGGCAGAACAGCTGGCGCAGGAACGTGAATTGGAGTTGAACAGCCTGCGGGAACAGGTGCGCGCGTTGGAAACCCAAAAACAGGCTCTGGCTGAACAACTGGAATCCGCACAGGCCCGCCGTGACACAGAAGCGGTGCAGCGGCTGGAGGCCGAACTGGCGCAGGTCCGCGCGGAGCTGGAAACCGCGCGGCAGGAGAAGCAGTCGCTGGAAAATGAACTGGCCGGAGCCCGCGCTGAAATAGAACAGCTGCGCGGTGAGCTTGCCGCAATGGAAGAACGGCTTAAGCAGGCTGAAGAAAAGGCGGCGGGCGAGCAGAAACGCGTCCATGACCTGGAGCGTGATAAGGCGGAAGCGGAAAAACGCCTGGAAAGCACCCTGAAAGACCTGGCCAAAGCCAAAGAATCCCAGGAGGCAGCGGAAAAACGCGCTGAAAACGCGGAGAGAACCCGCGAGGAATCCCAGATTCGCATCAGCACGCTGGAAGCGGAATTGAGCAAGCGGGATCAGACGATCAGCGAACTCGATAAACGGGTCGAACAGGCCGAGGAAACGGCCGGCCGGGTGAAAGACGCAGAAGCGGAAGCGGACCGCCTCCGGCAGGAAATTGCTTCTATCCGGGCCGCGCTGGAAGATGCCGAGAAACAGTGCGCTGAAATCACCGCGGCGCGGGAACAGCTGGAAATCGACCTGTCTGAATCTCGGAGGACGGTGGAGGCGGAACGCGCGGAGAAAGAGCGGGTAACGGCGGAACTGAATCAGTTGCAGGAAAAACTGCGCCAGGACGGGGCCTATGCCGGACTGATGGAAGCGCTCCAGAAAGTTACAGCGGAACTGAATAATGCCAGGTCTGAAAACGAGCGGATCAGGAAAGAGCTTGAGGAACTGAGAGCGGCCCGTGAATCCACCGTTACCATTCGCGATGAGCAGGGACTTCGGGAACTGATTGACAGCATGCCGGAAGACAGGCGGCGCAATTTCGGTGAAGTGCTGGTCGCGGCGCGGCTGATCACCGGCACCCAGCTGGAAAATGCCCTGCAAACGTTGCGGGCGGATGCCGGCGCGGGCAGCCTGCCGCAATTGCTGGTGGAACGGCAGCAGGTCAGTGAAACCGATATGGTGACCGTAATGGAGGCTTTTCATGGTTGTCCCCGCGAGAGCCTGCAGGCCAGGCAGCCGGATCCGGCCGCGTGCCGCCTGGTTCCCGAAGACATGGCGCGCCGGTATCTGGTGGTTCCCTTATCGGTTGAAGGAGACGCCCTGACGGTCGCCATGTTTGATCCCGGGAATCTGACCGCTTTAGATACGCTTCAGCAGGTTACCGGACACCGGATCGTACCCGTGGTTGCGACGCTGTCGGACATCCGCCAGGCGCTGGACCGGTTCTACTGGGAACCGGAATGATCGGGGGCGGGGTCAGTTTGCCACAGCCTCCAACCTGGAAACGGCAACAGACTGGCGCGCGGCGCTTATATGAGCCAGCCCCTCTCTGACGTTCCTGATCTCGGTGTGCAGCGTGGCGATATCGGAGCATTCCAGGCTTTCCCGGATCCGATTCAGCCACCAGATTTCGCGTCCCGAAAATCCGGCCGCTTCCGCAGCGACCAGGTGCCAGCCGCGCAGTTCCGTGGGGATACCTGTATTTTCCAGATACGCAAGAAGATTCTTCCTGCTTGGTGATCCCTGTTCCGCGCTTTCGTTACGGCCATCGCCGGCCACGGATATTCCGGAACATGCGCACTGTTCCGCGAGACGCCGCGCTTCATCGAAGGTATGCCGGTCATCCCAGCAGCAGGGAGCCGCGTAACGCAGCAATACTTTCAGCCCTGCAGCCCTGCAGGTTTCCGCCAGCTCCCGAACATCCCGGACAGAGAAATTAGTCCGGTAGACGTCTTCCAGGATCCGCTGGCTGCCGGAGAGCGCAAGAATCTCAACTGCCCTGCAGCCCGCACCCTGCAGAATCCGGACAGTGGCCGGACTGATATTCCGGTCAGGGTACAGGGTAACCGCATGCGCCGCGGGAATTTTTCTGAAATAACTCATGCAAAGCTGGAGCAGTTCCTGAACCGGGACCGGCTCCTCGATCCATACTGCCGAACCGTTACAGTTCTGAATGACTGTATTCAGCAGCCAGCGCCGGAATACTGCCGCGTCACTGGGACCGTACAATCCCGCCCGGCCGGCATCCAGCAGGACCACACTGAACTTTCCTTCATCAGGAAATGTGGTTAAAAATTCATCTCCCGTGGAGATCTTTTCCAGGACGCATGACAAGGTGGCCTGCTGGCTGTTTAAAAAGTCTTCGATGCGCCAGTGTTTCCAGGGCCAGGAAACAGGCAGTCGGGTTCCATGGCCGAAAATAAGTGTGTGGGGCAAAAGGGAGAGGAGAAAGGTTGCCACGCGCCGGGCGGTGTGCCATGCGCTATTATCCGCCGCAAAAAATATGACTTCATTGGGCCCCCACTCCGCGATATGCCCGGCGATTTTTTGGCACCACTCCAGCCAGATTCTATGAAATTCCCGGCTGGCACGCTGGCGTCGCCACCAACCGGCTTCCAACCTGCTGTTGATCCAGGCCGTTGCAGGCTCAGACAGTGCGGACAGGGTGGCGTAGTCGCGCATGCAGACGGCAGTTCCTGAAGCGCGCAGGAGACCGGCCGCAAGAATCATTTCTACGCAGGGCAATAGGCTGCGTTCCTGAAGCGGCCACCCCGGCACATGTATCAGCGCCACCCGTTGCGGCATCGTGATGGTCTCCTGTCCAATTAACAGTATATTGGGGAATATCTGATTGATTCCACAATATGTTGATAAGACCATCATATCACACAACTACTTTTTGTGCAATAAAAATTTTCAACACTATATATTGTGTTAATTATTGACAAACAAAAGCTGGTTTATGGCGGGTTTCGTAATAAATGCCCCATCCTAAATCGGGATAATCGGGAAAACAGTACACGCCCACCCAGCACTTTGAATACGGCACACGCGGCGGGTGTAAGGCAGTAAAGGGCTTATTTTTCCAGGAGATGGAGCAGCGTTAACAGGAAGTCCCGATTGTCAGCGGTGAGGTATCGCATGGTGCCCCCCATGCGGTTGAAAGATTTGTTGAACCGCAGGTAATAGTCCGGGTTGTCCATGGGCGGTTCGCCTTTGGACCAGTCCCAGTGGGATTCCTGGAGGTCCACGACCACGATGTGGTGCCGATCCATGTGTTTGCCTTCCTGAATCAGCAGGTTCTGTGACATGGACATGGACTTTTCAAAAATCATCGGGGACATAACGGCGGAACCGATCGAGAGATATACCCCGCCATCAAGATTGAAGACCTGGCGCGCGAAAGCCAGAAAATCCCGTTCCGCGGCCCGGCCAATGGCGGCGCCGTGGTTCATGGGATGGGTGTAAATGATGTCATGCCCGATCATGGGATGGCTGGTAAAAGGCACGCCCAGCCGGTACGCGGCCGCCTGGAGCCCAAAGCGTTTCCATGGATGCGGGACGGCGATCCAGCCCGGTTTCAGTTCGAACCGGATAACGCGGTCCAGCAGGTCCGCCGCGGCTGCCGCCTGTAACGGCTCAGTTTCGGCTTTTTCCCGGATTTCCTGGATCAGCTGTTCCCGGGAAGGAATCTCCAGTCCCTCGTTTTCGACAAAAGCGCCGACGGATTCCCCGTAACCCATTCCCCGCCATGCGCCGACAATAATGGCCAGATTCAGATAAAAGCCGGTTTCCTGCCAGGTGCCGAATTCACCGCGCGCGACGTTGGCCCTTACATCCTCGCTGCTGTGCCCCTGGAACGCGAATTCCCAGTCGTGAATAATTCCGGCGCCGTTCGTTGCCAGATGGGTAATACATCCCGATTCAATCAGCCGGATGAAGACAGGCGCCAGACCATTCTTTATGGAGTGCGCGCCGAAAGTTATCATCCGCGAACGGCCTTCCGCGCGGGCCTGGCGGATTTTTTCTGCCGCTTCCTCCATGATGGCCATGGCTTCCGGAGCAAATGGGCGAGGACTGGCATCCGGGGGGACGTGGTCCCGCTCAATAAACACCTTGTCTTTCCGGAGCGATAGCGGTTTAAAGACAATGCGGGACCGGTCAAACTGAGGATAAGGCATAAGACGAACTCCATGCGTGAGCCACGATAACCGTAAACGGGTGATATTTTATACCTCTGCACCGGCAGGCCCAAAATGGTGTCCCCACTACGCCGCCGAATCCATCGGACGCGGCTGATATAACCGCTCCCAAGGCGCGGTAATTGCAGACGGGGGGAAGGTCGTTTAATGCCTGTCGGGCAGAATGACTTTATAACCTTAGGGCTCGACCTCTATCCGGTAGCGGATGTGCCTGAATGCCTTGGGATCTCCAGATAGCGGTTTGGATGCGGTAACTTCGACGCTGTAGGCGCCGGCGGCATCCATGCGGAAGGTATAGGTCCGGTCCGCGGATACCTCCCGCCCATCCTGGGTCCATCTGTATACGCCGTATCCTTCGGGCGCGTTAAGCGCCAGATCGGTTCTGACCTTAACGGAGGTGGCAATTTCCGGTTCGGGGGCGGCTTCCGTAAGTTCGCTGGTCTGCGCGACCACCAGATCGCCCTGTTTTTCGGTGTACGTGATCAAAAGAGGGCCCGGCTCCCGAATGACGTAACGGAGGGGGCGATTCTCCGCCACGGCCGTTCCGTTTACTTCCCAGGTCCAGGTGTTTCCCTCTGCCGCCTGCAGGTCCACGGCCAGCACGCTGCCTACGTAGTAGACTGGAGGCAGGTCCAGCGAAACCCGCTGCCGGGACATTACCTGTAGAAGGCCGACCCGCTGTTTCAGCACGTCCACGCTGACCCCAATGCGCCGGGCCATGGCTTCCAGGGAGGTAGTCAGTTCCCGCAGGGGGGTATAGACCCGTACCCATCCATCTCCGCGCCGGGTGGCGATTCGCAGCAGGTAACTGCCCACTTCACAGGTTTTGCTGGGCGTCAGGGTTACCTGGCCGGCAGCTTTTTCGAATTTGAACATGTGCGCGTAGTCGCTGCGGTCCACCAGCAGCTGAAAACTGACCATTTCATCAGCCAGCACGGGAGCCCCATCCCGCCGGACCTGAATGGTTTGTGACTGATCCAGCCGTTCGAAGACCAATTGTTCCGGTGAAACCTGGATCTGGCTCCACGCGGGAAACGTAAGCGCCAGCAGCAGACTGATCAAGCCCCATGCAGAACGGCGCAACCGGGCATATGTACAGGATTGCGGCAGGTGTATTACACGCATAATCCTTCTCCCATGGGTATAAACAACCAGTATAGTAACGAACCCGACAGCCGGATGGAAAACTCCGGGTGGCTAAGATGAGACCATACCAAATGATGCTCAGGCTGTGCTATACTTTATTTGTAATGCGAAGAGGCAGATTTTATTCCGGAATATATGTTTAGGAGGAATCGTCATGCGACGTAAACAGTTACTGAGCGTTTGGATCGGATGGGCGGTGGCATTTTTCGCGCTGTCTGCCCAGGCAGGATTGCTTGGAGAGTATTTCAGTTACTCGCCGGCCGGTGTGCCCTCAAACCCGTTCACGGGGGGGAATTTCCGCGGATCCCGATACGACAGTACGATTAATTTCGACTGGGCCACGGGAATACCCGGCATCGCCGGGATTGGGGACAATAACTATGCTATACGCTGGCGCGGCCAGGTGTATTTGCCCGCGGCGGGCACGTGGAGGTTTTATACCCAGTCCGACGATGGGGTACGGCTTTAGATTGACGGCGTGTCCCGAATTGATAACTGGGCGCTTATGGGCGGGGAGGAACTCAACTCAGGCGACATCACCCTGACCGCGGGATGGCATACCGTTCAGCTTGAGTATTTCGAGAATGAAGGTAGTGCGGTTTGCCGCCTGCTTTGGGAAGGACCTGGGGTGGCCAAGTCTGTCATTCCAGACGCATCCACGGCGTATCCGTGGGGATTGACCGGCGCGTATTACAGCGCCGGAGGAACGTCGCCCTCGATACCGGAGCCCAACCGCCACCATACCCGGGTGGACAGTACCGTCAATTTTGACTGGGGCACCGGCGATCCGGCCGCTTCGGGAATAGGGGCGGACAGTTTTGCGACGGTATGGCGCGGACGGGTATACCTGCCGTCCACCGGAAACTGGATCTTCTACACCCAAACGGATGACGGGGCCCGGCTGTGGATCGACGGCACGCAGCGGATTAACCAGTGGGTGGACCAGGGGCCGACCCTCGTCGGCAGCGGCCCGCTCAGCCTGTCCGCCGGCTGGCACACGGTGGAGATGCACTATTACGAAAATGGCGGCGGGGCCGTGGCGCGGCTGCTGTATGAGGGGCCCGGCGTATCCCAGCAGGCCATCCCGGCCAGCGCGCTGGCGGCGGATCGGGGGCTGATCGGTTATTATTACACGGGGAACCTGCCGAGCGCGTCGTATCGGCTGGAACGGATAGACCCGGAGGTGAATTTCAACTGGGATACTTCCAGTCCGGCCAATGTGCTGGGCGCGGAAAATTTTTCAGCGCGCTGGCTGGGCAAGGTTGAAGCGCCCCTGTCCGGCGATTATACGTTCTACGTGACCAGCGACGATGGCGTGGATCTCCGGGTGAACGGTCAGCTGCTGATCAACCTGCTGTCCCAGGCGCAGTCCCCGACAGAGTACTCGGGCACGGTCAGCCTCACGGCCGGACGCAAGTATTTTATCGACCTGCAATACAATGAATTTACCGGCGGCGCGGTATGCCAGCTCAGCTGGTCCGGACCGGGGATCAGCAAACAGATCATACCGATGAACCGGCTCTATCCCATTCTCAATGAAGCGCCCACCGACATCGCCCTCAGCGGCAGCACCATCGGTTCCGGCGCGGCAGTCGGAACGGCAGTCGGCACGCTTTCTACGGACGATCCGGATAACACCAGCGGCGCGAATCCCGCGCAGACATTCACGTACGCGATCGTATCCGGCGGGGGCGGCAATTTTTCCATCAGCGGCAGCCAGCTGGTCAAGGCGGCCGCCGAAGTGACCCCTGGAAGCTACGCGATTACGGTTCGTTCAACAGACAGCGGCACGCGTCCCGCGGGACTGTATGTTGATAAAACGTTTAATATTACGGTTACGGATACAACGCCGCCTGCGAATCCGACTGTGTCCAGCTCCTCCCATACCGTTAACGGAAAGACCCAGAACAATGTCATCAGCATCAGCTGGAGCGGCGCGTCGGATAATTTCAGCGGCGTGGCGGGGTACTCGTGGGCATTTTCCAACAGCCCCTCGACCGTGCCCGACACGACGGTGGATACCTCCCACGGAACGGACCCGCATACGGTCAGCAGCGGCACGCTGGCCGAGGGTACCTGGTATTTCCACCTGAGGACTGTCGACAACAGCGGCAATTGGTCCAGTAAAGTTACGTGGGGACCTACCATTATTGACCGGACGCCGCCGGTGATCACCCTGAATGGAAGTCCGACCGTCTCGCAGGAATGCCCCGCCAACTATGTGGACGCCGGCGCCACGGCAACGGACACGGTGGACGGCGATCTGACCGCGTCCATTGTGGTTACCAATCCAGTGGATGGGGGAACGGCGGGTAGCTATACCATCCGGTATAACGTTTCAGATGCAGCCGGAAACGCCGCCGCGGAGGTAACCCGGACCGTGACGATCACGGATTCCACTCCGCCCGATGTGGACATCTTCGGCGGTACATTCATGTACGCGGAATGCAACGTGCCGGTGACTTTACCGGGCGGTTACGCCAACGACAGCTGCGCGGGCGCCCTGCCGGTCACCATTTCCAGCTACGGCGACCTCAACACCACCGCCCCCCAGAAAGGCACATACTTTGTCACGTACCGCGCCTTTGACGGTGTTCAGCCGGGATTCCGGACACTCGAAGTTCAGGTCCGGGATACCCAGCCGCCCGTCCTGATTGTGAGCCCGACCAGTGTCACCGGTGAATGCGGTGTCCCGGTCACCCTGCCGACCGCCACGGCGAATGATCTCTGCGGCGCGGTTTCCCAGACCATTCAGTACAACGGCCTGAATCCGGCAGATCCGGAGGTGGGCGTGTATACGGTCATCTACCGCGTGGAAGATGAATCTGCCAATGTGACGACCCAAAACGTGACAGTGACGATACAGGATACCGCCGCGCCGGTGGTCACGCTTAATGGCGCGGCCAGTATGACCGTGGAATGCGGCAGTGCCTTCAGCGATCCGGGCGCGTTCGCGGTGGATGCCTGTGAAGGGCCCCTGCCGGTGACGGTAACCGGATCGGTGAACACCGCCGTGCCCGGCGTCTATACCCTGACCTATTCGGCCCAGGACAGCGGAAGCCGCGTGGGCCAGGCCACCCGCACGGTAACGGTGACGGATACGGCGGCGCCGGTGGTGAACGTTGACGGTCCGAACCCGCTGTATGTGCTGCAGAACACGCCGTTTAGCGCGCCGTCCGCCACCGCGGTGGATGCCTGCGAGGGATCCCTCACGGTAACGGTAAGCGGTACGGTGAACACGGCTGTACCGGGAACGTACACCTTGACCTATACTGCCCAGGACAGCGGCAACCGCGTGGGCACGGCAACACTGACCGTGGAGGTGACGCCGAATCTGCCGCCGGTGATCACGCTGTCAGGAGATAATCCGCTGGTCCTGTCCTGCGGTGACACGTATGAGGAAGCGGGCGCGACCGCCACGGATGATGTGGACGGCGATTTGACGGCGTCAATCGTGATCAGCGGCCAGCCGCCCGCCGGTCCGCTGGCGCCGGGAACATGGACGGTGACCTACAGCGCGACCGACAGTTACGGCAATACGGCCACGGCCACGCGGACGGTTACGGTTCAGGACAACTGCACGCTGACGGTTACAGCCGAGGGCACGACGCTGACCGTGCCTGTCGGCGGCCGGGCGGAATTTTCCGTAACAGTGGCCGGCGCGGTCGGCGCGGTAACGTACCAGTGGTTCCGGGATGACGGGTCAAAAGCTTGGGTGCCCCTTACGGGTGAGAATGACGGAACGCTGGTTATTGATCCGGTCTCGGAAGCGGATGCCGGCCAGTATCAGTGTGAAGTGAGCGACAGCGTTACGACCGTGACATCGCCGGTATTCACGCTGCTGATTGGATCCGGCGTCCCCGCGGCCGGCCTGCTGGGGCTGCTGGCGGTAGGTTGCGCGATCGCCGCCGCCGGAGTCCGCCGGACAGGCAGGAAATAAAAGTAGTTCGCTTGAGCGATAGGTTATGCCCCGGGCGCGAAACGTCCGGGGCTTTTTGTCAGCGGGGATATCGCGCCGTTCGCGGAGGTATGTTTCCCAAAAGAAGGAAAAAATCCGGCAAGCCTTACAGCGCCGGGTAATGTTCACCCATCAGCATGGCGAGGACCGCCTTCTGGGCGTGCAGGCGGTTTTCCGCCTGGTCGTACACTACGGAGTTGGGACTGTCGATGACATCGTCTGTCACTTCCTGGCCGCGGTGGGCCGGCAGACAATGCATGAAAAGCGCGTCGGGCTTTGCCATGGCCATCATTTGGCGGTTGACCTGATAGGGAGCGAAGATTTCAGCCCGCTGGGCGGCCTCGTTTTCCTGGCCCATACTGGCCCATACATCCGTGTATACGGCATCGGCGTCACGCAGCCCTTCAGCCGGGTCGTGGGTGATGGTAAACTGTCCGCGGCATTCCGCGCGCCCCAGCGCCACGATATCCGGGTGTCCTTCATATCCGGGCGGGCATACCAGGGTAAGGTTCAGGGGAATACGCCTGGCGAAATTAACCCAGGAGTGGAATACGTTATTGCCGTCACCGACAAATACCAGCTTCAGGGAAGAAAAGTCGCTGCCTTTGTGCTCGCGGAAGGTTTGCGCGTCGGCGAGTATCTGGCAGGGATGGAGCAGGTCCGTGAGCGCGTTGATGACCGGAACGCGGGCGGACTGCGCCAGTTCGACCACATTCTGGTGGCTGTAGGTGCGGGCCATAATGCCGTCCACCCACCGTTCCAGGTTTTTGCCCACGTCTTTTACCGCTTCTCTGCGGCCCAGAATATCGTCGACGACAACGGAATATCCCCCAAGCTGGTACATGCCGATCTGGAAGGTCAGGCGGGTGCGGAGACTGGGCTTTTCGAAAATGAGGGCGAGCGTTTTTCCGGCTAGGAGGGCGTGGGGTTTTCCATCCCGCAACATCTTCTTGAGCCGGTCGGCAAGATCCAGCAGAGCCAGAATTTCATCAGCCGAATAGTCGGCCAGGCTGATAAAGTCACGTTTCACCAACCCATCTCCTCAAGTGCCCGGTCCAGCGTCGCCGCCGCATGCGCGAAATGGTCCGGTTCGGCGACAAGCGGCGGCAGGAACCGCAACACATTCGGTCCTGCTGCTCCGCATAGTACCCCATTGTCCGTCATGGCCGCAACCACAGGCGCGACAGGATTCCGGAATTCCACGCCGACCATGAGCCCTTTTCCGCGGATTTCAACGATACTTTCATGGCGTATGGCTAACTGTCGCAGCAGATCCATAAACAAAACGCCTTTATCCCGGACATTTTCCAGGAACCCGGGCGCGGTCAGGGTTTCCATGACCGCCACACCGGCCGCCGTGGCCAGCGGATTTCCCCCGAACGTGGTCGCGTGGGTTCCAGGGGCGAAGCCGTCCGCCACCCGTTCCGCGCAACCCACGGCACCGATGGGGATTCCATTGCCCAGCGCTTTGGCCAGGCTGATAATGTCCGGAGCGATTTGTTCGTGCTGGTGCGCGAAAAGGTGTCCCGTGCGGCCCATGCCGGTCTGTACTTCATCGAAGGCCAGCAGGACGCCCCGCCGGTCACAGATTTCCCGGACCGCCGCCAGATAGCCGGTCGGAGGCACGCGGACACCGCCTTCCCCCTGGACCGGCTCCAGCAGTACCAGCCCCGTGTCCGGGGTGATGGCGGATTCGAGCGCTTCGGCGTCTCCGTATGGCACGTAACGGACCCCCGGCATCAACGGTTCAAAACCGGCCTGGTACTTGGTCTGGCCGGTAGCAGTCAGGGTTGCCAGCGTGCGGCCGTGGAATGAATTCTGCGCGGTGATGATTCCCGGTTTAGGGGTTCCCCGGACGTGCCAGTAGCGGCGCGCCAGCTTGATGACGCCTTCGTTGGCTTCTGCTCCGCTGTTGCAGAAGAACCAGCGGCCGGCAAAACTGTGTCGGGCAAGCAGTTCCGCCAGTCGAATCTGGTTTTCCATGAGGTACAGGTTGGATACATGCCACAGGGTATCCGCCTGTTTTTTCAGCGCGGCAGTTACCGCGGGGTGGCAATGCCCCAGGTTGCAGACCGCGATGCCGGAAAAAAAATCCAGATATTGGCGGCCGTCGGCATCCCAGACGAAAACCCCTTCCCCCCGTACCAGGGCAATTTTCCGTTCGCCGTAGGTATTCAGCAGAATGCGCTCGGCCGTTTCACGCAGTGACTGGTTATCCATAAACGGTATCCGCGGCGATCAGTCTTTGCCGGTTTTTGCCGCGGACGGCGTTGACTGCGTGGTGCCGAAGTCCGAGGCCGTTGAACTGGTTTTGGTCCCCGAATTCGCGGATGAACCTTTATGGCCGTTGCCGTTGGATCTGTTCTTCCTTTTATAGTCCGTTTCGTAGAATCCGGAGCCTTTGAAGATGATGCCGGCGCCGGTGCCCAGCAGACGGCGGCATTTTCCACCGCACGCCGGACAGGTAACCTCCGGGCTGGCGCTGATGCTGTGGAAAACATCCTGCGTGTTATGACACTTCAGGCATTCATAGGTATAGGTTGGCATAACCGATACTCCCGTTTCCTGTCCCTGAATCAAACGCTCAAATGAATAACGAGAAAGAAATGCAAAGCAGAAGACAGGATCGAAACGTAAAACAATAATCAACCCTGATGTTATTCTAACACCGTATCCGGGCGATTTCAAAAAGTGGCCGGGCTGTGATATAATTCTCTCCGCTTGCGAGGCGGTCCACGACGCGGGCTATCCCGCGCCGTTATTTTTTAAGTGATTCACCGAAGGAGAGACGCGCAATGACACTGGATCTGTCCCGCCACGGCATAACCTCGCACGGAGCCATCTACCGCAACCCGTCCTATGAAACGCTTTTCGAACACGAGACCAATCCTGCGCTTGAAGGGCTTGAACGGGGGGTCGTGACCCGTTTCGGCGCGGTAGCCGTCGATACGGGGCGGTTCACCGGACGTTCCCCGCAGGACAAGTACTTTGTCGTGGAGGAAACGTCCAAGGATAACATCTGGTGGGAGGGGCCGGAAAATCCCGGTTCCAACAACAAGCGGATGAGCGAAGAAACCTGGCGGCACCTGCACCGGATCGCCACGGACCAGCTGAACGGCAAAGACCTGTATGTTATTGACGGGTTCGTGGGAACAAACCCGTCGACCCGGCTGCGGATACGGGTGGTTACGGAGGTGGCGTGGCTGGCGCATTTTTCCAAGAACATGTTTATCCGCCCAACGGAAGAAGAGTTGCAGGATTTCGAGCCGGACTGGACGGTGCTGAACGCATGCAAAACCTCCTGCAAAGATTACCAGCAGTACGGCATGCGGTCAGAAGTTTTCGCCGCGTTCAACATCAAGGAACGGATGACCCTGATTGGCGGCTCCTGGTATGGCGGGGAAATCAAAAAGGGCGTGTTCACTATCATGAACTACTTCCTGCCTCTGCAGGGGGTGGGTTCATTCCACTGCTCGGCCAACATGGGCGACGCCGGAGACACAGCGCTGTTTTTCGGCCTGTCCGGCACCGGAAAAACTACGCTTTCAGCGGATCCGAAACGCAAGCTGATCGGCGATGATGAACATGGCTGGGACGATGAAGGCATCTTCAATTTTGAAGGGGGCTGTTATGCCAAAGTGATCAACCTGTCCGCCGAAAAAGAGCCGGATATTTACCGGGCAATCCGCCGGAACGCTCTTCTCGAAAACGTGGTGGTTGACGCGGAAGGCAACGTGGATTTCTCGGATGCCAGCAAAACGGAAAACACCCGGATGTCTTATCCTATCGACCACATCGACAACATCGTGCGTCCGGTATCCAAGGGCGGGCACCCCAGCGTGATTATTTTCCTGGCCTGCGACGCCTTCGGAGTTCTGCCGCCGGTTGCCCGCCTGAATTACGGCCAGGCCATGTACCAGTACCTCAGCGGATACACCGCGAAAGTGGCCGGGACCGAGCTGGGCATCACGGAGCCCAAAGCCACGTTTTCTTCCTGCTACGGCGCGGCGTTTCTGGCCCTGCATCCAACCCGGTACGCGGAAATTCTCGGTCGGAAGGTGAGGCAGCACGGCACCCGTACCTACCTGGTCAATACGGGCTGGGTTGGCGGTCCCTATGGCGTGGGCAGCCGGATGGACATCACGGCGACCCGCCGGATCATCGACGCGATCCTGGACGGATCTATCGAGCAGGCGGAGTTCTGGAAGATGCCGGTCTTCGAATTTGATGTTCCCAAGGCTTTACCCGGTGTAGACGCATCTGTGCTGAACCCCCGGGACGGCTGGGCGGACAAAGCGGCTTATGATGCCGGCCTGCGAAAGCTGGCCGAAATGTTCGTCAATAACTACCGCAAACTGAGCAACACGGATATTGGGCGCGAAGTGGAAAGTTTCGGTCCGAAACTCTGATCGGAATGGTCTCAATGGCGGCCCGGACGGCAGGAAATCGTCCGGGTCGTTTTTTTAAGGCGGAACGAAGTATTCCGTTAGGTTATCGTTGACTGAACCCGGTTTTTCCGTTTAAAATAGCCGCATTATCGCGGGGAGTGTTATGGCCACGCTGCTGTCCATGGAACATATCAGCATTGCGTTTTCCGGGAACCGGGTGCTTCAGGACGTGTCTTTCACGCTGCGCGCCGGAGAGACGCATCTGCTTGCGGGAGAGAACGGCGCCGGAAAAACCACCCTGATGCGTATCCTGGGGGGCGTATATACCGATTACGAAGGAAGTATTCGGCTTGATGGCGAGCCAGTCAGGTTCCACTCGCCTGTCGACGCGGCCCGGCGCGGCGTAGCCATGATTCACCAGGAACTTTCCCTTATTCCGTCCATGACTGTGCTGGACAACCTGTTCCTGGGCCGGGAGCAGTGCGGTCCTGGAGGATGGGTGAGTTTTCGACGGCAGCAGGCGGCCTGCCGGCAGATGCTTGCCCGGGTTGGGCTGGACCTGTCTCCTCACACCTGGGTGGGGGATCTGCCGATGTCCGCCCGGCAGATGCTGGAAATCGCCAAGGCGCTGTCCATGGACGCGCGGGTGATCGTGATGGACGAGCCGACCAGTTCGCTCACCGCCCAGGAGGTTGAACGCCTGTTTTCCCTTATTGCGGAGCTCAAATCGGAAGGGCGGGGTATCGTCTACATTACCCATAAAATGGAAGAAATATACCGGATATCAGACCGGATTACGGTGCTGCGGGACGGCGCGCTGATTGATACCCGGCCCGCGTCAGATTTGCCCCGGGAAGAACTGGTGCGGCTGATGGTAGGCCGGGAACTTACCGAACAGTTTCCGGAACGGCCCTCGGTTTCCCGCGCGGATCAGCCGCTGCTGGAAGTCAGGGATTTCACTGTGCCTGATCCGGGAGGAAGTCCCCGACCCGCGGTTGATGGCGTTTCCTTCACGCTGTATCCCGGCGAGATTCTGGGGATAGGCGGATTGCAGGGGTCGGGCGCTACGGAACTGCTTTTAGGGCTTTTTGGCGCGCTGGACAGTGATCCGCGTGGGGAAGTATTGCTTGAAGGCCGTCCCTATCGTCCCGGTTCCCCCGGTGATGCCATTTCCAGAGGGATTGCCTGCCTGACGAACGACCGTAAAGAGACCGGGCTGGCGCTGTGCCTGGATATTGTGGCCAACGCGACCATGGCGTCCCTGAGGAAATACTCCCCATCCGGCATTCGGCGGCCCGGGTTGGAACGCGCCGCGGCCGAGCATGCCTCCCGACGGCTGAACCTGCGCGCGGCTTCCCTGGATATGCCGGTCGAGCAGCTTTCAGGGGGGAACCAGCAGAAAGTGGTATTGGCCAAGTGGATGCTGTCGGAACCCCGACTGATTCTGCTGGATGAGCCTACCCGCGGCGTGGACGTGGGGGCAAAACAGGAGATTTACCGACTGCTGTTTGAGTGGTCCCGGGAGCAGATGGGCATTCTGCTGATTACGTCGGAAATGCCGGAACTGCTGGCGTTAAGCGACCGCATTATGGTGATGCACCGCGGACGGGTGACAGGTTGGTTTACCCGGGATACGGCTACCCCGGAAGGGGTCCTCGCGGCAGCCATGGGCCGCGTTCAGGAGGAGATGATTGCATGATCCGAAAGTCTGCTTCTGACGGTAATGCCGCCGGCCTGGTTCACCTGCTGGCCAGGCCGTCCGCGCGGGCGCTGCTGGCGCTGGCGCTGATCCTGGCGGTAGGCGCGATCTTCAACGCGGACGGGGCGTTCTTCCGCTGGGACACCCACCGGGACATGCTGCGCCATATATCCCGTTTCGGCATTCTGGCCTGCGGCATGACCCTGGTCATCATCAGCGGGGGCATTGACCTGGCGGTGGGCAGCGTACTGGGCCTGACGGCCGTACTGTCAGCGCTGATGATGATCCACTGGCAGTGGCATCCTCTGGTGGCCGTGCCGGTCTGCCTGCTGATCGGCGCAGCCAGCGGCGCGGTTTCAGGCGGCCTGATCGCGCGCTTTCGCATCCAGCCGTTCATAGCGACGCTGGCCATGATGGTCTTTGCCCGGGGCGCGGCAAAATATATTTCCGGCGGGCGTAAAATCGCGCAGGGAGTGGAAACGCCGTCCGGCTTCCAGTTTCTGCCGCTGCCGTCCTTTTTTGATTTGCTGAACGCCAAAATTTTTCTGGACAACGTTGCTGTGGTAACCCTGGTTTTTCTGGGCTGCCTGGCGCTGTCCTGGGTTGTGCTGGACCGCCTTCGTGTGGGACGGCACCTGTATGCTATTGGCGGGAATGAAACGGCTGCGCGGCTGTCCGGCGTGCCGGTGGGATGGACGAAGGTCTTCGCTTACGCCATGAGCGGCCTGTTTGCGGCAGTGGCGGGAATCTGCCAGGCCGCCCAGGAGACCCAGGGAGACCCCGAAGCGGGGGTGTCCTATGAACTGACGGCCATAGCCATTGTGGTGATTGGAGGAACCAGCCTGACCGGCGGGCGCGGCGGAATGGTCCTGACCTTGCTGGGCACGCTGACAATCGGGTATCTTGAGAAAATACTGAGCATAAATGCCGTGAGTGAAGCCGGCCGGCTGATGCTGACCGGAGCGATAATCGTTTCGGCCGTGCTTTTTCAGCGGAGCCGGCGCTGACAACAACGGGAGATTACCAATGGTACGGGGCAAACGGTTGTTACTGATCGTGGCACTGGCGGGCGTGGTACTGGCGGGGTGTTCAAAAGGAGGGTCGTCCCAGACCGCGGCTGGGGGCAGTCAGGACACCGCGCGGGGCGGCGCGCGGTGGGTAATCGGCATGAGCCAGTGCAACCTGGGCGAACCCTGGCGCGTGCAAATGAACAAGGATATTGAAGAAGCCGCGCGGGCGCATCCGGAAATCCGGGTCATTTTCAAGGATGCCCAGAACGATACCACCATCCAGCAGAATCACGTCCGCGAATTTATCAGCCAGGGCGTGGATCTTCTGATCATCAGCCCGAAAGAAGCCGCGCCGCTGACCGGACCGGTTGCCGAGGCCTACAAAATGGGGATTCCGGTGATTGTGCTGGACCGCGCGCTGCTGGGAGAGGATTTCACCCTGTTCATTGGCGCGGATAACCGGGCCATCGGGGAGGCCGCCGGACGGTGGATCCGGGAAACCCTGGGCGGCGCCGGCAAGGTGGTTGAGCTGATGGGGCTCCAGACGTCGGTTCCCGGCAGGGATCGGCACGAAGGGTTCATGAAAGGAATCGAAGGGAGCAACATTGAGATTATTTTCCAGGCGGATATGAAATGGCTGCAGCCCGACGCCCAAAAAGAAATGGAATCGGCGCTGGCCCGTTTTCCGAAGATAGACCTCGTCTACGCGCACAATGATCCCGGCGCGTACGGCGCCTACCTGGCGGCCAAGGCAGCCGGCCGGGAGAAGGAAATGAAATTTGTGGGCATTGACGCCCTGCCCCATGAGGGGATTGCCTATGTCAAACAGGGCATCCTCAGCGCCACTTTTGAATATCCCACCGGAGGACGGGAAGCCATTGAATACGCCCTTCGGATTCTGAACGGTGAACAGGGACTGCCCCGGAAAGTGGTGCTGCCATCCCGTTTGTTTACCGCGGACAACGTGGACAAAGGCGGGGAGACTGTACCCATGGAAGGGGTAACCGGTGAATCCGCGCCCGCTTCCGCTGAAAGCGCCCCTTCCGGCCAGACGCCATGAATCATAACCGGCTGGGCTGGATCCGTGTCGCGGTAAAAATGGTCTGCTGGGGGGGCGTTGCGGCAGTTCTGGCGGGATGCCGCCCGAGTCCGCATGATCTGGTCATCCGTGGGCAGACGGATGCGTTGTGGGACCTGCTGAACCGGTATCCGGCGGCCGTGGAGGAGCGGGATCGGCTCCAGAAAACGGCCCTGCATACCGCGGCGGGCATGGACGACATAGAATCGGCCCGTCTGCTGCTGGACGCCGGGGCAGACATCAACGCGCGGGACGTTACCGGAATGACTCCGCTACACGTGGCGGCGATGTACAGCCGCGGCCGTGCCGCAAAACTGCTCCTGGAACGGGGAGCGGACCTTGAAGCGCGGGATAAGTTCGGGGATACGCCGCTCCATACGGCGGCAATTTTCGGGAGAACCCGCATGGTCCGGTGGCTGCTTCAGCAGGGGGCAGACCCCTGCGCGAGGAACCGGGAAAATCTGCTTCCCGCAGACCTGGCGCGAAAACGCCGGCACGCTGAGACCGCAGCGGCTCTGGAAGGATACGGCTGTGCCGGCGAATGACCACGAAACAGGGGATAAGTCGGGCGAAAGAAAAACGTTCCCCCGGGTTGTGGAGATCTACACGGACGGGGGATGCGCGCCCAATCCGGGGCCAGGCGGCTGGGCAGCCGTGCTGCGGTACGGGGAACATGTCAAGGAAATTTCCGGCGCGGAAGCGGACACCACGAATAACCGCATGGAGCTTCGCGCGGCCATCGAGGCACTCAGGGCGTTGACGCGCCCCTGCCGGGTTGTGCTCTACACGGATTCGGAATACCTTAAAAAAGGGGTCACGGAATGGCTTCCGGCATGGAAAGCGCGGGGATGGACGCGCCGGCAGGGCAGCCTGAAAAATGTCGAACTCTGGATGGAACTGGACCGCCAGCTATCCCGCCATCAGGTGGAATGGCGCTGGGTCCGGGGGCACAGTGGCGTTCCCGATAATGAGCGGTGCGACCGAATGGTGCAGGAAGCCCGGAACAGGCTGCTTCGTGGAGAAGGCATCTGATTTACGGTTTTTTCAGGATGGGGGAAAACTTTACAATGTAGATATCCGGGTGCTGTATTTACGAGGTGTGCTCGGGGCGGTCAGATTCGGGAAGGCCATGCGGAAAAGTACATCTGAAAGACGCCAGGATGCCCAGCGCCGCCTGACGTATTTTGTAGTGCCGGTGCTGATCGGCCTGGGGGGAATCGTATTTTCACAGCAGCTGCCCCAGGTGGCCATGCGGTATGGGGCGCTGTTTGTTTCCTGCGCGCTGCCTCTGTTTGCCGCCGGCAACCTTCTGGCCCGCTTTCACACCAGTCGGCTGGAACGGCTGCTGATTCTTACCGGGGTGCTGCTGATCATGGTGGGCGCCGCGGCCACCCTGACCGGCTGGAAGCTGGCTTATCCGGAGGATCTCGAAGGGTTTGAGAAACTGACGTACTGGGCCCGGGTGACCGGCGTGGTAAGCCTGCTGCTGGGGCTGTTTGTGGTCCTTTTCAACATGGTGCGGGCGGGCGCCGACGTGGAGGAAATAACCCAGCGTTTTCTCCAGCTGGCGGAACATATCCACGATGGATTCATTATGAGCTCACCGGAAGGGAAAGTCCTGCTGGTGAACCAGCGCCTGCTGGGGATGATCGGATTGCAGCGGCATGAGGTGGAGGGGAAACACGTCCTGGATCTGATCCAGATGCTGCAGATTCCTGATGTAGACAGGCACTGGAGGGACCGGGCGCGGGGCGTGGCCACGGAATATCAGGTGTCTCTGGTTCGGGATGGC
>JAKOTZ010000195.1 GCA_029776995.1 Candidatus Hydrogenedentota bacterium
CCGTCCGGAACGGGTTCCAGTGTCTCCGGATCAACGATTTCGGGATAAAAATGATCTTCGAAGATATGGAGCCCATGTTGTTCAGAACATTCATTGCCAACCCCCGGGCCGATAATTTCTGACAGCCCGTAAATATCGAAGGCCTTAATGTTCGCCTCCTCCTCAATCCGCTTGCGCATCTCTTCCGTCCAGGGCTCCGCGCCAAACACGCCCGCTTTCAGCGGCAGCGTTTTCAGGTCTATCCCCATTTCGCGGGCCCGTTCAATTATCCGAAGGAAATAGCTGGGCGTGCAGCAGATGGCGGTTGTCCCGAAATCCTTCATGATCATGATTTGGCGGTCGGTATTGCCGCCGGAAATGGGAATGACGGTAGCGCCCAGGGCTTCCGCGCCGTAGTGAGCGCCAAGCCCTCCCGTGAACAGGCCATACCCATAGGCATTCTGGATAATATCCCCGCGGTCCAATCCGCAGGCGGCGAAAGCGCGCACCATCACGCTGGCCCAAACTTTGAGGTCTTCCCGCGTGTAGGCCACCACGATCGGTTTTCCGGTCGTGCCGCTGGAGGCGTGCAGGCGGACCACTTCATTCATCGGACTGGCGAACAGTCCAAAGGGATAGGTATCGCGGAGATCAGTTTTTACAGTAAAAGGCAATTTACGGATGTCTTCCAGTGAGCGGATATCATCCGGCGTCAGCCCGCGTTCCTGCATGCGCGACCGAAACAAGGCCACATTGTCATAGGCGCGGCGGACCACCACCTGCAGGCGATGTAACTGAAGCTGACGCAACTGGCGTTCCGGCAGATAATCCGGCGCGCTGACTGGGTGAAATGGGGATCCGGCATCATTCCAGAATTCCGACATGGCATACCTCCCACCGGGATTTGAATTTTAAATTTTTTAATCAGGCTGGGGAACACATACAATAATACCGATTATAAGCATGATCTAACAACAGAAATTCGCATTTTTGGCAAAAACCCACAGGACGAGTTAAGAAAGGGCAACGTATGACGTACCTGGCAGAACGCATGAACTGTATTGATGCCAGCGGCATCCGAAAAATCTTCGCGCTGGCGGCAAAAATCAAGGATCCCATTAACCTGAGTATAGGCCAGCCGGATTACGACGTGGATGAAATATGCAAAGAAGAGGCCGTCCGACAGATCCGGGCCGGTTTTAACAGCTACACCCAGACCTGGGGAATTGAAGAACTTCGCGAGGCATGTGTCGCCTACTACGAACAAAAATTCGGCGTTACCCTCCGGAACGTCATGATTACTTCCGGCGTATCCGGTGGATTGTTTCTGGCTTTGATGGCAACCATCAATCCCGGAGATGAAGTGCTCTGCGCCGACCCGTATTTTGTCATGTATAAACACCTCGTAACCCTGCTTGGCGGCGTGTCAGTCCCCGTGGACACCTATCTAGATTTTAAGCTGACAGCCGAAAAACTAGAACGGGCTGTTACCGACCGTTCCAAGATCCTGATCATCAATTCTCCCGCCAACCCAACGGGCGTGTGCCTTACCCGTGAGGAATTGCAGGCGATCGCGGACGTTGCCCGTCGGCACAATCTGCTGGTTATTTCCGATGAAATCTATGAATCGCTCAGCTATGATCAGCCGCCGGCCAGTATTGCGGGCATGTATGATCAGGTGATCTGTCTGAACGGGTTTTCCAAGAATGCGGCCATGACCGGCTGGCGGGTAGGATTTGCCGCGGGGCCTGACGAGATCATTCAGGCAATGAACACTTTACAGCAGTATACCTTTGTATGCGCGCCTTCCTTTGCGCAGAAAGCCGCAGTGCTGGCCCTGAAAGCGGACATGACCCCGAAAGTTGAGGCCTACCGGCGCAAACGGGACATCGTATACGAGGGATTGAAAGACACCTTCCGTACGGTCAGGCCGGGCGGAGCATTTTATATCTTCCCCGAAGCCCCCGGTGGGGATGGAGACGCATTTGTCGCGCGGGCCATTGAAAACCGCATTCTAATCATCCCGGGAAGTGTTTTTTCAGAGCGTAAAACTCATTTCCGTATCTCTTTTGCGGCAAAAGATGAAACGCTGAAGCGGGGAGTGGAGGCTCTGGTTAAACTGGCCGAAACATTCAAGTAACGGCCGGAGGGTTTCATTTTTCCGGGTCAGATCCCTTCATGCGGTTCCGGGGATAGGAAGGAAGTACGGGGCGTTTTCGTCGAATGGCGTCGCGTTGCCCTTCGCGGATACGGTTCCAGATGTAGTAGATCAGCGCTACATGGTGGCGGCGGCTCATGCGGCTGAACGCGATACCGGCCGCTGTGCACTCTTCGCCCAACTCATCTTTGGGGGCCGGGGCGGTACGGCATACAAGACCTTCCACTTCAATAGTTCCAAGCTCCGGCAATTGAATCTGAAGTATGACCGTGTTGCCGGATTGAAGCCTGCAGGGTGAAATGACCAGCGCGCCTTCCGCTCCGATATTTTCAATGACTCCGTTGATGCCGTGTACAGCGCCCATTTTTCGGATGGTAGCTTTAATTCCAGCCTGCACGCGCCAGCCGCGCCGGGTACCGTTGTAGGTGGCATTCGGATTTCGGCGCAAAACCGCATCCCGCCCTAGTCGGGTGGATGGCCGCAGAACCTGCATATAGTACACAAATTGACGATTCCCCCCCGCGAAGGTAATTTCT
>JAKOTZ010000230.1 GCA_029776995.1 Candidatus Hydrogenedentota bacterium
TGCCTTCATGCCACTCATTATACGACGTTATGGAAAGAATCTGAGGATCCACATCAACGGCCTGCCGCATCATCGCGTCGTAATAGGCGCCGCCATCGCGGGCCCGGTAATTTTTCCGGTTCCACGGCCGTATACGCAAATCGTTATATCCGGGCCCCACGCTCGGGATAAACATCTTCCCCTGCCGCCGGGCAAACCGCGCCATTTTCGGCCAATTCCCGGGGGTACTGCCCCAGGTAAACCCCTCCGTCGCGAAATACGTATAAAATCCGTCAAATCCGGATTCGGCAAGCGCGCGTCCATGGTCCTCTTTTACCCATAACCCAATGAACACGCAATCCTGCGGCGTTCCCCGCACGGAGATATCTCCGTCAGGCCGAAGCAACCTTTTCCACTCGCTGTCGGGTACCAGATAGGAATCATAGACGTACACCAGCGGCCTGCCCACCCACCGGAAAAGTTCCGGAGCGCTGCCCCAACGCTCCAGCAGGTATGCCAGCGCATCCCGGATCGAGGCTGCGTCCCGCCCCGGCCAGGGCTCCAGGTGGAAGGCTATTTTCAGCCCCGAAGCCCGGGCTGCATCAAACAGCACAGGCAGGGACTGGTCTGTAACATGGTCTTTTCCCCACCAGGAGACGGCCACAACACCCACGCCTGCCCGCTGTAATTCCGCGCAATGCCGCGCGACGGTCCCGGCATCCCGGGAACTGTAGAGACCGGCTTCAGGGTAAAAATTCGCGCCGATATCTTCCGGAGGCTGACAGTTTGGCCCGGTTTTCCCACCCAAAAGTAACACGGCATGATTCCACTGCAACCATTGCCCGTTCACTTCGGGTGTTCCATACCAGCCGTAATAGAACGCGTGAACCCGCTCCGCGGGACTGAGGTCCGTCGGCGGCAACGCGGAACACCGCGCGCTCGGCATGCCTATCGTTAGCAGGCCAATTAGAGTATTCGTCAACAACCCGCGCACCTGATCGCTCCTTTGTAGAACATGTCCGCGGTTAGCATAGGTAAATCGGTAACAGGAAAACAACTAAACCGATGCCGGGCAGTCGGAATAGTCCAGCGTCCTACAGGGTTATCAGATTAACGGATACCCGGAAGAGGACATGCCATGAGAAAACCCCCGATCAGCCGTAGAGACTTTCTATCCAGGACAATCTGGACAGCGGCCGGTTCCATGGCCGTCGGGATTGCCGCGTCCGCGAATGAAACTGCCCCACAACACTCCGCAAGTTCCACTCCCAAGGTCGCGGAAGACCGATCCTATCCGATACCCAGACGGCCCCTGGGAAAAACAGGCGCCATGGTATCCATCCTCTGCCTGGGCGGGTACCACATAGGCAACCCTTCGCTGACCGATGACGAAGCGGTATCCATGATGCGCCGGGCCATAGACGCGGGCGTAAACTTTTTTGACAACGCATGGAAATACCATAACGGCCGCAGCGAGGAACGTATGGGCCGCGCGCTGAAAGACGGTTACCGCGACAAAGTGTTCCTGATGACCAAAGTGGTCGGCAGAGACCGACAAAGCGCTCAGCAGCAGCTGGAAGACTGCCTGCGCAGGCTGGATGTGGACACCATCGACCTGCTGCAGGTGCACGAGGTGGTCCGGCCTTCCGACGTAACCGACGTGTATGACAACGGCGTGCTGGACGTGTTCCTGAAAGCGCGGGACGAAGGAAAAATCCGGCACATCGGCGTGACCGGCCACAACTACCCGCTGTTTCTGAACCAGATGCTTGAGCGGGGTTTTCCTTTCGAAACCATACAGATCCCGCTGAACGCTTTTGACTACCATTACCGGAGTTTCGAACGCGAAACGCTCCCCGAAGCGCTGAAGCGGGGCATGGGCGTCATCGCCATGAAGACGATGGGCGGCACACCAGCGGCGCTGCCCAAAACAGGAGCCATCACCCCCGCGGAATGCCTGCGTTATGCCATGTCCCTGCCGGTTTCTTCTGTATGTTCCGGAATGGACCGACCTGAATGGCTTGAACAGAACCTCGAGGTCGCCCGCAATTTTACGTCCATGACCCTGGAAGAGAGAGAAGCCCTGCTGGCGCGGACCAAACCGTTCGCGGAAACCGGCCGGCATG
>JAKOTZ010000234.1 GCA_029776995.1 Candidatus Hydrogenedentota bacterium
TGATATGGACAGGAAGAGGCAACACCATACCCCCCACCTTACCAGTGAACCTGCCGGTGAAAGCAATTTTTTTTGTAATAGCGCAGGATTCCACATTATTCGGCGCTCAATTTTTTCAGCACGGATTCAGTAATATCGGGCGGATTTGCCTGAATGTTTACGCTTTCAAGATACCCTTTTGCGACCACCAAATCAAAACCCTGTTCTTTTCCTGCGGCGGATATAGCCCGGATAGCGCGCTCACTGGCCTGGCTGATCAGGATCCAATAGCGGCCGGTGCCGGGCTGGACTTTTTCTTTTCTGATGGTCTTGTATTCATCGGTGGCGAGCACCGCGGTTTTAAAGTCCACTTCAGCCGGTTTGGAAAAGGACGCGGGATTTCCCCAGAAAACTTTCTGCTCATCCAGGGATTCCGCGGGAATGGCGTATGACTGAGCTACCGCGACACAGGTCACCGCCATCAGATACACTAACAGCGAAAAAAAGTTCCTGGGGAATGATATAACTGAGGGAGAGAAAGCCAAACCCACGCCCGGGTATTTTTTTCCGGTATTACTCCCCTCTTCCCGCTGATTCATGGGCCTTCTGCTTTTGTTTCGTGCCAAACGACTACTCCATTTGCACGGGCCTTTAAATACACCCAAATACAATCACTTATGGGCATAATAAAGATGCAGCCCATTCCTATTTCTCTCAAGGTATCATGCATTCACGTCTGAAAAAGTTTCAACCCGTCGGCGCGAATCCCAGACGAAGTACGCAGTCAGATCGTCAGCCTTTCCCGGGATTTTCTAACCCGGACAGCCTTGCGTGCCGATGTCGCATAAATTCACATGGCTGGATATTTTTTTGGTAAACTACCAAGAAATCCATATTTGCAATGCCGGGGTGTCCGGCGTGAAAGGTGAAGTGCTGTTATGGCCAGCAGAAATCCCCGAAAAAAACGCGACGCGTTGGTTCTGGTTCTTTTTTTGTGCGTAGCCGTACTGGTGCTCAGCAATGGATTTACCGCCCGGTTGCTGGCCCAGGAGAAAACTGTTGACGTATATCGGGAAGTTGAACCGATCGGCATTGTTCTCGACCGTATTCTTCGGGAATATGTGCGGGAAGTGGATATCCAGAAAGTGGTGGAGGGCGCGCTTTCAGGCATGCTCTCTTCCCTGGACCGCAACAGCTCATTCATTAACGCCAAAGAGCTTCAGGAGATGCAGGAGGATACCAAAGGCGAATTTGAGGGGATCGGCGTATCCATACGGCCGGATGATGAGGGCAATATCATTGTGTTTTATCCGATACCGGGGTCCCCGGCGGCGGCGGCAGGAATCAAAGCTTTTGACCGGATTGTGGCCATCGACGGCAAGCCCACAGCCGGCATGAATACCCAGCAGGCATCAGAGCTGATCCGTGGTCCAAGGGGCAGCAAAGTCCGCCTGACGATTCTGAGAAAGGACCGGTCCAATGCCGAAGATCCCGGCCAGCAGCTGGAGATCGAAGTGCAGCGCGACAAGGTACCGCTGGAGAGCATCAAGGAACATCAGATTCTCAAGGATAAAGTGGGGTACGTCCGAATCAGCGATTTCAAAGACAATACCGGGGCGGACCTTGCGAAACACCTCAATGCCATGGTTCAGGAAGGTATTGTGGGTTTGGTGCTGGATCTCCGGTGGAATCCGGGCGGACTGCTGACGGCGTCCCGGGATGTGTGTGAACTGTTTTTGCCCAAGGGGTCGCTGGTAACTTATACGCGCGGCCGGAAAGATGAGCAGGGCAGGCCTAACCGGGATGACCTGAAGCTGGTGACAACCCGGGAACCCGTGGTTCCAGACGGACTGCCTGTCATTGTGCTGGTAAACCGCCACACTGCCAGTTCCGCCGAAATTGTGACAGGCGCGCTGCAGTTCCATCAGCGTGCGATTATCCTTGGGGAGAAAACATTCGGCAAGGGCAGCGTCCAGACCATCATTCCGCTGGAACGGCCGGCCAACACGGCGATGCGGCTCACCACGGCCCTGTATTACACGCCGGCGGACGTGACCATTGACGAGCAGGGTATCCTGCCGGATATTGAGCTGTCCATGACACCTGAATCGGAAGAAGCCCTGGCGAAGCAGATGTTTGCCTCGTTTGAAAACGAGCCCGAAAACCAGTACCGCCAAAACCACGGCCGAATGACGGATTATCCGGTAACGGACCAGACCGTGGACGACACACAGCTTTTGAAAGCCTGGGAGATTCTTCGGGAGGTTCCGGTATGGGCCGACCTGCTGAAACAATATCACAAGGATGTCCGGGAAACCCAGATGAGCGCCGAGGAAGCCGCCCGCCGCAACGGGCAGCAAAAAGACGGCGCGACGGAAAGCGCTGCGCCTTCTTCAGACGGGGACGCGGCGCCGGAAGATACGCCTGCGGCTCCTGAGACGGAGGAGGAAGAACCGGTACCGATACCGTAAGGGGATGGGATATCCATGACTACGAGACGCGGTGACGGGCGTTTTTGTGAAGCGTTGCGTCCGATTTCTTTTGAACGGCATTACCTCAAAACGGCGCCGGGATCCGTGTTGACCAGTTTCGGGGATACCGTGGTTTTATGCACGGCCACGCTGAGCGATCGGCTGCCGGCGTGGCTGAAAGGAAGTGGCCAGGGCTGGATAACGGCGGAGTATGCCATGCTTCCCGTGTCCTCTTCGGAGCGGATCGGCAGGGATAATTACCAGAAAGGCCGGGCCCAGGAAATTAGCCGCATGATCGGCCGGGCGCTGCGCGCGGTGACGAAACTGGACGCGCTCGGAGAGTGTCTGATCACGGTAGACTGTGACGTGCTGCAGGCGGATGGTGGAACGCGAACGGCGGCCATATCCGGCGGCTGGATCGCCCTGCGTGACGCGCTGGAAGACGCGGTAGGCAGGGGATTTCTGAAAGAGATTCCCCTTACGGGGCACTGCGCGGCCGTGAGCGTGGGGCTGGTCAATAATCTTTTAATGCTGGACCTGAACTATGAAGAAGATTCCCGGGCGGAGGTAGACCTGAACGTGTGCGGAAACGATCAGGGCGCCCTGATTGAGGTGCAGGGATGCGCTGAGAGCCGGGTATTCAGCCGGCAGGGGCTGAACAGTATGCTGGACCTGGCGCTGAACGGCATTAAACAGATAGTGTCCGCCCAGAAGGAAGCATTGGCTCATGATTGAACCCAAAATAATCG
This sequence comes from Candidatus Hydrogenedentota bacterium, assembly GCA_029776995.1. Taxonomy (GTDB): domain Bacteria; phylum Hydrogenedentota; class Hydrogenedentia; order Hydrogenedentales; family CAITNO01; genus JAGPFE01. Next base: position 3,200 of record JAKOTZ010000234.1, read on the forward strand.
TTGCCGCGTCCGGTAACCCGAAAAAAGCCCGTGAACTGGAAGAGCTTCTGCAGGGGACGCGGTGGCAGGTGCGGAGCCTGGCTGAATTTCCGGGGATTACCGCTCCGGAAGAAACGGGGACTACATTTCAGGAGAATGCCACCCTTAAGGCGCTGTACTACGCTGAGCGGACAGGACATGCCTGTCTGGCGGACGATTCAGGGCTGGTCGTGGACGCGCTGAATGGAGAGCCCGGCGTGAATTCGGCTTATTATGCCGGCCCTGAAGGCGATGACTCGGCGAACAACGCCAAACTGCTGGCCGCCCTGGAGGATGTGCCATGGCATCTGCGGACGGCCCGTTTCGTGTGCTGTGCCGCGGTGGCGTTTCCCGGTAGTCCGGATGTGCATATTGAATGGGGCGAGGTTGAAGGACATATTGCGGCGGCACCCTATGGCAGTAACGGGTTCGGTTATGATCCACTGTTCGTGCCGGTGGGTTACGAAGAAACATTCGGGGAGATGGATACGAAAATTAAGCATTCGCTAAGCCATCGCGGCCGGGCGCTTGCCCGGGTAAAGGCGTGGCTGGAGTCGCTGCCATGACCCAGTCTGTTCTGGCGGCGCAGGCGGAGGGGGCGCTTGAAAAAGCCGTTACTGTACTTCGGGGAAATGGGGTGGTGGCTTATCCCACGGAAACCGTTTACGGCCTTGCGGTAGACCCCTTTTCTGAAACCGCGCTGGATCGGCTGTATGAGGTGAAAGGCCGCCCCTCCGCGATGCCGGTACTGCTGGTGGTTGCGGACCGCGGGATGGTAGAGATGGTGGTTAAGGAGATTTCGGAAAAAGCCCGCCGGTGCATGGAAATTTTCTGGCCGGGGCCGCTTTCGCTGTTGCTGCCTGCCCGTTCAGATTTGCCGAAACGCGTCATCGGTCCGGAAGGAAAGGTGTGTGTCCGGTGTTCCAGCCATTATATTGCCCGGGGGCTTTCCAGGCTGATGGGGCGGCCGATTACGTCCACATCCGCCAACCTTACCGGTTCGCCTCCCGCGCGGACAGCCCGTGAGGCTGCCTTGCAGGGGGTGGACCTGATTCTGGATGGAACATGTGGCACGGCCGCGGTCCCATCCACCGTGTTTGATCCGGATACGGGGAAAATCGTCCGGGAAGGCCCTATAACAGAAGCAATGCTGTATGTTGTCTGCCATGGGAATGGCCTGCATTACTGAACCGGATGTGCGGTGACTCCGGGCTTCCAGTTGGCGAATGACCGTAAGGAATAAGACAAAATGATAATTGCTGTTGGATGTGACCACGCGGGATATGAACCCCCTGAGGGTGGATATGTTCCCGCTATCGTGGCCTTCCTGGAGCAGGAAGGTCATAGGGTCGTGCACTGCGGGACCCGGGGCGCGGAATCGGTGGATTATCCGGATTTCGCGGCGCGGGTATGCCAGGCGGTACTGTCAGGGCAGGCAGACCGGGGCGTGCTGGTCTGCGGAACAGGCATCGGCATGAGCATTGCCGCGAACCGGCATCGCGGGATCAGGGCAGCGGTGTGCCTGAACGAAGAAATGGCCGATCTCGCCCGCCGGCATAATGACGCAAACATCCTCTGTCTTGGCAGGCGAACCATGGCGCTGGACACGTGTCTGATGGTGCTTAAAGTATGGCTGGACACGCCCTTCAGCGGGGAGGAACGCCACCGGCGACGTATTGAAAAGCTGGACATGACCGACCAGGAAGGGGCTTCCTGCGGTTCGGATTGTCCCTGCCTGTGAAAAAACGGTATTTTTACGGCTTTATATTGGGGAAAGAGCTTTGCCATGAGTATTCCTGAAATCGCCCGGGAAACCGCGGGGGACGCGCTGACGCCCCGGCAGATCGTGGAAGAATTGAACCGGTACATTATTGGACAGCACGCCGCAAAACGGAAAGTCGCGATCGCGCTGCGCAACCGCTGGAGGCGTCAGCAGCTGCCGCCGGAGCTTCGGGATGAAGTCATTCCGAAAAATATCCTTATGATCGGTCCGACCGGTGTCGGTAAAACCGAAATCGCGCGGCGTCTGGCCAAACTGGTGGATGCGCCATTCATTAAAGTGGAGGCTTCAAAGTTTACTGAAGTTGGATATGTAGGCCGTGACTGCGAATCCATGATCCGGGAGTTGGTGGATACGGCCTTCAAGATGGTTCGCGCCCGGGCCGAGCGGGAATTTGAGGCGAGAGCTGACGCAATCGCTGAAGAACGGCTGATCGATCTGCTGCTCGGCGACGCGGGCGATCGTGCCAGACCGCCGGCTTTTCATCCCATGAATCCCCTGAGCGGCGATGAAGGACCGGCGCGCAATGTGGCGGATGGGGAAGATTCACGGAAACGCGCCCGGGAGATTCTCCGGCGGAAACTGGCGGAAGGGGCCTATGATGACCGGGAAGTGGATTTAGCGGTTCATGAGTCACCCGCTGAGGTCATGATGGGCATGTTCAATGTAAGCGGCATGGAAGAAATCGGGATGAACATGCAGGAGATGTTATCCCGAATAGCTCCCCGGCGCACCCGCCAGCGTCGGGTGAAGGTTTCGGAGGCCCGAAAGATCCTTAAAGATCAGATTCTGGAAGAACTGATAGACCGGGACGCTTTGGCGCGCATCGCCATTGAACGTACGGAACAGGAAGGGATTATATTCCTGGACGAGATTGATAAGATCGCGGGGAGGGGCGCTCCGGGCCATGGTCCAGATGTTTCCCGCGAAGGCGTTCAGCGGGATATCCTGCCCATAGTCGAGGGCAGCGTGGTGATGACCAAGTATGGGGCGGTCCGGACTGACCATATTCTTTTTATCGCGGCTGGCGCGTTCCACGTGACGAAAGTTTCGGACCTGATTCCGGAGCTTCAGGGACGCTTTCCCATTCGGGTGGAGCTGGAGAGCCTGCGAGCGGATGATTTTGAAAAGATTCTGCGGGAAACAGACAATTCCCTGCTGCAGCAATACACGCAGATGCTGGCGACTGAAGGGGTAACCCTGACGTTTGAAGATAGCGCTGTCCGACTGATCGCTGAGTACTGTGAACGGTTCAATGCCGAAAGTGAAGACATCGGCGCGCGCCGGCTGCACACCATTATGGAGCATCTGCTGGAGGATATTTCCTTTTCCGCTTCCGACCGTTCGGGAGAGACGGTCCATGTAACCGCGGATATGGTTCGGGATCGGCTGGAAGGTTTTGCCTCGCCCCAGGATCTTACGCGATACATTCTCTAAGTCAGTAAGCCATGGAGTGCCGTGAATGATCCGAATGGCCTGGTTTGAAAGGCGGGGACCCTGGGTGGCGCTGCTGACAGACCGGGAAGACGGTGATTTTCATTACGACCCGACTGTTTCACCTCGGCTGGATAGGTTTCTTGAGATGGCACGTTGGCCGGGATCCGGGCGGGTGGTTCGGGTTAAGCAAATGCACGGTGTAAGAACACTGTGCCTGCCGGGATGGTCCCTGTGGGAAGCCGGCCAGCCGGTGGAGGATGAGGCGTCATCCGAAGAATCCTCTGCCGATCGCCAGGATTGCAGACCTGTCGCGGATGCGGTTGCCTCCGGTGAGCCGGGATGGACCCTGGGTATCAGCGTGGCGGACTGTCTGCCGGTCTGGTTGGGAGACCCGGAAATTCCCTGCGTGTCGTTGATTCACGCGGGACGCCGCGGCGCGCTAGCGGGAATCGCGGAAAAAGTGGCTGCCGCGCTGTCTGCCCGGTATGGAGCCAGGCCGCGGAGGATGGTTGCGGCAATCGGTCCCGGGGCAGGTCCCTGCTGTTATGAAATCGACGCTGAAACGGCTGACACGCTGCGTATGGCAGGGCATCCGGTGTCGGGAAGAAATCTGGATTTATGGGAAGTAGTGCGGCGCTCGCTGATCGCGGCAGGATTGCTCCGTGAAAACATTTACACTGCCGGAATATGCACCATCTGTTCGGGGCAGTTTTTCAGTTACCGGCGGGGAGATTTGACCGAACGGAATCTGGCCCTGACGGCGCTGCTGCCGGAAACGACTTGCCGGAATCCTGTGTTACAATAAGCGCAAATTGTTTAGTGGTTATTCCTGTTACCGGTACAATTTTTCCGCGTACCAGAAAGCAGACATGCTGAAATCGTTTGGACAACTTTTTCGCAATCCCTATGCGCCCCATGGTTATCACCTGCGGCGCGGCGCAATTACGGATTTACAGCTGGGCTTTGAGGACCTGCCCTCCGGTCCGGATGATCAGTGCATGCCGTCGGACAGGATCCGTCTGGCCCGGCTGGTGACGGCCCGCCTGAACCGGGCGCGGGATTTTTCGGATCCATCCGTCCGCCCCGCCAGGGCCGGGGAACTGCTTATTTTTGGATTGCTCACGGAAGCCATGCGGCACGTATGCTGGTACTACACCAGCAGAATCCAGCCTAACGCGGCGCGCAGCGGCCTGCACTGGGCAGAAAAAGAGTCCGGCGCGCCCGCGGTTCGGGAGGTATTGCGGGGAATCTCCAGGGAGTTTCCCCCCCTGCCGGTCCGTCGGGGGATATTGACCCCGGACGACTTCGCGACCCCTCCCTTGGAAGAATCGATTCGCCTGGATGGGCTGGTGCTGGAATCCCTGCTGATTCAGGTGGAGAATGAGAATCCCGCCGCGGCGCCTTACCGGCCGTTACATGACACGACACCCCTCGCGCGCGCTGTTCCGTGGGACCGCTATATCTCCTGTATGGAGAGCTGGTTTAACCGGTTGCCGCCGATACCTGAGACGGGGATGCCGCTGCTGGAAACGCTGCGTCAGCCGATCCGCGCGTGCCCGGATTCCCTGGAGAGCCAACTGGAATTCATATTGAAGGTTTGGGCTGCGCTGCTTCCGGAAGAATTCCGTGAAATCGCGCTGGTGGCGCGCGGCGTGCTCCGGGAGGAAACGGCACTCCGCGGAATCGGTCCGGGCGGCCGGGAAGCGCTTTCGTTCCGCGATCAGCAGGAATACGCGGAACCCGAGGCGTTTACGCCGGACAAAGACTGGATGCCCAATGTTGTGCTGATGGCCAAATCCGTATACGTTTGGCTGGATCAGCTGTCGCGTCGGTATGGGCGAAGCATTACGCGGCTGGATCAGGTTCCGGACGCGGAACTGGACCGACTGGCCCGGTGGGGATTCAATGCCCTGTGGCTGATCGGCCTCTGGGAGCGCTCGCCGGTATCCCGGAATATTAAACGGATGATGGGAAATCCGGAGGCCGAAGCGTCGGCATACTCGCTGTACGATTATGATATTGCCGCGGATCTTGGGGGAGAATCCGCGTTCCATGATCTGGCCGAACGGGCCTGGCGCCGGGGAATACGCCTGGCGGGAGACATGGTGCCCAACCATATGGGCATCTATTCCCGGTGGATAGTGGAACATCCGGATTGGTTCATGCAGACTGCCTCCCCGCCGTTTCCGGGATATCGGTTTGACGGGCCGGATCTCTCGCCGGATCCCCGGATAAGTATTTTTCTGGAGGACGGATACTGGACCCGCACCGATGCCGCTGTGGTTTTTAAACTGGTGGATAAAGGCACGGGGCAGGTGCGCTATATCTACCACGGCAACGATGGAACCAGCATGCCGTGGAACGATACCGCCCAGCTGAATTTCATGCTCGAAGAGGTCCGGCAGGCGGTTATAGATACCATTCTCCATGTGGCGCAAAAGTGTCCCATTATCCGGTTTGACGCGGCGATGACCCTTGCCAAAAAACATTACCAGCGCCTGTGGTTCCCGAAACCCGGCGATGGGGGCGCGATACCGTCCCGGGCGGAGTATGGAATGAGCCGGGAGGAATTTGACCGGCATTTCCCTGTGGAGTTCTGGCGGATGGTTGTGGACCGGGTGGCGGAAAAGGCTCCCAATACCCTGCTGCTGGCGGAAGCGTTCTGGCTCATGGAAGGCTATTTCGTCCGGACGCTGGGTATGCACCGGGTATACAACAGCGCTTTCATGAACATGCTCAAGATGGAGGATAACGCCAAATACCGCCAGACCATTAAAAACGTTCTGGAATTCAGCCCGGAGATTCTCCAGCGGTTCGTGAATTTCATGAACAATCCTGATGAAGAAACCGCCGCGGCTCAGTTTGGAAAAGGGGACAAATATTTCGGCGTGGCGACCCTGCTGGCCACCATGCCCGGCCTGCCCATGTTCGGCCATGGGCAGGTGGAAGGCTTTACCGAAAAATACGGCATGGAATACCGCCGGGCATATTGGGATGAAACACCGGATGAAGGGCTGATTGCCCGCCACGAACGGGAGATTTTTCCGCTTCTGCGCAAGCGTTATCTGTTCAGCGGTTCCGTCAATTTCGCCCTGTACGATTTCATCACGCCTGAGGGCTGGGTGGATGAAAACGTGTTTATCTATTCGAACCGCTACGGGACGGAACGCGCGCTCGTGGTCTATAACAATTCCTATCATGGAACACGGGGGCATGTGGGACGGAGCGTGTCCGTGAACCAGGGAACGGCGGACGCGCCGGTGTTGCGGAGGCGCACGCTGGTGGAAGCGCTGGGCCTGGACGCGGATCCCCGGTGTTACGTGATCTTCAGAGAACACCGAAGCGGGCTGGAATACCTGCACCACGTGGCAACCCTTGAACAGAACGGGCTCCGGCTTGAGCTGAACGGATATGAAAACCGGGTGTTTCTGGACTGGCGGATGGTATATGACCACGACCTGTCATGGGGGCGGCTGCACAGCGTTATCGGCGATGCCGGCGTTCCCAGCGTGGATGAAGCCTACGCGGAGATGACCCTGTCCGATGTGCTGGAGCCGTTCCGCGCGCTGGTGTTCAGCGATGCGCTGGATCGGGGCCTGGATGCGGAGAATCCCGAGGAGGCTTGGGAATTCCTGCGTCCTGGTTGCTCGGGCTTTTATGAGGCCGTCGCGAAACGTGTTGCGGCCGATGCCGGCGGGATCGACCTGGCGCTGGCGGCGCTTCAGGAAGAATTGAAGGCCATATGGGACGCGCAGGAATCGCTGCGCCGTATCTGCCAGACCGAATCCGCGCTTGAGGCCGGACTGACCATGCTGCCTGACCCATCGGATACGCCGGCATGGGATCAGATACGCAGATTGCTGGTTCTGGCGGCAGTGATCCGCGCGATGGGTATGATGACGCCAGGCAAGGGCGCGACCGACGCGTCTGGTATGGCAGATTGGAAGAACGCATCAGCAGTCGCCGGTAAGTGGTGTCGGGAATGGCTGCTGCCCCGGCAGGTCGAGCGTGCGCTGGCCGCGCGGGGAGAAGACGCATG
>JAKOTZ010000235.1 GCA_029776995.1 Candidatus Hydrogenedentota bacterium
GGAATCGGATCCAATGGCGTCGTAATCTCCCCCGACTGTATTCGCCAGTATGAGGTCTACGCCCTTGCTTTTTCTCTTTTCGATTCCTCTGGAAACGGGATCTTCAGTCTCCGCTGCGAATCCGACCAGGATTTGCCCCGGTTTTCTGCGCGCCGCGGCCTCCGAGAGAATATCCGGGTTGGGCACCAGGGTAATAGGCCACGGATCGGAGGAACGTTTTCGTTTTACTGAAGAGGTTTCTTCAGGGCGATAATCCGCTACGGCGGCAGCGGAGATGAAAATGTCGCAGTTTGGCAGGTGTTCAAGCATTGCCTGGCGCATGAGGGACGCCGTCTGGGCATTTACCGTTGTTACCTGTGGCGGAGGCGGAACGTCGCATGAGCCGAGAATGACGGTTACCTCCGCTCCGCGGGTCCAGGCCGCGAAAACCAGCGCCCAGCCCATGCGTCCGGAAGACCGATTTCCAATAAAACGCACGGGATCGATGGGTTCCCGGTTTCCTCCCATGGAAATCAGTACCCGCCGGCCGTTGAGGTCCCCCGGATGGCCAATGGCGCGTGCCGCTGCGGTTAAGATTTCAGCGGTATCGGCCAATTTGCCCGGTCCCTCGGTGCCGCAGGCCAGTCGCCCGGAACCCGGGCCGGCGATGAATACCCCGCGTTCTTTCAGTATTTCCAGGTTTCGTACGGTGGCCGGATGGCTGAACATGTCTGAATTCATGGCAGGGGCCATGACCACAGGGGCTTTGGTTGCCAGCAGGGTGGTGGACAGCCAGTCATCGGCAATGCCGTGCGCGGCCTTGGCCATAATATTCGCCGTGGCAGGCGCGACGAGAGCCAAATGGATTTTCCGGGCTACGGCAATATGATCGATTTCCCATGAGGAGGCCGGTTCAAACAGTTCTCCGCAAACCCTCCGTCCGCAAAGCGCCTCCAGTGTCGCCGGCCCGAGCAGCTGTCTGGCCGAACGGGTCATGGCGGGGAACACGTCCGCCCCTGCTTCGGCCAGCCTGGACGCCAACTCTGCCGCCTTATAGGCAGCGATAGATCCCGTTACCCCCAGCAGGACGCAGTGTCCTCCGAAACGGGAACGCCACGCGTCAGCCCACATCTTCCTCGTCTTCAATCAGGTCCGCAACCAGGGATTCATCTTCATCGCCTGTCGCGTAGGTTACCTTGCCC